>JAZFYK010000186.1:0-9016 GCA_036443505.1 Gammaproteobacteria bacterium | reverse complement strand
AAGAATCTGATCTACGTCGGCCAGGAACTGCGCTTGGTGAATCCTACCGAGCCGCTGGACGAGTCCGTCGTCGAAGTCGTGCTCGCGCGCGTGGAGCAGCCCGCTCAGGCGGCACTGGTTCCGGCCGCGTCGCCGCCCGCGGCGTCGAACGCGACAACGACCGCTAGACAGGTACCGAGACCGGAGGCGTCGGTGGTCGCCGTGCTCACGCCAGCGATGCCCGGGCCCGTGGCGTTCCTACGGGCCGAGCGGGTACCGGAGCCGCCGGTCTTTATACGCAAGCCCTCCGACACGCCGGCCGATGCGGCTGCGCCGGCCCTCGTGGCCGATTCGCTGGAACCGAAGCCGGTGCCGGAGTTCTCGCCCGACGTAAATGTGTTGGCGAGTGTCCAGGCTGAGATGGCGGCCGACCCCAGTGATTATCTCGTCGCTGCCGATGACACCATCGAGGTCCAGGCGATGGAGACGCTCGGGCATTATGCCGACTGGCTCGAAATCCGGACTCAGCGCCTGCGGGATATCAACGGGATGCCGTTCAGCGAGGCTGTCGTGATCGGCCAGCGTCTCGGCTTGAGTTTCTCGCAAGTGGATCGTCCTACCTTCGAGCAGCGCCGGACCGAGTATCAGCGCCAGACCCAGGAGGCGTTCTTCCTCGCTTATCAGATTTCCGACACGCGAGAGCATGTCGTGTTGCCGGGGGAGTCGCTTTATATTCTCGCACTGCGAACGTACCAGATACCGGTTTGGCTCCTGCGCCAATTCAATCCAGACCTGGATCTGGATCGCGTCAGCCCGGGTACGGTCGTCATGTTTCCCGAGCTCCGGGCGATCGCCGACGCCGATAACGATACGCGTGCCTAGCCTGCGGCTGCTATTCCGGCAAGCCGGCATCGGACACAACATAATATCGGGCGTAGGTCACAAATGGCTCAGTACGGGCCCGTAAGCACCTAATTCGGAATGAGAATGATTTGCATTCGCGTTAAGATTTCAATAACCTGCTACCCCTCCGTTTCACGCGATGGCATAGGACAAGGAACTCGTGCCCGTCCGGCTGATATTGGTTGCCTTCGCATCCCTCCTCGGGATGTCCCTCCCCGCTGCCGCGCAGGATGCGCCGACGCTTGAGGCGCTGTGGGAGATCATTCAGCAGCAACAGCTGGAGATCGAAGCGCTGCAGCGGCAGGTCAGTGCCGCACAGGGGCAGATCGCGGGGGCAGAGGAGTCGATCGAAGCGACCCAGGACCGGGTCGCCGCCACGGCCGATTACGTCGAAACACTGGAGGTCTCGACCGCCAGAGGCTCGGACACGTCGATCGGCGGTTACGGCGAGCTTCACTATAACCGGCTGGAGGCAGATGACCCCACTCGGGACCTGAACCAGATCGATTTTCATCGCTTCGTGCTCTTCTTCGCTCACGAGTTCAACGACCGGGTACGTTTTTACTCCGAGCTCGAGTTGGAACACGCGCTATCGGGCGATGGCCTGCCTGGCGAGATTGAGATAGAGCAGGCGTATATCGATTTCGCGCTCAACGATAATACCTCTGCACAAGGCGGGCTGTTTCTGGTCCCGGTTGGGATCCTCAACGAAACTCACGAACCGCCCACGTTCTTCGGCGTCGAACGCAATAGCGTTGAGACCGAGATTATCCCGTCGACGTGGTGGGAGGGGGGAGCCGGCCTCAGCGGCAACTTCGCCAGTGGGCTCAGCTGGAACTTCGCATTGCATTCCGGACTCGAGATGTCGACGACCGGTAGCAACGCGTTCCGGGTCCGCAGCGGGCGCCAGAAAGTCGGCCTGGCCACCGCCAACGATCCGGCTTACACGGGCCGATTGAAATTCACCGGACTGCCCGGCCTGGAGTTGTCTGCGAGCTACCAATACCAGCGGGATCCAAGCCAGATAGCGGGCGACGGATTGGATTCGGGCAGCCTGTTTACGACCCATGCAATCTACAACTGGGAGAATTTCTTTCTCCGAGCGCTGTACGCCCAGTGGTCCTTCGACGGCGTGGCCGTCGAAGCTGCAGGCGCTGACGAGCAATCGGGTTGGTATGTCGAGCCGAGCGTGAGAATTGGCCCCAACTGGGGTGTCTATGCGCGCTACGAAGATGTCGACGGAGCCAGAGACCAGGATATGTTCACGCAATGGGAGGCGGGGGTGAATTTCTGGCCGGTTCCGGGCGTCGTGGTGAAGGTTGACTATCGTTCTCGAAAACACGTCTTGCCCTCCGAGGCGGGCAGGAATTTCGGCGCGCTCGATCTCGGCATCGGCTACCAGTTCTGATGGCGACGGCTCTGTAGGAACGAGTGGAGATGCGAGCAGTGAGATACGTCTTCTTACTTGTCGGTTGCCTCGCCACGATGACGTCGGCCAGCAGTCAAGGGCGTTATCTGGAGACTGCGGATTATCTCCTTGCTGCCTTTCCGAACGACGAACCGGTGCCGAACACGCTCTGGGTGACCAACGAGCTGCGCCAGTCAGCCGAGGACACGCTCGGGTACGGCATCGCCTCGCTACGGGTTAGATACTGGCGCCGTGATCGGCGAACCGCCTGGATCCTCGATCAGGTCGGCAAGGTACAGCCGATCACCGTCGGTGTCGTCGTCGAAGACGACACGGCTTCGATGGTCCGGGTAATCGAATTCCGCGAGTCGCGGGGTTGGGAAGTGCGTTATCCTTTTTTCACCGACCAATTCAACGATGCCAGACTCGATACGCGAAATGAGATCGATAGGCAGATCGACAGCATCACAGGCGCGACGCTGTCGGTCGATGCCGTGACCCGAGTCGTTCGTTTGGCATTGTTCCTATACCGGTACACGGGTGAGGCCGATGGCTAAGAATGGCTCTCGGCTGACGCCTGCGCAACGTTGGTTGTCTCGTACGCACCGTTGGCTCGGGGTCGGCTCGGTGGTGTTCGTCCTGTTGCTGAGTATCACCGGCATCGCCCTCAATCACGCCGGTGACCTGAGCCTGGACAGGCACTATATTCGGTCGCCCTGGCTGTTGGAGTGGTACGGCGTCGTCGTGCCGCCGACCGAGGCGAGCTTCACTGCAGCGTCTCATCGGGTCAGTCTGATCGGAGAGCGCCTCTATTACGATGACAATGAGTTGACGGCTGGGATCCCGGCGCTCGTCGGCGCAGTATCGATGCCTTCGTTCACTGCGATCGCGACGCCCACCGAAGTGCTTCTCGTCACACGGGACGGCACGTTGGTGGAGCGTGTCGATACGCAGGCCTTCTTGCCCGGTAGGGTCACGGCCATCGGTGTCGCGGGAGCCGTTCTCCTCCTGCGCGGCGACGACTACTTGTATGAAACCGACGAAGATCTGCTGACGTTCAATCCGTGCCTGGACTTAGACGCCGCCGATATCCAGTGGCCGGTTCCATCTGCCATACCCCAGGATCAACTCGAGATTCTGCAAGGGCTCTATCGCGGTCGGGGCCTGAGCCTGGAGCGGGTGATTCTGGATCTGCACAGCGGCAAGATCCTCACTCGCGCCGGCCCAGTCCTGATGGATGCGGTCGGCGTCATCCTGATCGCGCTCAGCGTCATCGGCTTGCTTATGTGGTCCCGTCGAAACCGTAACGGCAACGGCGACGGTAAAAAGCGCCCATCGAACTGACGCTCCTCTGAGAAGTCCATCACAGGAGTTACTGTGGTGCCGGCGTACACTGGGACAGGGATATCCCGTGCGAGCCAGGGAGCGGCGTAGTGAGTTCAGACGGCAAAACGTCCAAGTTAGATAATTTGCTGGCGAGTACGGGCACGCTCAAGCTCGCTGAGATGCACACGGTCGATATCTTCTATACACCGATAGAAGAACGGTTCGAACGCATCACGCGTCTGGCGCAGCGCGTCTTGGGCGTACCCGTTGCAGCTGTGACGCTGCTCAATCGCAAGAAGCAATGGTTCAAGTCGGTCTGTGGATGGGAGATTTCGGAGCTGCCGGTGAAGGACAGCCTCTGTGCGGTGGTCGCGTCCGAGAACCGCCTGTGTATCGTCCCAGATTTGAAATCGGACTCCCGGTTTGCCGATCATCCGCTCGTGACGGGGCAGCCGGCGTTCCGATTTTACGCCAGCTATCCGCTGCACGACACCTGGGGCCTGTTCGTCGGAACATTCTGCGTCTTCGATCACAAGCCCAGGCAGTTCTCGAGCGCGGATACGGAATCGTTAGATGATCTCGGGCAGATGACGCAGCGCGAGCTTGTCGCGGACCTGCTGACCGACGCTCAGTCAGAGCTTATTTCGAAGCTCGGCACCGCTCGCCGACAGGCAATGTTCGACCCGTTGACTCGGGTCTGGAACCGGCGTGGTGCGATGGCACTGCTCAAGTCGGCACTGATCAAAGGGAAAGAGCAGAACAAAGACGTAGGGATCTGTCTTCTCGATCTGGACAACTTTAAATTCATCAATGATTCCTACGGACATCAGACGGGCGATCTCGTCTTGAGGAGCATAGCGGCGACGCTGGTCAGCAGCCTGCGCCCGGAAGATGTGGTGTGTCGCTACGGTGGTGATGAATTCCTGCTCATATTACCCGGCGCGGACGAGGCCCAGGCGGCGACGATCGCGGAACGGGCGCGCCGGGCCATCGCCGAGACACCGATCCACACTCGGGATAAAGATTTTCCGGTGAGTATCAGCCTCGGTTACACGGCCCTGGGACGGGGTTACGATGTCACGATAGAAGAGATCATCGCGCGTGTGGACGAAGCGCTGCTGACCTGCAAGCGTGAAGGCCGGAACCGCGTCCGGCTGGCTGGCTAGCTAGCTAGTCTTCACTAGCGTCCTCCAAGAGGGCATTCCAGGATTTGGCGGAGATCGGTACAATAAACCGGAACCGCGTGCATTACTGAAAATAATCAAATCGACTAATCGCCTCGTCATGCCGCGAGGCAGTGTGGGTGCAAAGACCTAAGGGAACTCTCGATGTATAACACTCGTGTCGGTCGCCAGCCGCTCTGGCAAACTGCGATCCTGATTTCTGTGCTTGTCCTGTCAACGCCTTGTGCGGTGTCCCAAACGACCGCGGAGGCAGAAAATATGGCCTTGTTGGCGCATCACCCGTTGGATGGGCGGCCGTCCTATCAGCCGATGCCGCATCGATACGGCGACCGTTGGATTCTGTTCGCCGGTCATCATGCCGGTGAGGCCGTGAACTCCTTGAACGGCAAGCTTGAAGGCAACGGCACGTCCGTCCTCGATGTGACGGACCCGCGCAACCCGGTCTATCTCGCTCACATCGCCGCACCGCCGTGGGAAGAGCATGGCTCGATGTCGCTGGGTACCGGCGCGCAGCACGTACAGGTATGTAACGGTGCGGATCTGCGAAATGGAAACCCGGACAAGATCTACATGCTCCGGTCTCTGGGCAATGTCAGCCACGAGCTTTATGACGTCACCGATCCGGCTGCGCCGGAGTTCCTGGTCACCGTCGTCTGGACCGGCGACTCCCCGACGATGGAGCCCGGTGCCGACTTCTACGACACGAAGGGCACGCACAAGAACTGGTGGGATTGCGAGACCGGCGTCGCGTATGTGACGTCCAGCATCACGGGCTGGAAAAAATGGCGTAATCTCCAGGCGTTCGATCTCAGTCGTCCTGAAGAGCCCGTTCACATCCGGGATTTCAATCTCGTCGGTACCGAGCCGGATGCCCCGATTCCGAATGTAGACGCGCCCGGCGGGTACTCCGGAGTTCATCAGCCCACGGTACTCGGCAATCGTATCTATCTCGCCTATGGAATGGATAGCGACGGTGTCATCCAGATCCTCGATCGCGACAAATTTGTCAACGGCGACCCCGACGCGGAAGACGCGTTCGCGCCGACCCCGGAAAATCTCCTCTATCCCGAGATCGCCCGAATCGATCTCCCTAGCTATTGGGGTGGTCACAGTGTGCATCCGATACTCGGCATGGAGATAGCCGACTACGCCGATGATGAGGCCGGTGGCGTGCGGGACATCCTGGTCGTGGTGTCGGAGGTTACTGCCAATGAGTGTGGGAATGCGCGGCATGCGGTTTTCTTCGTTGACATCACCGAGGAAGACAAGCCATTCGGCATCTCCTCGTTCCAGGTGCCGGAGGCGAGCGGTGGATTCTGCAGTCGCGGCGGCCGGTTCGGTCCGCACGCATCCAACGACTCGCTAGCACCGGTCTACTATAAGAACACGTTGTTCCTGTCCTATTTCAACGCCGGCGTGCGCGCTGTGGATATCCGCGACCCGTTCAATCCGACGGAGATCGCCTATTACATCCCCGCGATTACCGAGAACACCGACGAGCGTTGTGTCGAAGTCGATGGCGAGCGGCGCTGTAAGACCGCCATTCAGACGAATAACGTCAACTACGATCCGCGGGGCTATATCTATGCGTTGGATCGTGCCAACACGGGGCTACACATACTTGAGTTGACTGGCTCGGCACGCGAGGGGGCCGAGTTACCGGTCGATCGCTAAAAGACCCACAGAGAGGAAGCAGTCATGCGTAGACGTCTCATCACAATCGCTGCGATCGCAGGTAGTTTTCTGCTGGCCGGCCTGCTTGGCGGCCGGTTCGTCGTCGCGCAGGGCCACGCAACGGGCGGATTCGCCGCGGTTGCGGGCGAGCGCGGCGGACAGGATATAACCGGGCCCTACGAGGTCGTGGCCGACTGGCCGAAAGATCTCGCGACATTGCCCGGACACGAGGACTGGACCTGGGGTGCCGGGCAGAGCATTTTTGCGGAGAGCCCCGACCGCATCTATGTGTTGCAGCGCGGTGAGCTGCCGAATATCGAGCGACCCGTAAGGCAGCCACTGTTCGACGTTGGCCCGAGCGTCTATTTCCCAATCGGGCGCTTGCCCTGGCGCGACGCGACGGCATCGAGCCTGCCGAGCAACGGCGGCGCGGGAAGCCTGGCGGAGGAAGGAATTTCCACCTGGGAAGCGAACGGTGGTCGTATGGGAGTCGACGCGCGCTGGGAGCACTGCATCCTCGTGCTCAACGGCGAGGGCGAGGTAATCGAAGCCTGGACTCAATGGGACTCGATGCTGCAACGGCCGCATTTCGTTGCCATCAACCCGTACGATCCTGACAAGCATGTCTGGGTCGTCGACGACCACAAGCACGTGATTCACAAGTTCACGAACGACGGCAGCGAGCTCGTGCAGAGCATCGGCACGTATGGCGAGCTCGGTGACGACGAGACGCATTTCAACCGGCCGTCATTTCTGGCTTGGTTTCCGGATAGCAGCTTTGTCGTCGCGGACGGTTATAACGGCACCCGGGTCGTAAAGTTCGACAAGGACGGCAACTACCTGCTGTCATGGGGAGAGAAAGCGGATGGCTCGCGCAACGACACTCGACCCGGCTACTTTCATAATGTGCACGGCATCGCGGTCGACCCGGAGACGAATCGCGTCTTCGTCAACGATCGTTACAATCACCGCGTACAGATATTCAGCGAGGATGGCGAGTTCCTCGACCAATGGAGATTCGGCGACGCGCCATCCGACATTCACCTATTCAATATCACGGCGGACGGGTACCTCTGGGCCGCGGACCGCGGCACGAACAAGATCCTGAAATACGACCTCGACGGTCAGTTCCTGTACGCCTGGGGTACCTGGGGCGATTTCCCGGGCGGCATGTGGGGGGTGCACGGAATGACCGTGGACCAGGACGGGAACTTCTATGTGGCCGAGGTGGACAACGGGGGCGTACAGAAATACACGCCAAGGCCGGGAGCGAATCCAGATTTCCTGGTCGGCCAGCCGGTACGCGCCGCCTGGTAGGTATTCGAGAGAAGATATATTAACGATATTTAATCTCTGGTTTACCGGGCTTCAGGCGTGAGCGAGCGTTGACGGCGCGGGTATCTCGCGGAGATACTTGTCTAATGGAGAATTTGGAGCGTCCCGACCCGGCGCAGCACGCCGCCGCGGCCGCTCAGGAGGCAGGAATGATCAGGAAGATAATCTCGGTTGCTCTCTTTGCCGCCGGTCCGCTATTTTTTTCGAGTGGCGCCTGGGCGCATCATGGTGGTGCAGCCTACGAGACCGATAAATCGATTACTGTCACGGGAGCGGTCACCAAATTCGAATTCATCAATCCGCACGTACTCATTTATATCGCTGTGACGAATGACGACGGCGAGGTCGTTGAGTGGTCCGGCGAATTGACGAGTCCGAATCGGCTGGCCCGCATGGACCGCGGCTCCACAGTGCAATGGAGCAAAGACATCCTGCGGCCCGGAGATGAGATCGTTCTCTCAGGTAACCCGGCGAGAAGTGGCGCGCCGTCGCTGCGGCTGCGGACGGTTATCGACGCCAACGGCGTCGCGATCGTCGGCGGGAACGATTAGCTCGAGGAACTCAAGCAGCCGGAGCGCGAGCCGGGCTTCAGGAGAATAGGTAACTATGCCACAGCGCGCATCTGTCTCGCTCGCCCTATTGGCGACGTCACTCTTAATATCGTTGCCGCTGTTGGCGCAGTCCGGCGGGCATGGCGACGATCTATCGGGCGTCTGGACTAACCTCCGGTTCGAGAGTGGGTCTCCGTTTCAAAACTCGGCGTTCCGCGCCGAGCCGCCGCCGATGACTCCCTGGGCGCAGGAGCGCTATGACCAGGCGAAGCCGACCTTCGGTTCCAGGAGCGTCCCGGTCGGGGAGACCAACGATCCCGTCTATCGGTGTTTTCGTCCCGGCACACCCAGGATCTACCTGCATCCGTTCCCGATGGAAATTCTCCAGACACCGGGGCGGGTCCTGATGCTGTTCGAGTACGATCACACGGTCAGGCAGATCTTTACGGACGGCCGCGAGCATCGAACCGATCTGGCGGCGATGTGGATGGGTGACTCCACCGGCTATTGGGAAGGCAAGACGCTCGTTGTCGAGACCGTCAATTTTAATGACAAGACCTGGATCGACCGTGAGGGTGTTCCGCACAGCGATCAGTTACGCGTGCTCGAGCGCATCCGGCTTGACGAGGACGATAACCTTCTCGTCGACATCACGA
>JAZFYK010000185.1:0-6211 GCA_036443505.1 Gammaproteobacteria bacterium | reverse complement strand
AAACCTCCTTGCGGTGCTCATATATCGCATGCAACACGGAATAGGGTGAATTAAGGGGCAACTGGTTTACCATGGCGTCCCCGGAAAATGCCGCGTTGCTTGGATTGAGGGGCCGATGATCCGTAGTGGAACGGATCATGGCAGCCATCAGGACGAAGGTCACTGGTGTCGCCAGGATACAGAAGCCGAAGGAAATCCTCATGTCGGACCGAGGGTCTCGGCGCAACCATCGGGCGACAATCCAGCCAATGAAAACCGCGAGCGCGGTGAAACCGACCAGTTCCGGAAGATTGGTGCCAGTCAGCGTAGTCAGCACTTGACGCGGGTATTCCATGTACTCGACAAACAGGTAATTCGGCCGGCTGTCGAACTCGGCGATGAAGGACACCGTGGAGGCTTCGACGAAGAAGATCAGCGCCGTGGCAACTCCCGCGTAAACGGGGATGATCCAGTTGCCGGCCCGGCGCAGAGGGCCCCAGGTATGAAACCAGGGTTTCAGAAGAAAGATCGGGCCAAGCAGTCCCGCTACCAGGATTAGGTCAAATCGGACACCCTGCAGCAGGATGAATCCAACACCGTTCGTGGGCGCTACCCGGTCCCAATGAAGTGCGATCAGGAAAAGGCGGGACAGCGTTAACGCCGCCAGGATGCACACGGTCTGGACGGCAGGACGCTTGAATATTCTTATGCTGTCTGCCATGCCTCTTTCGGCCCCATCCCTTGAAGGTATTATTAGGTCGAGCCCGGTAGTATACATAGTTCTGTCGCGATTCCTTCGGGTATCATTCCATGCCCAGCCAGGTTTCATTTTTATGCACAGTCATCGCAGTAATAGCAGCGATACGAGTAAATTTACCTGTATCGCATTGGCCGTCCTCGCGGCGCAACCCGGCCTTGCCCGGGCCCAGGATGTCGGGCTTGAGCAGGCCGCAGATTTACGCCAGGTTATTACGTCGGCGAAGTCTTTCGACGAAATCGCGGTGGAACTCACCAATCCGATGGGCAGCCTGTCTGCAGTCTTCAACGACTTTCAGTACAACACGTTCCAGGGCAATCTGAACGGCGCCAGCGACCAGACCAGGCTGACTTACCTGATCACGCCGTCGATACCTTTTTTGCTGGATAACGGAAAGAGCATCGTACTGCGCACCACATTTCCGGTGACTTTCGGCGAGCCCACCATACCGTTCCAGATCGATCAAGATTACGCTGATTGGAGGATTCGGCAGTTTGCGAATTTTCTCCCGCTGGACACGCCGATGCGTAAAGATCATTCGTACATGGGCGACATCAGCGTCGACCTCGCCTACGGCGGTGTCAATGACAATGGTTACATCACGATGTTCGGGGCCGCCGCAGTGCTCCCGACATCCCGGGATGGTTCGAGTGAAAGAGACCAGTATTTGCTGGGGCCTGAATTCGCCTTCGGCAAAGTGACACGGTGGGGCGTGATCGGCGCCTGGGCGACGCATCTTACGAATGTCGCCGCGGTTGACGAGAAACTCCCCCTCTACGATACCAATCTGACGTCTTTGAAAATCTTTTTCGCTTATGGGCTGGGCAACGGCTGGCAGATTATTTCGAATCCGGTCATCGAGTACGATTGGGAAGGCCTCAAGGACAACAAGCTTCTGCTGCCCATCGGAGGCGGATTTTCCAAGACCACTTCGATTGGCAGGATCCCGCTGAAAATGGATCTGGAACTTTTTCATTACATCGAGAGCCCGACGGCCTTCGGCCCGGAATGGCTGCTCACATTCAGCGTTACCCCCGTCCTCTCGGACCGTTCACGCTAATGGATGCTCGGCAACTAGCGTCCGCGCTGCTGGCGGAACCTAGCCAGGCTTTCCTCCAGGATTCTCAATCGTTCTTCCAGCCGGCCGTCTCCACCGCCGATGTTCGTGCCGTCGGCCAGCGTGATGGATTTCCATCCGAGCATGTTGGAGCCGGCACGTGACGGGTGCCCGACTATCTCGATTCGATCCCCTGCCTTGAGTTCGTCTGCTGCCCACCCAGATCGCCTGAGGGCGACGGAGGCGTCTCCCTCCGCCATCCAGGATTCGAGCTCCCCTTCCTCGTTTCTGACGTCGAGGTAAACTCGCGCATGCGGGTTTACGAAGCGAAACTCGGACACGACACCCGAGATTTCGACAGTCTCTTCGAGCTGATAATGAGCCGCGAAGTTGTGGTGAGACGAGGCGGGCGGCGTCATCAGCAGCGCACCGCAGATAGAGATCAATATCTTAACTTTCACCGTGTGTTCCCTTCGTCAGAATTGCCCGGATATTACTTCACATGGCGAACGGTCGAGCTCTACATCCGGTGTCAGGACTCGTGGGCGCTCGATCGTCAGGGGCTGTCGAAGCATCACTGGGTCGTACAGAGTGAATTTCACCTCCAGTCTGCGTTCATCGTCCGAGCTGACCGTGTAGCGCTCTATGCTTCTCGCCCGGTCACTGTTGTGAATGGCCAGCTGATCGTCTGCAAGGTTGGGTGTTACATCCACGGTTTCCACGACCAGTGTGCGTCCCTCGTACCAACCGATTGAATGTCCCGCCGCACTTTTTTGCCCGCCATCCGGATGACCGCGACCATCCATGTAGATCGTACGATCCACAGTCAGATCTTCGCCTAATATAATGATGCGATCGTCGTATACCTCGAACTCGATCGGATCAGAATGCAATATCGTTCGGAAAACTCCAAAGCGCTCGCACTGAATGGCCGGATCATCAGCGAGATCGAAAGCTGAACCGACTTCCCGGCCGGTGACGGTGAGCCGATCGGCGATGATCTGGAGGGTATGCGCCGCGAGGGTCTCTATGATTTCCTGGGCGGACATATAGTCGTTGGACGGATCGTATAGGAGCGACCGCAAGTACTCGTAGGTCTCGGTCGTACACCTGCAAGAAAACTGCCCTTCGATGTTCCACGCGGGATTCTCTAATGTGTCCAGGCTATTGGTGCTCCAGACTCCCGAAAGGTCTACAGGCTGCGTGTCTTGGGCGTGCGAGAGCGTGACATGGAGAAGGAAACAGCCTATGAGGGTCGTTCCAGCGAGTACGCGCATTCTGGATCTTGGCCGGACGCGCGGTGTACTCGGTTTCTCTGGTGTGCAGACGACGACTCTCATGAAGCCCCCAGATAGCGGACTCGCTGTTGGCCTGAATATTACCCGATCCTTGGAGGGCTGCAATGTTGAATGACCGGCGACTCCTGCAGCCTCCGCGTTGTCGGAGTCTTTTCCTGGGCCCGGAAACGTACTCACGCGGGCGGGCTATGTCTATAATGAGTCTGCCTCTGCTCCAAGAAGACACTCAGTGAAGGGAACGACATGACAGGCAGAAAATTTCCGCTACGCTTCATCCTCCCGATCGCACTGGTTCTCAGCTTTGGACTCCCCGCAATCGGGCAGGCTGAGGGCGTTTTTCTGAAAACGGCCCACACCTTAAATAATGAGACGCGGGGCTATTGTCTCGATGTGCCCGGCCACACGCCGAATATCAATGTGGACGGCCATCTGCGGATGCACTCGTGTAAGTACGGCGAAGACAATGTCGATCAGCTTTTCGAGTGGATCGGGGCAGGGCAGATCGGTGCGCCCGAGTTTGGCCGGTGCCTGGCGGCCGAAAGCATCGCCGCAGGCAGCGATCTCTATATCCGGGAGTGCGCTGCTGCGCCGGAACAGTCCTGGACAGTGGGGCCGAGCGGCGAGATCAGCCCGGAATCCCGGCCTGATCTTTGTATGACCGTGGAGAGTGAGCACCGCTTGGCGGGGGCGCCGCCATGGATCTCACCGGTCTACTACGCGCGCGAGGCGGCGTTGCAGCCCTGTGCGGAATCGGCTCAGATCTACCAGCAGTTTCGCTGGGGGCGAGTCGACGAGCAAAAGCGGAGCTATGCCGACACCGTGGGACGAGAGATGCCGGCGGGGCTGGCTGCGCAGATAAGGGAAATCGTTGCACGGGGTGCCGGTGCACAAGAGACATCGGCACTCTATGCTGACCAACCCAGGGTGTATGAGCTGGGAGAGCTCGACGTCGTCGAGAATCTGGCCTACGGGCCTCATGAACGCCACCGGCTCGACGTGCATACGGACAAGTACCGTTACGGTGACACGCCCATGCCGGTCGTCATGTATTTTCACGGCGGCGCCTTTGTCCGTGGGAACAGACAAGAGTATCGGAATGTGGCCGACTACTTCGCGAGCCTTGGGCTCGTTGGGGTCAACGCCACCTACCGTCTCGCTCCGGAGGCGAAGTGGCCGGCCGGATCCGAGGACGTCGGCGCGGCGGTCGCATGGGTCAAAGCGAATATCAGTGACTTCGGCGGCGATCCCAATCAGATATTCGTCATCGGCAAATCCGCTGCGGCGTTTCATGTAGCGGCTTACGCTTTCAGACCGGACATCCTGGATCCCGGCACTCCCACTGCCGCCGGGGTGGTGCTCGTATCGGGGACTTATGGCACGGACAGCACCAGTCCCTCCGACGGCCGTCTCGCCTACTTCGGGGAAGATCTCTCGACGTGGCCCGGGATCTCGACGCTAGGAAACATTCAACGGGCGGACATTCCAGTACTGATATCCATATCGGACTTCGACAATTCCACAAGGAAGGAGTCATTCGTGGACCTAGTACGGGAATTGACCGTCGACCACGGTCAAATGCCGCGTGTCGTGCAGTTGATCGGGCACGATCACTATTCTCCCAATCCGAGTATCGGAACTCAGGATACGCAGCTAAGTGGGGAGATCCTGCAACTGATTCGCTCCACGGCAGGGGCATATCAGCAGATGACCGCTCGGTAACCACGTGAATCTGGCGGTTCCGGGCCACTCGGTAATGTGTGTCCTGACTAGCACATCAATACGGAATAGAAGTCGCACCGGAGTTTGAGGGTATCGAGTGAGGGAGAAGTGATGACAAAGCTCGGGATTTTGATTCCGTCGATCGCACTGGCACTGTTGGCTGGGCTCTCCGTTTCTGCCCACCACAGCCCGGGGTACTACTTCGATATGGGCACGACGATTGTCCACAGCGACGTGACGGCGGTCTCGTTCACGGCCGCCAATCCCCACGGCCGGTTAATCTATACGATGGCGGATGAAGAGGGCAACGAGAAAGAATGGATTGCGGAGCTTCCGGCCAACAACATGATGCGCCGACACGGCGTTACTGGCGATATGATCAGCCCCGGAGACAAGCTTACGCTGAGAGGTAACCCGGGCCAGAACGGTGCGACGATGCTTCGGGTGACCCACGCACTTCTGCCCAACGGAGAAGTCGCAACATTCTACGCTCCGCAGGGAAGCGGTACGCTGGAAGACCTAAGGGTGAACTGATCCGGCCCCGCTTCGACTCGGCGAACCCGTAACGGCAGCTAGCCTATCTCCCGGCTTGAACAGCTCGCCACCCATTCTCCGCGTTCACTGTAGACCGCCAAATTCGGGAATACACTCATACTCCCAGATCTCACCGTCCGGTGCGGAATTCCAGCGACCGTTCACGACGTAGGGCTCTTCGTAGTACGTGGGATCGTGCACCTCGCCCGTGAACGTCAACACGTTGCCATCCCGACGATAACGCTCGACCACGTACGCGCCCTCATCCCCCGAGAACGGGAAACCGTTCGTCCATGTGTAGTTGGTCGCCGACATGAGAGTGGTTCGGACCACCAGCGTCTCACCTTCCCAGTGACCCGTGGAGTAACCGCCGATTGACGGTAGCCAGTGATCGGGGGCCTCACGACCGTCCATGAAGATACGGCGGACCTGGTGAAAATGCTCATACAGAAGCAGAATCTGGTGATCCTGCTGGACAATCTCGATCGGATAGGGATCGACCAGCCCCAGGGGTACGCCCGGCATGAGGCACCGCAAGGTCGGATCTTTTTCCGCGCTGTAACTCTCGTATTCCGCTCGCCCCGCGGGCGTCAGCCTGACCTCATCCGGTACTGGCTGTCCCATACGCGGTGGATGCTGCGGATTCCAGATACCCTCGAAATCAGCCTGGGCATAGACGACACCGGTGAGCTGAACGGCCACTGCTGTGATTGTAACGATTAGTGCGATTCTTCGAGTACGTATCATCAAGGTCTTATCCTGAGAGGTATTCCGAAATCGTACTCCAGATTCCCAGAGTAATGTAGTGCTTCACCGGACCGGATGGAGCGTAACTTCCGGTCGAACAGCGGCACGGAAGAACGATTC
>JAZFYK010000184.1:0-4198 GCA_036443505.1 Gammaproteobacteria bacterium | reverse complement strand
TCCACCTCGGCGACGTACCGCAATACGCGATTGTCCTGCTGTGCTTGCCGATAGCGCTCCGCCATCGGCGCGTCGAGGTCGACAAGCCCGTCCAGAAACTCCTCGACTGAAGCATCGGCGAGCGCTCCCGGAACGAGGTTTTCGATCTCGAGGTCGGCCAGCCCCATGGTCAGACCTGCCTCGCGAGCCAGGATCACGGCCTTTCTCGCGACATCCATACCGGACAGATCGTCGCGCGGATCGGGTTCTGTGTAGCCACGGGCCCTGGCCTCGCGCACGATCTCGGAAAAAGGCTGCGTGGCGTCGAAGACATTGAACAGATACGCGAGCGTGCCGGAAAAGATCCCGCTGATGCTCGTGATTTCGTCGCCCGTCTCGACCAGATCTTTGAGCGTCTTTATCACCGGCAACCCGGCGCCGACGGTCGCTTCGTAGAGGAAGTGGGTATTCGCGCCATGGCTGATGCGCGTGAGATCGGCGTAGTAGTCCAATGGCCCACTATGCGCCCGTTTGTTCGGCGTGATGACGTGGATACCGCGCTCCAGCCACCGTCCATAGCAGCTCGCGATGCTGTCCTCCGCAGTGCAGTCGATCAGGACGGCATGCGGAAGATGATCGGCTTGCACGTGATCGACGAAGGCTTCCAGGTCCGTATCCCGGCCCGATTCGAAGTCCTCGCGCCAGCTGTCGAGGTCGATGCGACGGTCGGCTAACAGCATGCGCGTTGAGCTCGTGATTGCGCGTACCCGAAGATCCAGGTTAAAGCTTCGCCGCAGCCGTTCCGCTTCGCCCGCCATCTGATCCAGGAGGGCACTTCCGACCGAGCCCGGCCCGACCAGCCCGATCGAGACGGTCTTGGCGGACAGATAGAAGCTGCCATGCACGGCACGCAAGGCCCGCGTCATGTCCTTGGAGGCGATCACGGCGGAGATATTGCGCTCCGAGGCACCCTGCGCGATGGCGCGGACGTTGATGCCGGCGCTGCCGAGGGTCCGGAAGAAGCGCCCCGCGACGCCGGGCAGCCCCGCCATGCCATCGCCCACCACCGCGAGCACACCGCAGCCCTTCGTGACTTCGATGCTCTGCACCTGGCCCTGGGCCAGCTCCGCGGCGAAGGCGCTTTCTACAATAGCCTTAACCCGATCGGCCGAATCCTCCGGGACGGCGAAACAGATCGAGTGCTCTGAGCTGCCCTGAGAGATCAGCGTGACCGAGATCGCCGCCTCGCGCAGCGCGCCGAAGAGCCGATCGGCGGTTCCGGGCACGCCGATCATGCCTGCGCCTTCCAGATTGACGAGCGCGATGCCGTCGATGCCGCTGATGCCCTTGACGAGGGCGTCCCGACGCTCGGGCGTCGCCGTAATCTGAGTGCCCGGGCGTTCCGGACTGAAGGTGCCGCGGATACGGATCGAGATCCCGTGGGCCACGGCCGGCGCCATGGTCTGCGGATGAATAACCTTGGTGCCGAAATAGGCGAGTTCCATGGCTTCGTTGTAGGAGATCTCATCGATGACTTGGGCTTCGGGCACACGGCTCGGATCGCCGCTCATCACGCCTTCGACGTCGGTCCAGATATGGACGGCGTCGGCGCCCAGGAGGCCGCCGAATATCGAGGCGGAATAATCGCTGCCGTTACGGCCCAGCGTGGTCTGCAGCCCTTCTCGATTCCGGGCGATAAAGCCCGTCACGACGACCACGCCCTGATAGTCGTCCGGGATGACGCGCTCGCGCTGCTCACGGGTCTGCTCCCAAACGACCATCGGACCCATCTCTCCGGCTTCCACAACGAGAATGTCGCGAGCATCGACGCAGGTCACGGCACCCTCACGTCGGCTGTCTTCCTCGAGCAGCGCGGCCAGTAATCGCGCCGACCAGAGCTCGCCAAATCCCGCCACGAGGTCGCGGCTACGATGGGAGGCGGACTTCACTACGGACAACGCTTTCAACACGCTGTCGATGTTCTCCAGATCGTCCGTGAATTGCTGTATCAGGTCTTTGGCGCGGTTGTCGGGGAGCAGCTCAGCGACCATGGCCTCGTAACGTGATTTCAGGATCTCGATGGAGGCCTCCACCGGCTGATCGCTGGACGCCTGGTCGATGAGGCCGAGCAGCAGATCGGTCACGCCACCGATCGCGGAGACCACGACCGCGAGATTGCCCTCCGGCTGGCTCACGATGATGTCTGCAACCCGTCTAAAACAGGCCGCATCCGCCAGGCTCGTGCCACCGAATTTATGTACGGTCCAGGTCATCTAGATCCTCAAACCAGCAGGCTGTTGAAATTGGCTCAGGCGTGGACGGCAGCGATTTCACTTCGCATCGCCGCGATCGTGGCGGCATAATCGGCGCTGCCGAAGACCGCAGACCCCGCGACGAACGTATCGGCGCCGGCCTGGGCAATCTGGCCGATATTGTCCAGTTTGATGCCGCCGTCGACCTCGAGCCGCACATCCAGCCCGGAGTCGTCGATCAGACGCCGTGCGGCGGCAATTTTCTCCAAGGTCGACTCGATGAATTCCTGCCCGCCGAATCCCGGATTGACGGACATCAGCAACACCATATCGACCTTATGGAGCACATGCTCGAGCCACGTAAGCGGCGTCGCCGGGTTGAATACCAGCCCGCTTTTGCAGCCGGCGTCCCGAATCAACTGAAGTGACCGATAGGTATGCTCGCTTGCCTCGGGGTGAAAGCTGATATAGCTCGCACCGACCGCGGCGAAGTCGGAGATGATCCGATCAACGGGCTTGACCATCAGATGGACGTCTACGGGCACGGATATCCCATAGTTGCGTAATGCCTCGCAGACCATCGGGCCCATCGTCAGGTTCGGGACGTAGTGATTGTCCATCACATCGAAATGGATAAGATCCGCGCCCGCAGCAATGACCGCATCGACATCTTCGCCAAGACGAGCGAAATCGGCCGACAGGATTGACGGCGCAATCCAGAATTCACGCATGACAGAACCCCAATGACTCAGGGCTTAATTCTGCCCTCATGCGTGCCGATGTGTACAGGTGCGAGCGCGAATTACCCGTGCCAGGCGCCCGAACCCGCCTATCGCGGTAGGCGCGCTAGCAACATCCGCCCGCCGCTGCGGTACCGTTCGCATCGAATGGTAGCGTCGTCCCGCAGCCCGGGAAGATACCCTGGTGGCGGCTTTTATCGCCGTCGAACTCGAAGTGCGCGCTGAAACGACTCTCGTGGAGCATATCGAAGGTATTGCCGCACACCGGGAAGACCTCGCCGGTTGCGATAACGTGATGTTTGTCGAGCGTGAACCGCTCCGGGTAGTACGGGATGCTGCCCCTGTAGGTCACCGTCTGGCCATAGTCCTCACAGGCCGCCTCAAGACCGGGTAGCTTGAAGAGCCGGTAGGTCGCCGAGAAAAACTGGACGCCTTGCGCGGCTTCCCGGATCTTCGGATCCGTGATTTCGATCGGCCGGTCGGTAATCAGGCGAGGATCGAGAAAGCCGGCGCGCTTCGCCAGGTCGACGAAATCGTTCCAATACAGGGCACCGCCCAGGCACTCGCCATAGAGCACCGGGTCTTTCGTCATCTCGGCCGGCACACGACAGTCCGCATAGACATCGGCGAAGTAGAGCTCACCACCGGCCTTGAGGGCCCGATAAGCACCCGCCAGCACGGCCGCCTTGTCCTCGCTGAGGTTGATGACACAGTTCGAGACCACGATATCGAAGCTCTCGGGCTCGAGCGGCAGCTCATCGAGCTTCTCGATAAACCCAAGGTGGAACCGAACATTGGGTTTCGGGTAGCCGAACCGGGCACTGTGATACTCCCGATAGCGCTCCGCCACGGCGAGCTGGCTTTCGGTCATATCCACGCCGATGATCTCACCGTCGGGGCCGACCAGCTTCGACAACAGATAGCAGTCACGCCCCGACCCACAGCCCAGATCGAGGATTCGGCAGCCCTCCAGTGCCTCTGGCAGCACGAGGCCACAGCCGTAGTAGCGCGCCCGCACGTCATCGTGAATATCGGCCAGAGCGGCTGTCACATGCCCGGGCGGGGCCTCAAGCGTGCAACACGCATCCGTCTTCAGGTCCTCGGTTCGTTCGAGGACCTCCCCGTAGTACTTTTGGACGACTTCTTGCACAGCGTACTCCGTCACGACTCTCCAGGTGCCAACCATTATGACCCGGCTGGCGCCGCGTTTGTTTCAGGCGCTGCGAT
>JAZFYK010000183.1:0-11429 GCA_036443505.1 Gammaproteobacteria bacterium | reverse complement strand
TATCGATTATCCCCTTGGTGTCGCCGGCCACTTGACGAACGACGCCGAAGAGCTCGCCCATATTGCCGATGCGGACGAGGAGCGTCTCCGTTAGATCTGCAAGCTCGATTTCGTTGTCATCGAATTGCGTCTTGAGCCGCTCGCTGCGCGTGTTTTCATCGGCCAGACTCTGCTCGGCCTCGCGCAACAGGGCTGCCTGCTGATCGCGCGTTGCGACGAAGCGCCGTTCCCGTTCCGAGTTTTCCACGCCCCGAGTCAGAGACTGCGTCCTGACTTTCTCCATAAACTCGTCGAGACTGGCCGCTGGCTCCTGAGCAACGACGGCATTGCCGAGCAGCACGGTCGCAACGGCCAGGACACGATACTTCATCGGAGATCCTCCGCCGCCGCAACGGGCATGCGCAGTAGCTCCGACGCCACCTGCCTTCTAGCGATCCGCAAGCCTTGATTGATGGCGGCGCCGTACTCGTCAGGTAGCAATTCCCACGCTCGAGTCTGCGGACTGAAGAATCCGGACTGTGCCCGATCCGGGGTCTGATAAGCCAGTACGATCCGACCGATCCGTAAGACATCTACCTGAGTCTCGACACCGTCGATTTCCAGTGTGTCGACATAGGCTTCGATCGTCCGTCCGAAGTCGGTCTCGATCAGGTATGCGTTCGTGATCTGCCGGTACTTCTCCGAGATCGAAATGTCAGCCGCATCCATGTTGTCTCGCAGACGCTGCACACGGGTCGTGCGCTCCTGCAACTGAAATGGCAGGTCCAGGGACACAAACTGCTCGAGTGCAGCGATCATCTCAAACATCAGCGGCACAATCCCCCGCTCGACGATCACAAAGTCCTCTAGCTGTTGATCGATATCGGTCTTCTCGCGCTCCTGGTCTGCGACCAAATCCGTCAAGTTATCGTTGTAGATTCTGACCCGGTCGAGTTGTTGTGTCGTCAACCGGTACTGCCCAAGCAGGTCGGACGTCTCATCGGCTACTTGGCTGATCCGAAGCTGTGAGCGCGCGGAATCCGTGTCGATTCTGGCCTGCTCTGTGACCGTATCCTCCAGGAGTTGCCGCTGCGCGTCCTGGGCCGGGCCGGAAAGGGGGAGAAGCAGGGCCAGGAGAGCCCCGAGCGGGCTCCACAACACAACCCGCGGTAAGCTCATTTTGGCGTGTCCTTTGATATTGGCTTGCGACCCCGGTGCGTAATGACGGTAGCAGACTCCTTATCTAAGAGACAACCTGGAGGCCGGCGGCGCCACGCTACATGCCCGAGAAATTCGGCCCGCCACCTCCCTCGGGCGGAACCCATCGGATGTTCTGTGCGGGGTCCTTGATGTCGCAGGTCTTGCAGTGCAGACAGTCCTGCGCGTTGATCTGGAAGCGTGGTTCTGCGTCGGGTTGTGCGACGACTTCGTAAACACCTGCCGGACAATAGCGCTGTGCCGGCTCGGCGAACCTGGGCAGATTCACGGCGATCGGCACATCCGGATCGTCAAGCTGCAGATGGCAGGGTTGATCTTTATCGTGGTTTGTATTGGAGAGATAGACCGACGAGGACAGATCGAAAGAGATCTTGCCGTCTGGCGGCAGATAAACGATCTCGGCCGCTTCTCCGGCCGTACTCAGGCTATCGTAGTCGGCGTGTCGATTACGCAGCGTATACGGCACCCGGCCGAAGAACAGATTGTGTTCGGCGAATGCCAGGCCGGCTCCCAGTAGGGTGCCGAGCTTGCACAACCCGGGGCTGAAGTTCCGTGCCCGCCGGAGCTCGCCCATGACCCATGAGTCCTGAACTGCCGAGGCATAGTGCTCGTTCGCTGTGCCGGTCTCATGCTGGCTCGCGACGACCGACTCCGCGGCGAGCATCCCGGTCTTCATGGCCGTGTGGATGCCCTTGATCTTCAGGCCATTTAGAAAACCGGCTTCGCAGCCGACTAACATGCCGCCCGGGAACCCCAGGGCGGGCAGCGACTGGAGCCCCCCCTTGTTGACGGCCTTCGCACCGTAGGCGATGCGCGTGCCTCCCTCCAGAACGCGGCGTATACGAGGATGTTGCTTCCAGCGCTGAAACTCCTCAAACGGGTTCAAGTGCGGATTCCTGTAGTTAAGCGCAATCACGAAACCCAGGTACACCTGGTTGTCGCGGGCATGGTAGAGAAAGCCCCCGCCCTCGGTGCGATTATCCAGTGGCCAGCCGAGCGTATGCACGACGGTGCCCGGTTCGTGCTTCGCAGAGTCGATCGTCCAGATTTCCTTGAGCCCGATCCCGTAGTGCTGCGGGTCGCTATAAGCGCGCAGCGAGAACCGTTTCTCCAGCTCTCTGCCCAGGCTGCCGCGGCAACCCTCGGCGAAGATCACATGCCTCGCACGCAGCTCTACACCGCGTTGAAATCCCGGCTTCTCGGACCCGTCGGCCGCAACGCCCTGGTCGCCCGTAGCGACACCCGCCACGCGGCCGTCACGATCGTAAAGAACCTCTGTTGCCGGATATCCTGCAAATAGTTCGCAGCCCAGCGTTTCCGCTTGCTCGGCCAGCCACTGGCACAGGCGTCCCGCGCTGACGATGTAGTTGCCTTTGTTATGCATCGGCGCAGGCACGAGGAACCCCGGTGCCTTGACAGCCAGGTTCTCATTCAAAAGCCAGTGAAAGGTATCGGAGTGAACCGGCACGTCGACCGGAGCCCCCAGGTTTTTCCAGTCCGGGAACAACTCGTCCAGAGCTCGCGGCTCCATAACGGCCCCGGACAGAATATGGGCTCCGACTTCGGAGCCCTTCTCGACCACGCAGACACGCTGCTCTTCGCCGTGCGCCACCGCCAGTTGGCCGAGCCGGCACGCAGCGGCGAGTCCCGCCGGACCCGCGCCGACGATGACGACATCGAATTCCGTGACCTCTCTATCCATGCGCTCCCTCAAACGGCGTCGGAAGGTTTACACGGACGCAGGAGACTGTAGTAGGAAGGGGTAGCATTGTAACATCCGAAGCTTACCCTGACTTGCGAACGCGTGGAGGCGCCCGGATGACCGAGTCGATATGGCGGCCCTCGCGGCAGCGAATCGCAACAAGCAACATGCAACAGTTCCTGACGCGTCACCGCCAGCAACTGAGCAGCGAAGATTATCCAGGACTGTATCAGTGGAGCATCGATGAGCCCGAAGCATTCTGGGCAGCGGCTTGGGAGTTCTTCGGTATTCGCTCCATGTCCGATTACACGAGTGTCCTGGACGATCGTCAGCGCATGCCGGGTTGCGTGTGGTTCGAGGGAGCCACTTTAAACTTCGCGGACAATCTACTGCGACCCGAGTATGACGGCACCGCCATCGTGGCCTACAGTGAAACAGGCCGCCGCGTCGAGGTGACTTGGGAAGAGTTGCGGTACCAGGTCGCAAGCGTCGCGCAGTTTTTGAGAGCCGCGGGCGTCGGTCAGGGAGACCGGGTCGCGGCCCTGCTCCCCAATTGCCCGGAGGCCATCGTTGCCATGCTTGCCACGGCCAGCATCGGCGCGATCTGGTCGTCGTGTTCACCCGATTTCGGCATCGACGGCGTGCTCGATCGCTTCGGACAGATCGAGCCGAAAGTGTTATTCGCCACGGCCGGCTATTTCTATAACGGCAAGAGCATCGACTCTCGGCCTGCAGTTCGAGCGATCGTCGATAAGCTGAACCAGTTACAAGCGCTGATCATAGTCGCCTATGGATCCGATAAACCCAATCTGAGCGCATTCCCGGACGCTTTGTTATTCAGTGACATCGCCGCAGAGGATGCAGAACTAGTCTTCGAGCCCATGCCTTTCTCGCATCCGCTCTACATCCTGTACTCGTCGGGCACGACGGGGACGCCGAAATGCATCGTCCATAGCGCCGGCGCAGCACTCATACAGCACCAGAAGGAGCATGTGCTACACACCGACGTCAAGGCCGGAGACGTGCTCTTCTACTTCACGACCTGCGGCTGGATGATGTGGAATTGGCTGGTCTCGGGGTTGGCCAGCGGGGCGACCCTCGTGCTCTTCGACGGCTCACCGTTTTATCCGGATCCGGGTGTGCTCTGGCGGATCGCCGAACAGGAGAACATCAAGATATTCGGCACGAGCGCCAACTATCTGAGCGCGCTGGAGAAGGCGGGCTATAAGCCAAACGAGCACGTAAACCTGGAAGGCCTTCAGAGCGTCTTGTCGACCGGCTCACCGTTGGCTCCGGCGAGCTTCGACTTCGTCTACGAGCATATTAAGTCCGACCTACAACTGTCGTCTGTCGCCGGTGGAACAGACATTATCGCGTGCTTCGGTGCCGGCAATCCTATCCTCCCGGTCTACCCCGGCGAGCTTCAATGCCGTGCTCTGGGGCTCAAGGTGGAGATCTTCGACGACGACGGCAACGCCATTAGGCAGCAGAAGGGTGAGTTGGTTTGCACGGCCGCATTTCCGTCGATGCCGATCGGATTTTGGAACGATCCCGACAATAGCAAGTACGAGGCAGCGTACTTCAATCGGTATCCGAACGTGTGGTGCCAGGGTGATTATGCCGAGCTGACGGAACACGACGGCATTGTCATATACGGTCGTTCAGATGCCGTGCTCAATCCGGGCGGCGTGCGTATCGGCACCGCGGAAATATACCGAGTCGTAGAGCAATTTGAAGAAGTTGCCGAGAGTATCGTCGTAGCTCAAGACTGGCAGAATGATGTAAGAATCGTGTTGTTTGTTCGCCCACAGCCAGGCTATCGCCTCGATGACGACCTGGCACGGCGACTCCGTGACGCAATACGTACCAAGGCGAGCCCTAGACACACGCCTGCCAGGATCCTTGAAGTGCCGGACATCCCTCGGACCATTAACGGCAAGATCGTAGAAATTGCGGTGCGCGACGCGTTGCACGGCCGCCCGGTCAGAAATACTGACGCGTTGGCCAATCCGCAAGCACTGGACTACTTCAGAGATCGCGTCGAGCTGACCGAGTGATCACGACGATGGCGACACCAGGGCCACGACTGACAGACGGGTTTGAGAGGCACTTCACGCGCGGCAGATAGCTAAATGAAGGAAACTAGTACGTTGTGAATACCAGCGATCTCATCGACGCGATCGTCCGCCGCTCTCGAGGTCAAACAGCAGGCCGGGACCTGCCGGGCAGCCGGGCCGCTGTCCTCAGGGCTTACTTCGCCGGCGTACCAGAGGAAGATCTGCGTCATCGCGATCTGAAAGCGTTGGCTGCGGCGGCCCTGAGCCACGTCGCGTCGGCTCGAAGCCGCCGTCGCGGTGTTGCCATCGTGCGCGTCTTCAATCCCACGGTCGCTCGCGATGGCTGGCACTCCGACGCATCGATCGTTCAGCTCGTCAACGACGATATGCCCTTTCTCGTGGACTCGGTCACAATGACATTGAACCGTCTTGGCCACCGCGTGCAGCTACTCATCCATCCCATACTCGGCGTAAAACGCTCAGCTTCTGGCCAGCTCCGGGAACTAGCGCCGCTTAGCGGAGAGGGGGAACACAGCCCGGAATCGTTCATACATATCGAGATTTCGAAGGTCACGGATGCGGAGATCCTGAAGAGGCTGCAAACCGCGTTGGAAGATGCGCTCGGCGATGTCCGGGCGGCCGTCGACGATTGGCCAGCGATGCTGACCGAACTTCGTAATGCGAACACCGAGTTGCGACAGACTGCGCCAACGCGACCAGATCTTCTAAACGAGTCTTGCGACTTCCTGGACTGGCTCGCCGACGATCACTTCACGTTCCTCGGGTATCGCGAATACGAGCTGAGTCGTGGCAGGACGGTAGATCGCTTGCGGCCCGTACCAGGAACAGGGCTCGGCATCAGCCGCGACGATCCGAGCGTGACCCCCTCGATGATCACGCTGAATCCCCAGGCACGCAACGTCGCAAAGAACAAGACGCCGCTGGTCATCACGAAAGCCGACTCGAACTCGACCATTCATCGCAGCGGGCATCTCGATCAGATCGGGGTCAAGGTCTTCAGCGCTGACGGCAAGCCCCGAGCCGTAAAGCGCTTCGTCGGTCTCTTCACGTCGGCGGCCTACACCGAGCGCCCCGGCGATGTTCCCCTGGTTCGACTCAAGATCGACAGGGTCTTGGTCAAATCGGGCCTGGATCTGACCAGTCATAGTGGCAAAGCCTTACAACACATATTGAATACATTTCCCAGGGACGATCTCTTCCAAGGGTCCACGAGCGATCTCGCCAAAATGAGTGCCGGTATCCTCAATCTCCAGGAGCGTCATCAGGTAAAGCTCTTTTGTCGTCGCGATGCGTTCAATCGCTTCTACTCCTGCTTCGTGTACCTGCCGCGAGACCAGTACAACCCACGGACCCAACAGCGCATCGAAGCGCTATTGCTGCGAGCGTTCAAAGGAACGTCGATCGAAACGAAGCTCACTATGTCGGAGTCGGCGCTGGCTCGACTCGAAGCGACGGTGCGGATACCACCCGACGTGAAGAGTGCGCCCAAGATCGCGGTACTCGAGAAACAGCTGGCGGCGGTCGCACAGACCTGGCGTGACCGCCTTCGCGCGGCCCTGCTCGAGCAGTTCGGCGCGAACGCGGGCCTGAGCCTCTTCCATCGATTCGCCGAGCATTTTCCGGCCGGCTACCGGGAAGAAGTCGACCCGGCCAAGGCGAGCGATGAAATTCAGAAGATTGCGGCCGTCATCGACGGTATAAGCGATCTGGAGATTAGCCTCGACGGAATGGCCCGGGGGGCAACACACAGACTCCATTTCACAACGTTCCGACTCGAAGAACCGATTCAGCTCTATACCGCGCTGCCGATACTCGAGCACATGGGCATGAAAGTGCTCAGTGAACGGCTGTACCGATTCTCGACCGGAACGACCGTACTCTGGATACAGAAGTTCGAGTTGGAGCCCGCGGCCGACACGAGCCTGGACCCTGACGACATCGAACCGCGTTTCCTGGAGTGCTTCCGCCGCGTGCTCACGGGTGAAGCAGAGAGCGATCAGTTCAATAGTTTCGTCGTGCGAGCCGGGCTTGACTGGCGTGAGGCCGCCTTACTGAGGGCCTACTGCAAGTACTTGCTACAGACGGTGTTGACGTTTAGTCAGACCTATATGCAGGAAGTCCTCGGCCGCCATACGAGTCTCACACATTCGCTTATCGAGTATTTTCACGCCCTGTTCGATCCCGCTAACGATAGCAAGCGCCGGCGAACGCTGGCGACCCGAAGTAAACGATCGATTACGAATCAATTAGAGCGTGTGACGACGCTGGATGAAGATCGAATTTTGCGGGCGTTCTTGAGCGTTATAGAGGCGACACTGCGGACGAACTATTACCGACCTGCCATCAACGACGGACAACCTTATATCTCCTTCAAACTCGACTCGACGAAGATCGATGAGTTGCCTGAGCCACGTCCGAAGTACGAAATTTTTGTCTATTCGCCGCGGTTCGAGGGGATTCATCTCCGCTGCGGGAATATCGCCCGTGGCGGGCTGCGCTGGTCCGACCGCCGCGAAGACTTTCGCACAGAAGTCCTGGGGCTCATGAAAGCGCAGCAAGTCAAGAATACGGTCATCGTACCATCCGGCGCGAAAGGCGGCTTCGTGTGCAAACAACTGCCTGACGGTGATCCGGAGACCGTCCGGTCCGAGGTCGTCGCCTGCTACCAGAATTTTATTCGCGGATTATTGGCTATCACGGACAACATCGTTGACGAACGCGTCGTCACACCGGAGCGAGTTATATGCCGAGACGGCGATGACCCCTACCTCGTTGTCGCAGCAGACAAGGGGACGGCGAGTTTCTCGGATTTCGCCAACGAGATCGCTGCCGACTACGGGTTCTGGCTCGGAGACGCTTTCGCATCGGGCGGCTCGGCCGGATTCGACCACAAGAAGATGGGGATTACTGCCCGCGGCGCCTGGGAGTGCGTGAAGCGTCACTTCCGGGAGTTGGGAGTCGATACGCAAAAGCAACCCGTCACCGTCGCCGGAATCGGCGATATGGGTGGCGACGTCTTCGGTAACGGGATGCTGATGTCACCGCATATCCGGCTAGTCGCGGCGTTCAATCATCGACATATTTTCATCGACCCGGATCCCGATACGCGCGCGAGTTTCAGCGAGCGTAAACGATTGTTTCAACGATCTCGCTCTGGCTGGGACGAATACAACGCAGCGAAACTCTCGGAAGGCGGCGGCGTGTATTCGCGCGAGAGCAAAATCGTAGAGCTACATCCGGCGGCTCAGCGTGTTCTGGGACTCGACCGCGCCAGCGTGACCCCACCAGAACTCGTGCGCTCGATCTTGCGCATGGAGGTCGACTTGCTGTGGAACGGCGGCATCGGGACATACATCAAATCGAGTGACGAGTCTCATGGCGACGTCGGCGACCCTGCCAACGACATTGTCCGGATCAATGGCGATCAACTCCGGTGCCGGGTAATAGGTGAAGGGGGAAACCTCGGGCTAACTCAGCTAGGCCGGATCGAATTCGCCTTGCTCGGCGGGCGTGTTAACACAGACTTTATCGATAACTCAGGCGGTGTCGACACCTCTGACCGTGAAGTGAATATAAAGATTCTTCTGGACAGCACCATAGCGAACAAGAAACTAACAAGCTCGAAGCGCAACGATCTGCTCGCGGAGATGACTGACGAGATCGCAGAACTCGTGCTCGTCAATAACTACGGCCAGTCGCAAGCATTAAGCATGATGAGCACGACGAAAAATGAGCGGCTCGGCGAGAACGTCTACCTGATTCGGGCCCTGGAAGCGCGTGGCCTTCTCGACCGTGATCTCGAAGACTTGCCGGCCGAGGCCGACATCAATGAACGTCGAAAATCCGGCGACGGCCTGACTCGACCAGAGCTTGCAATCATCATGAGTTACGCCAAGATCGACCTATTTAACAGTCTCATGGAGACAGACACGCCGGAAGATCCCTATCTGTCAACCGAGATCGAGGCGTATTTCCCGGCGCGTCTGCGGCGGCGATTCGCAGCCGCAATCGCGTCGCATCGACTCCGTCGCGAGATCATCGCAACGCGAATCGCCAGCAGTATGATCAATCGCATGGGTGCATCCTTTGCGATTCGAGCCGAAGAAGACACGGGTTCGACCATCGCCCAGGTGGCGCGCGCATACGCAATCGCCCGAGAGATTTTCGACGTCCGTGACTTATGGAGAGAGATAGAGGCCTGCGACAATCAGGTTCCGGCCGAACTGCAATACGACCTGCTGTTCCAGATCAGCAGGAGGCTGCGCCACGCTGTCTACTGGCTCCTCAAGCGTCGGCCCCAGGAGCTGTCTATCGAACAAACACTCGCGCGATTCAGTCCCGGCGTCGGACAGGTTCGTCAATCGCTGGCACGACTGGAGGGCGCCGACGGCAATCGGCGCAAGGACGTAGGGCAGCTCAAGGGCTTGGGCATTCCCGTTGGCCTGGCCGAACGACTCGCGGCCCTGGCGGTCGCGACACAGACGCTGGATATCATCGAGATAGCCGACGATTGCAAAGTCGCCATCGGCGATGTCGCGCCTTTGTATTTTGAACTCGGCAGAGGTTTACGGCTCGATTGGATCAGAGGGAAGATCGAAAAACTTCACGTCGAAGGCCGCTGGCCCGCGACGGCTCGCGCGACGCTCCGGGAAAACCTGGCCCAGCAACAAAATGCGCTAATCAGGTCGATACTCGCGCAACGCGGCCGCCGAACTCCACGAGACGCGTTGACGGAGTGGCTTGTCGAGTCCAAGGACGAGATCGCCCGCGCCCGGCAGAATCTCAAGGACATGGATGCGTCGGGCGTAATCGACTTCGCAACGCTATCCGTAGCCATTCGCGAGATCGAAAGACTGACCTCCTGACCTTACAATACGCACTACGATGAATGACAGCAGAAATCCAGGGACGCTCGTACTCGTTCGGCATGGCCAGAGCGAGTGGAATCTCAAGAATCTCTTTACCGGGTGGACGGACGTCGATCTCACCGAGCATGGCGTCGCCGAGGGGCGGCTGGCTGGCCAGACGCTAAGAGACGAGGGCTATACCTTCGATATTGCGTTCACTTCGGTACTGACGCGCGCGATTCGTACACTCTGGTTAATCCTCGACGAGATGGAACTCATGTGGATACCAGTCGTCCGGGATTGGCGGCTGAACGAGCGTCACTACGGCGACCTGCAGGGGCTGGACAAGGCCGAAACAACCAAGAAACACGGCGCGGAACAGGTCAAAATCTGGCGTCGAAGCTACGACACACCGCCGCCCCCTCTTAGCGAAGAAGATTCCCGGCACCCGAAGCACGATCCACGCTATGGTCGACTCGCACGCGCGGACCTACCCGCGACGGAGTCCTTGAAGTCGACGCTAGCTCGAGTCGCGCCGTATTGGGATAAAGTCATCGCCCCTGAGCTTCTCGCCGGACGAAATATTCTGCTTGTCGCTCACGGCAACAGCCTCAGAGCGCTGTTCAAGATGTTGGAAGGTATCTCGGAACAGGAGATTACCGAGCTCAACATCCCTACCGGCACGCCGCGCGTATACGAGCTAGATTCCGATCTTCGCCCGCGTCGTGCGGAGTATCTGGGTGATTCAGAGGCTATCGCTGCTGCCGCAAAGGCTGTAGCGGACCAGGCGAACGGATGATCTCTACGCACGCCGACGGCAGGGCAAACTGCTGCCACAGAAACAATGAATCAAAGGCTGATGAAACATGCTCTACGATCTAGGTGAGGATTGCGTACGAACGACCGGTGATGATTACTTCGTCGCTCCGGACGCCGCCGTCATCGGTCGCGTCAGCCTCGGGCAGCATGCCAGTGTCTGGTTCAACGTCGTGCTCAGGGGCGACAACGACAGCATCACGATCGGCGACCGTACCAATATTCAAGACGGCTCCGTATTTCACGTCGATGCGGGAGCACCGGTCGTACTCGGCAGTGACGTGTGCGTCGGCCACTCGGCTACCGTGCATGGTTGTACAGTGGGCTCCGGTTCGCTGGTGGGAATGGGCGCCACGATCTTGAGCCATGCCGTCATCGGCGAGCGCTGCATCGTCGGCGCACAAGCGCTGATTACCGAGCGCAAGGAATTTCCCGACCGGTCGGTCATCGTCGGGGCGCCCGCCCGGCGCATCCGCGAAGTCACTGATGAGGAACTCGAACACATACAGTGGATCGCGGAGCACTATGTCGCCAGAAGCCAGCGGTATCGAGCGGAACTCAAAGCGCGCTAGTCGACCCGGGGCCGGGGGCTCGGCCAGATCCTGATCAGCCCTTCCTGGGCCGTGGAGGCAACGAGCACGCCGTCGGCGTCGAAGAATTTGCCGAGCGCCAGGCCCCGACCTCCGGCTGCGTTCGGGCTCTCCATCGAGTACAGCAGCCATTCGTCTGCCCGGAAGGGCCGATGAAACCACATCGCGTGATCGAGGCTCGCCATCTGCACCTTGCCCT
>JAZFYK010000182.1:0-3613 GCA_036443505.1 Gammaproteobacteria bacterium | reverse complement strand
ACCGTGATAAATGCATTAAGCCTCGCCTCCAGCCGCTCGATTCTATCGAGCATCAATGTCGTCAACGCAACCGAGGAGAGTTCGTTGGACCGGATGAGCGCGCCAACTTCGAGGATAGTCGCAAATTCAACACTTTTTGCTGTCATCTGGTGTGCACGGAGACTATGTGGCGGATCATGGTTGAAGTCTATCCGCTGTAGCATGATCATGGCGTGAAATCGCGGGGAACCTAAAGAGCCCCGGATAGGCCAAACGAAGAACCGGCACGAGCTTCTCGTCACTTAGGCAGATGAAGACCCTACTCAAGATCCTTGGCATATCGGCGGCGGTATTGGCGACACTGCTCATCGGCGCCGCCATCTTTATCGGCGTGCTGTTCGATCCCAACGACTATAAGGGCTATCTAGCGGAATGGGTGGAGACCCGCACGGGGCGAAACTTTGTCATCGAAGACGACCTGGAGCTGACGTTTTTTCCCTGGCTCGGTGTCGAAACCGGGCGCCTGCGACTGGGCAATGCGGAGGGGTTCGGAGCAGAATCCTTCGCGACGGCCGAAAGCGCAATCGTTCGCGTCAAGATACTGCCGCTGTTTCTAGCCCGAGTTGAGTTCGGCAATCTCGAAGTGGCTGGCCTGGAGTTGAATCTCGGCCGAGATTCCGAGCGTCGCGGCAATTGGGAGGATTTACTCGCGAGCACCGGCCCCGCCGAGGGCATCGACGACACGACACGCGGCGGCGACAGCGCGCTCCTCGATCTCAATATCGAAGGCATCGAGATCAGCAACGGCCTGGTCTTCTGGCGCGAGGACACGATAGACGTCCGCTACATCGTCTCCGACCTTTTCCTGGAAACCGGCCCGATCCTGATCGGACAGCCCGTCAGGACAGAACTCAGTTTCCAGCTGGTCGGAGTCGAACCGCAGTTCACGGCTCAACTCACGGCCAACGGTACCGTACTTATCAACCCTGCGGGCTCTCGCTACCTCGCCGAGAATCTGCGACTGGGTTTCTACCTGGAGGACGGCCTCCACGAGGAGCGCGCCGCCGGCAGTCTCCAGGCGACGATCGGCGTGTCGGCGAACGACAGGACGGTCACATTTTCCGATTCCCAGCTCGAGACGTCTCTGAGGAACCCGCCCGTCGGCCCGGCCGAGTTGCAGCTCGGCGCAACATGGGCGAGCAGCCGGCTGGATCTGAACACCGGGACCGTCGAAGTCGTCGATCTGAGGACCAACACCAACGGCATCCTGGCAAGTTGGGAGATCGCCGGCCGGAATCTTCTCGACGATCCCGAGTTGACAGGCGCGGTACGAATCGAGAATGAACCCCTCGCCATCGTGCTGGATTTATTGGGCCTGCAGGTAGAAGCCGACGGCGCTGCGGATACGCTGGGCGGACTGGACCTGGCCGCAGAGTTTGCGTTGCGGACCGCCGGCCCGGAACTCGTCCTCACGAACGTGAGCGTGTCTGCTCTGGACATGCAGCTCTCGGGGGACCTGAGCGCTGATTCGGCCGGCAACGCGTCGGGAACTCTGGCCGTCCCGCTCTTCGACCCGAGCGCCGTACTCAGTCTGCTACCGGCCGATGCGCTCGCAGGCGCCGATCATTCTGCAATCGATGCGTTGGCGTTGGCGGCGGAATTTCAGCTGGACGGTCCCCGACAGCGGCTGTCGGTCAGGGACATTCGCGCTGAAGTGATGGCAACCTCGATCACGGGGGAACTCGATTACTTCCGCGCCGAACGCCGCTACGAAGGTCAAATCAGCACATCCGCAGTGGAGCCGACGTTTGTCGCGCAAATATTCCCGACCCTGCTGCCGGAGGGCCTGACTCCGGAGCGACTCGGCATGATGAGACTCGACTCCGGGTTCGTCTACGATGCGGTGACCGACGAACTCACGCTCGACGGGCTCGATGTCGAAGGTCTGGGTATGCTGGCGACGGGCGAGCTGGCGATCAGCGAGCTGACCGGATCGCCCCGGTGGACCGGGGCACTCCAGATCAGCCGCTTCGACCCGCGTGAGTTGTTCCGGCGCTTCGGCCGATCCCCGCCGGTCACGACCGATCCTGAAGCACTGACCAGCGCCGTCATCGATACCCGGCTGGACATCACCGCCGAGCGCGGTGACTTCGAGGATATCCGGCTCCAACTCGACGACAGCACGATCACGGGCGAGTTTACGGTGCGGGAACTCAGTGATCCTGAATTCGACTTCAGCCTGACGATCGACACAGTCGACGTTGATCGCTATCTGCCGCCGCCGGCACCCGTCCGGAGCGGGGCCGGCGCGCCGGCCGATCGATCCCCCACGCTACCCACGGAGGCGATGCACAACCTCGCGCTGAACGGCCGGGTCGAGGTCCGCGATCTCAAGCTCGCCGGCCTGCAATTCTCGGACGTGTCGAGTCTGTTGGCCATCGGGAACGGCGTCGGCACGATCGACGCAGCGCGTGCCAAGCTCTATGGTGGGGATATTGAGGGTGGCATGGAGCTGGACGCCCGCGGCGGCGTGCCGCAAGTCACGCTCAACGGCACGGCCTCCGGCATGCAACTCGACCCCTTCCTGGTTGCCTTTCGCGGGGTGTCGAGCCTCAGCGGCACCGGCGATCTCGACCTGTCGCTCATCGGCACCGGCCGCGGCCTGGACGACGTTCTGAAAACGACTGCCGGCCGCCTGAATTTCTCGCTTCGCGACGGCGCGATTCGGGGGTTCAACCTCGGCCACGGCTTGTGCAGTCTCTACAATACGGTCGAGAGGCTGCCCCGGCCGGCCGCGGCCGACGCCGATCAAACCGACTTCCAGTTACTGAGCGGAAGTGCCGTCGTCACGGACGGGATTGCGCGCACCAGCGACCTGCAGGCTACCGCCTCGTTCATGGAAGTGACCGGACGCGGCCAGCTCGACCTGACGACTCGGAACCTCAACTACGACCTCGTCGCGAAGCTAACCGACAGCATCGACATCGCCGGATGCGAGATGGTGGACGAACTGATCGGCTACGCGATTCCCGTGGAATTGACCGGCAACGTCAGCGCGCCGGACGTCGGCTTCGACCTGGGCGATACGTTGGAAATCCTTGCGCGGGAGCGTCTGCGGCGAGACGCCGAGGAAGCGGTCCAGGATCGCCTCCGTGAGGCGCTGGAGGGACTTTTCGAGTGATAGCGCGGCCAGATTGAGCCTCAAAACCTTGCAAATCATCAGGGTGGGCCTATATTAGGCGCTACGCGCTTGCGTCTGGCCTCCGTGGCCAGGTGTGGGCACGAAGAGAAGTTCGTATTGCACGATTAGTTGGTCATTTCAGAAGTCCCTTCGGTATCTCCTGCAAATCCCCTTCCTTTTTTGCAATTGAACGCAAGTTGTTAATTTAGTTAGAGGTTACACGATGATTACAGGTACCGTTAAGTGGTTCAACAAAACCAAAGGCTTTGGATTCGTCTCTCCTGAGGATGGCAGCAAGGACGTCTTCGTCCATATCTCAGCAGTGGAGGCGAGTGGTCTGGACACCCTGCATGAAGACCAGGTTGTCAACATGGAAACCGAGATGAGCCAGAAGGGCCCTCAGGCGACAAAGATCACCATCCCCGAGTAAGACGAAAGGCTACCGCCTTAACG
>JAZFYK010000181.1:0-2294 GCA_036443505.1 Gammaproteobacteria bacterium | reverse complement strand
TGTGTCGCCATCAAGATGCGTCGAGACCGGGCCGCTCAAATCCGAGGTCCTGTGCGGAATTATTCGCGTGGCAGCAGGAACGTCGTGCCGCGATACACAAGTATTACGCCATCGCTCGTGATTTCATTCAGGACAGGGCCTTCGTCGAGGCGCGAGTTCTCCTGGTATTTGTTCATGTTAATAAACACGAAGCGCTCGCTGCGCACGTCGCTGTACACGTGCAAATCAATGTGCAGGTCAGGCAATTGCAGCGTGCCGTCGGCGCGCAATTCATTGAGGCTCGGTAATACGGCCGCTCTCGACACCGGCAGATTGTCGACCGAAACGGGTTGCGGCCGCGGTGCGCTTGGTGCCGGCGCAACCGTTGCAGACTCCGCCACATCGCGTGCGGGCTGATTCCTGCGAATTTCGGCGACCTGGTTTGAAAAAGATGCCGGCGGGTCGGCCGCAACCGTCGTTGCAATTGCCGGTTGCTGCTCAGGCCGCAACAGCAGCCCCAGCAGGACAACGACATTGATGGCGAGCAGGCCGCCCAGTATCCATATCCAACGGGGTGCGGCTGGCGAGCCAGGGCTTGATGGCACGGTCGCAAATTCCGCCTCCGCCTGTTCCTGGCGGTCGTTTTCGGACTTCCTGAGTGCGTCGAGAATAAAAGACATCGTCTAGTCCTGCGCCAGCCTGGGCGTCGTAAGGCGTGGCACATCATCCCCGGCAAGCAGCGAGTTGATGATGATCTGTGTTTGTCGCCCGGCGAGGCCGTCGACGGCAAGCCGGTGATCACGTTGAAATTCACGAACGCGGTTGGTCAGCGTGCTGTCATAGGTGTCCGAGCTGAGCGGCTCGGCGCGATAGCGTTCATCAATCGCGACGAGACTTTCACGCAGCCAGACGACATTGGGATCCCTTGCACCGGGACTCATCGCGACCGACACAGCATTGGCCGGCATCCAGATCAGGAGGTACTGCCCGAACCACAGCTCGGCAACTTCGTCGAGCCCGTGGGACACCGTTACCCCGGCGATCGAGAGCTCGGCACGATTGCCCTGCATTGCCGTCAATACCACGCGATGCGAATTCCCCTGGCGGTCCGTCAGGGTCAGGATGGCGGGTCGGTCCAGTTGCCGCAGGTTGTTCCAGGAGCCGCGTTGTCTGAGGCACTCGTAACGCACCGTCAATGCGGGGTTGCATGCGTTTGCGGCATTACTGCTGTCGAGACCCCAGAGGTCGAGCAAGATCACCAACGCGGTCTCGAGACTGGTCAGGTCGTTTGCAAGCTGCAGTTGCTCATCGAGCGTGGTTTCGCTGACAGGTTCCGCAGGCGCTTCGTGCTCTGCCGCTTCGACGATAGCGGACATTGCCGCAATAACTTCAGGCTCGCGTTCCAGCTCCGTAAACAGGGACCAGGCGCCATACGCGACCAGCAACAAGCCCGCCGCAGCCATCGCCGGGGTCGCCCATTGCGACAAAAAAGGCGCGTAGACCTTGCCGGATACTTCCGCCGCAGCCCGGCGCACGAGACTGCGAGTGACCCGCCGCGACTCCTCGCTGTACGCGCCGAGCAACGCGCGATCGCAAATGACATTGATCAGCCGCGGCACGCCCTGAGAGAAACGAAACACCGCGCGTTTCGCAGCACCGTCAAAAATTTCACCGAGCGCACCCGCGACACGCAGTCGGTGCTGGATGTATTCGGCTGTCTCATCCCGAGACAGGGGCTCGAGGTGGTAGCGGGCAGTGATGCGTTGCGCGAGTTGGCGCAGGTCAGTGCGTGCGAGCAACTCACGCAACTCGGGCTGCCCGATCAGGATGATTTGCAGGAGCTTTTGTTTCGACGTCTCGAGATTGGTCAGCAAGCGAACCTGTTCGAGTACGTCTCGTGCCAGGTTCTGCGCCTCGTCGACGACGAGAATCGTGCGCCTGCCCTCGGCATGCGCGTTGAGTAAGTATTTGTTGAGGGCGTCGATCAGCGCCTTGCTGCTGTTTTTCTTGCGTACCGTCGAGACACCCAGCTCCTCGCAGATCGTCTGCAGAAACTCCAGCGCCGAAAGTTGCGGGTTCAGGACGACGGCGACATCGGCGTTATCGGGCAAACGGCTCTGCAGCAAGGTGCGGGCGAGCGTTGTCTTGCCCGTGCCGACCTCTCCCGTGAGCTGTATGAAACCGCCGGATTCGGTGACGCCGTAGACGAGATGGGCCAACGCCTCGCCATGGCGCTCGCTCATGAACAAATAACGCGGATCAGGCGTTATGGAAAAAGGCTTTTCATTGAGGCCAAAGAAGCTCGTATACATTCG
>JAZFYK010000180.1:0-6969 GCA_036443505.1 Gammaproteobacteria bacterium | reverse complement strand
CCTATTCGAAGCCGTCGCCCAGGTCCCGCGCCGGGAAGTGTCCATCGGCGGCCGGCGAGTCAAGGTCGTCGACATCCACGGACATTGTGCCATCCAGGAAGTCGAAGACATCATCCGTGGTACGAATGTCGAGCGCAGAGTCTCCCGCAACCGGCTCCTCGGGCCACATCGACTGGACCTGATCAACGAACGCGGCATCGACGTCCAGGTCATGAGTGCGAACCAGTATTGGTGGTACGCGGCCGATCATAAACTGGCTCACGACATCATCCGGGTTCAGGACGAAGGAATTGCCGAATGGATCGAGCGTCATCCGGATCGGTTCGTGGCGCTATCGTCTGTCGCCCTGCAACATCCCGAGCTCGCCGCGGAGCAACTCGAGTACGCCGTCAAAGAGTTGAACTTCAGGGGGGCTTCCGTCGCGGGTCATGTCGCTGGCGAGGCGCTGACTTTGGCCAGGTTCGATCCATTCTGGGCGAAAGCGGAAGAACTCGCCGTGCCGGTGTTCATGCACCCGGGCGGCGCCGATAATGTCGTGACGGAGACCGGCCTCGATGGTCGGGGCGACCTCGGTAACATCATCGGTAATCCACTCGAGACCTCGACGTTCCTGATGCGCATGATCTTCGAAGGTACGCTGGATCGGTTCCCGGGCCTGAAACTGATCGGCGCCCACGGTGGTGGTTACCTGCCGTCCTACCTGGGCCGCGCCGAAGTGGCCTGCGAGGTTCGAGCGAATGCGGACTGCGCCAATACGAAGCTTCCGAGCGAGTACTTAAAGGATCAGATCCTCGTAGATTCCATGGTGTTCTCGGAAGAAGGCCTGCGGCATCTCGTTGCCGAGATCGGTGCCAGCCAGATTGTCTATGGCACGGACATTCCACTGGTCTGGCCGGACACACTGGATCTGATCCTCGACTCGCCGAACTTCAGCGATGCCGAGAAGGAGGCCATGGTCGGTGGTAACCTGGTGAAGCTACTCAACATCAGTTAGAGACGAGGCACCTGAACCAACCATGAATGCGCGAGCCATGGACCCGCCCGTGAATGTCTTCGGTGATTCGTTGGACACCTGTAACGAGAGCCCGATGAGCGGGTTTTTTCGAGACGGCTGCTGCAACACGAGCGATGATGACTTGGGCTCTCACACCGTGTGCGTCGAGGTGACACGGGAATTCCTGGAGTTCTCTCGATTCAAGGGTAACGATCTGTCCACACCCAGGCCGGAACATGGGTTCGCAGGTCTGCGTCCAGGTGACCGCTGGTGTCTGTGTGCCGCCCGTTGGCTGGAGGCCTACGAGAGTCAGATGGCACCACGGGTAGCGTTGCAGGGAACCCATCAGCGTGCGCTGGAGATCGTGCCCCTTGAGATCCTTCGAGAGTTCGCGGTCGATTTGAACTGACGACGGCTTCGGTACCCACCCGGCCGCGACCATGGCCGATGATAGAATCCGGCGATGAAGATGCTTCGGCGAGCTTAGGCGATGCTCGAACTCGGGCTGAAATTTACTCTGGCCTACCTCCTTGGCTCCGTCCTGGGCAGCCTGGTCGTGGGGCAGCTGCGTGGCGGCATCGATATACGTAAGCTCGGCAGCGGCAACGCCGGTGGCACCAACGCTCTGCGAACCCAGGGGAAGGTTTTCGCTCTGTGGGTCATGGTGATCGATGTCGGCAAGGGTATTCTGCCGGTGATGGTGCTCCCCACTCTCGATATCCCCGGGATCGGTATCGATCCACTACTAAGCCGGGAGGTCATCGCCTATTCGGTCGGATTCGCAGCCGTCCTGGGGCACGTGTACCCGCTGTGGTACGACTTCAGGGGTGGCAAGGGCGGCGCGACGGCGGTCGGCGTACTGTGCATAGTCGCGCCATCTCTGGCTTTTCCGGTCGTACTCTCCTGGTTCGTCATTATCGTACTGACCGGATATGTCGGCCTTTCTACGATGGGTGCTGCGGTCGGAGCCGCCGCCTATGTCGGGATTACCGGTCTACCCGATGCCTATCGTATATTTGTGTTGGCGGTCATGATCGCGGCACTGCTCATCTTTACCCATCGGGCGAATATCGCAAGGATGTGGCAGGGCACCGAAAATCGCATGCACCTGTTCCGCTCCGGATAGATCCGTGTCGGCTACGTCCGGAAGCGGCTACCTCCTCGATCGCCCCATCGATCTCCTGAGCAAAGCGCTCATCCTCCGTGAGCTCGACGCCGACGTCGAACGACTCGTAGCACGACTCGATGTGCACGAGACGATCGATTCGACGAATCAGGCATTACTCGACGCCGCCCCGCACGCCGCCGGCAAGCTTTCGATCGCTCTGGCGGAGTATCAGAGCGCGGGGCGCGGCCGTCGCGGCCGAGCGTGGGTTGCCCCTTTCGGTGGCGGGCTGTGTTTTTCTGCGGGCTGGCTGTTCGAAGAGATGCCGCATGATCTCGCGGCATTGACCCTGGCAACCGGTGTCGTCGTACGTCGCGTTCTCCTCGAGGCGACCGGGTTGGACGTGCAGTTAAAGTGGCCCAACGATCTTGTCTGGGAGGACAAGAAACTGGGCGGCATACTGGTAGAGCTGACTGCGGAGAGCCAGGGACCGTGCTACGTGGTCGTCGGCATCGGCATCAATGTATCGATCACGCCGAGACACCTTGAGCAGATCGCCGGCTGGCCCAGTGGTGCGGTCGATCTCTACGCCGCAACGGAAGGTCGCCCACCATCGCGGAATGTCCTGGCCGCGAGGATCATCGAGGCCTCGGCTCGACTACTGCCGCACTATGGCGACAACGGTTTTCTTCAGCATCACGCCGAATTCAGCGCGGTCGATTATTTGCGGGGCCGACGTGTGTCCATCGATGCTGCGTCTGCCCCAATCTCCGGAACCGCCGTAGGAGTCGACGGGAGCGGTGCATTGTTGGTGGACACCGACGACGGAATCCGTCGCGTCATCTCGGGTGACGTCAGCGTGAAAACGCGCGCATGACGGTCGTCGTAGATATCGGCAATGCCCGTGTCAAGTGGGCACGAGTTGAGAGCGGCGATCTGTCATCGCCTGGAGAGGCGCTGCATCGAGACGATCCTGAGCAGGCGTTGGCGTCGCTGGTTCGCGCTCTGCCCGGAGAGGCCGGACGGGTCGTCGCGACGAATGTCGCCGGCAACGAGTTGGGCCGCCGTTTCATGGAGATGGCCGGCGAGCACTGGGGCCTGCGTCCCGAGTTGATCGAGCCGGTCGCCGAGCAGCTCGGGGTAACGTGTGCCTATGCCGATCCACGACGCTTGGGTGCCGACCGGTGGGTTGCCGTACTCGCAGCGCATCATCTAACGGCCGGTCCAGCCTGCGTCATCGACGCCGGTACTGCCGTGACGTTGGATGCCGTGGACGGCGATGGGCAGCACTTGGGGGGCCTGATCATGGTGAGCCCCCGTTTCGCCGCCACAGCGCTCAATCGCGAAACCAGTGGCATCGGCCGGACCGTCGCGCCCGGTGAGGCGCCGCTCGGACTAACGTTGCTGGGACGAACGACCGACGAAGCCGTCGCTCACGGGGCGATGTTGGGTCTCGCGGCGGCTGTGGATAGAGCGGTGGCCGTCATCACCGCGGAGCTGGGCGCCGAGCCGCTCGTGTTGGTCACAGGCGGCGATGGACAGTCGCTTTTGCCCTGGCTGGAAACCAGGGTCCAGTACCGCGCGCACTTGGTACTAGAGGGCCTGGCTCTGATCGCGGCAGAGAGCTGATGCGTCATCTATTCTTGCTGCTCGTGCTGGGAAATCTGGGCTTCGCCGCGTGGTACCTGTGGGTTGCGGAACCGGCGGCCGACGTCCGCGTGATCCAGAATCCCGATGTGTCTGGTCTCTCGCTGGTCGGCGAACTCGAGGAATCGCCGAATGAGCCGACGCGCGTAGAGGTCATCGTACCGCCCGCTGAAGAACTCGACGAGACACTGGCGGCGGAGCCCAACGTGCCGGTTGCGCGCTGTGTCGCTATCGGCCCGTTTTCGGAACTGGCCCAGGTCGAGCAGGCTCTGACGAACCTGAGCTCGTTGGGGTACACGCCGACACAGCGGTCGGAGGACGGAGACGTCTGGTTGGGTCACTGGGTCTATCTGGCCGACATCACCACTCAGGGACAGGCGGACACGGTCATCGATGATCTCGCGGAGAACGGAATTGTGGACACGGCCTTCGACCCGGGCGGCGGGTTGGGCGACGTCCTGTCGCTTGGCGTATTCCGAGAGTTGAATCGAGCCGAAGCCGTACGCGACCAGGTGCTCGGCCTGGGCTATGAACCCGGGATTACGGACCGTACCCGGCCGGGCACGTTGTAGTGGGCGGATCTGACGTTGGATACCGGACAAGACCCGGAACTGGAGCCGCTGCAGCCCGCCGGGCGCATCATCCGTCTGGAGCAACGGGTCTGCGACGCACCGGACGATGCGCTGTAGGAGCGACGGCCTCGTCGCGATTCTCTTTCGCGGTGTGGCCGATCTCCAACTCGTACCAGTCGATCGCTCTGGTCACATACATGAACAGGGCGAGAACGAAGAACAGCGCCAGCGTACCCGACAACAAGGCGAAGTCTTCGGCCTGCAGCGTCATGTAGAGGGTGACGTACATGACCGCTAGAGCTGCCGCGACCGGTACGACTCGCCGTCTTGCGCCGAGCACGGCCGAGCTGTAGACGCCGATCAACGTCGTGGACGCTGCCGCGCTCATGAAATAGGTGAGCCCGAATGGCAGATGCTCGGAGAGCGCGAGCAGCAGCAAGTAGAACATACAGTTGCTGAGGCCCAGCAGGAGATATTGCAATGGGTGTAGCCGCAGGCCCGCGAAGATCTCGAATAGGAAATAAATCAGGAAGCTAAGCCCGATGAACAACACGGCGTACTTCGCGGCGCGCGTGCTCGCCTCATAGATGCCGATCGGCACGATGAAGTCGACGCCGAACGCGGAATTGGCGATCGCATCCCGTGCGAATCTCGACTCCTGCCAGCTCGATGGATAGCCACGACCGAGATTGAGCACGTGCCAGGTGGCCGAGAACCCCGATTCGGATATCTCTCGCGTGCCCGGCAAGTAGGCTCCCATAAAACTTGGCGACGGCCAAGCGGAGGTCAATGTGACGTCTGTCGTGTCACCCAGCGGCAGGAACTTGAGCTCACCCGTGCCTCCGAGCGTCAGGTCGAAAGAAAAGGCCTGGGCTTCGGTGAAGCTTCCCAGGCCTAACGCCGCATACGGCACACTGAGTTGCTGGCCGAAGCCGGCGGCTCGTGTGCCTCCTGGTGCAAAATCAGCGGTTCGGTCGCCGAGCGTCAGGCGCACGGCTTCGGTAATGGGTCGTGCGTCGCTGATCGGCAACGCGATGTAAGCCTCTTCCCAAAGAATCTCCCGCTCGGGATGGTCGTCGCCAAACTCGGGCGGCGGCAGTACGCCGCTGACCTCAAGCTCCGCCGTGTAGACTGGTACCTGGTAGATCCCGCGGTACCGGATCTCGGTGCGGACCTCCCCCTCGAACCGCAGTGCCTGAGGCAGGACGTAGAGTTCGTCGTGTGCAGTCACGGCGATGCCGTTCACCATGCGGGTATAGCGATAGGGCACGGCGAGAACCGGTCCACCGATGGTCTGGGCGTTGCCCCAGGCGCTGGCGATATCCGCGTAAGCGGATTGCAGCAAATATGCCCGCTCGTTCACGACGCCCTTGATCATGCCCATCGGGATCAGGAGCACGAGCACGAGCGCCGCAATGAAGAGCACTTTGCCACTGATCGAGCGCTGCACCCGCTGAACTAGATCGCTCACCCCATCTCCGTCTTTTCCTGGTGCAGTAGAGGCTGGCAGGCAATCGTGGCAATACGGCGGCTGAATCCTGACGAATTCTGGCGGCATTTCTGCCTCGCCGACCGGTTCAGCGGCCGCGCGCAGTGGCTAGATGCCTGAGATCCCTGAAGTTTTCTGGAGCGGGCTTCCCTTCCCGGGCCGACACGGCATAGGCTATGGATTCGAGCTTGAGGGTCAGCGCCGTAGCATGGTGAAGCCTGCGCCGAGAGCGTGAATAACGATTCGTAGGAGAACAATTATAATGAATACGTCTATGAAGTTCGCATGGCTCTTGACCGGGCTCGCGCTGGGCGTCGGGCTCAGTTCCGTTTCGATTGCGGAGTTGGCGCCCGGATTCGACGCTGCACTGATGTCAAGCGCGCGACCCGCTGACGAGAAGGTGCGCGACGCGGCGAGAAAGCCTGCTGAGGTTCTCAACTTCGTCGGAATCAACGCCGGCATGACAGTTCTCGAAATGTCTGCGGGAGCAGGCTGGTACACGGAGGTGCTGTCGGCGGCCGTGGGACCCGACGGGCATGTCATCGCGCAGAATTCTCCGCGATTCGAAGCGCGCGTCGGCGATGCTTCTCACGCGCGGGCCGAGCGCCTCGGCAATGTCGACGTTCGATTTGCTGACATCGGCGCGCTCGGGCTGAGCAATGAAGTCGATGCGGCTTTCACCGCGCTCAACCTCCACGATGGGGCGAATCGCAGCGACGAGGCGGGCATGGCATTTCTTAACGAAATCTACGCGGCACTCGAGCCCGGTGGTGTCTTGGGCTTCATCGACCATATCGGTATCGAGGGCCAGGACAACGCGAGCCTGCATCGAATCGAGAAAGCCAGGGCCATCGAAATGTTGACCCGCGCCGGATTCGTAATCGAAGCGGAGTCGGATATGCTCATGAGTTCGGCGGATGACCACACCCTGAACATCAGGGATTCGTCACTGGGCCGCGCCACCGATCGGATGCTGATCCGCGCGAGAAAGCCACAGTAAGCCTTTCAGCGTCCGGGGGCTGTCGAAACAGCCCCCGGATTGCCCTGCATCTCCCCATACCCGTTAAAATCCGGGTAGCGCTGGCGTAGCTCAGTTGGTAGAGCAGCTGATTTGTAATCAGCAGGTCGGCGGTTCGAATCCGTCCGCCAGCACCAACTTAAA
>JAZFYK010000179.1:0-3080 GCA_036443505.1 Gammaproteobacteria bacterium | reverse complement strand
CTCGAAAGGGTAGATGATCAAGCCGGAGCGCGGGAAACCCGGCATGACGCAGCGGATTACCGGATCGTCCAAGGGGTCGAAGGCTTCGAGGTCCGCCCGTGCTCGGGGCGTCGGTTCCGGCCGGTTGGCCCCGCCGGCGCTCCGTGGCGACGTGGCCCGCCAAACCCCCGTGAGGTCCGCGGGTGGATCCGCGGCTACTGCCTCGCATGGTATCGCTGCGATCAAGCCGAGGCAGGCCAAAGGACCTAACGTAGCGACGACACGCCAGTCGCGGCCGGTCATTTTGCGATTCTGCATCAGCCCCCTCTAGCGCGTGACGTAATCCCAAATCATCCCGGCTTGATCGAGAATCTCAGGTAGGTCCTGGTCCAGGAGATAGCCCTCGCCGATCAGCTCGATTGCCTCTGCGGCGACCAAGCCCAGGTACTGCGCCTTGCTCCCGTAGCGTTCCTCGATCGACAAGCGCGGATCGTTGCGGGCCTCGCGCTCCTGCCTATCTTTTGGAAACGGCAGGAACGAGCCGGACATGTGGGACACGAGATTCGTCGGCCCGTAGTCGGCGTTATAGAGGTTCCAACCGGTGTAAGTCGCCAACGGCACGATAACTCCGGGTGTCCTGAGCCCACCGAGTTCGTTGCCGTCCGAATCAACCTGCGGCACGAGTATCGTGAACGCGGGACCCACTTCGGGCGGCTCCTTGGTGATGATGCCGTCGGACGCAAAATAGGGCCCATAGTCGACGCGGTAGGCCTTATGCGTAATCGTCGGGAAGTTGATGCCAGGCAGATCCGGAAAAGTCACTTGGTCCGGCGCGACCAGCGTCTGATCATCCAATAGCGGGAAGCGGCTCGGCGGTGCCGGCGTGCCATCGGTCACCCACTCGTTCATTCGGAGCAGCAGTGCTCGCATGAGCCAGGAGAAATCGTTCGGATTGTTGACATTCTGGCCGTTGGATTGCGTTGGCGGAAACGACGACGGCAGATGTTGCGAACCGGCGAGATGATAGACGCGCGCGTGTTCGTCCAGCATCGGCACATGCTTCTTACCGTCTACCGTCGTCGTCAACAACGACGCCACTCTTCCCCAGTATTCGTAAGAGGAGTTGACGTTGTAGACCTTGGGCATAAACGCTTCCGGGACGTGCGAGAGCATGCCACCGCTCTGTCCGGTCACGGGATCGGTCTGCTCGACATCGGCGAACGGGAAAATATCCGTCGGATAGAAGAAGTTGAGATAAGGGTGCGCATCACGCGATGCTTGCCCGAAGCGGAGGTTGAAACTTCCGCGCGCAGCGCCGCCGATCTGCGCGATGATGCCGTCAAACGCTTTGCGATGCTGTTCGTCCTCGTTGAATCCCATGTACACGAACGTCCTGAGTGTCCGGCCCGGCTGCGACATGCCATAACCGATCGCGCGGCCGATAGCGCCCTCCGGAAGGTTCAACTCCCGCGACGATCCGTATTTGAATAGCGAAACGGCGTCGCGAAGCCCTGCTAACCCTAAGCCGATAACTTCGGGGTTCTCGGCCTTGTAGATGACCTCATAGATCAGATGCGGCTCAAATCCCGACTCGAGATAGACGCGCGTCATGTCCGGGACGGCCACGCCGTCCACAAGGCGCGCAAAGTCCCACTGGTCTTGCGGGATGACCTGGCGGTCACCCTCCACCGAGTCGCGAACGGACAGGACGCTCTCGGGCGCATCCGGATCGGAAACGGGATAGGGGACGTGGTTGCGGTCTGCGAGCGTGCGGTCGAATACGCGTTCCCTGACGACGAAGTCACTGCGCACGAGGCCTTCGATAGGCTCATCGGGCTCGATTCTCGGTAGAAACGCCCGTGAACCGGTCACACGACTCACCGGAACATCGAATTGCCAGCCGACCCAGAGCAGGGTGAAGCCCTGCTCCATTAAAAACCCGTCGCCGAAGTGCTCTGCGATCGTCGGGTTACCGGCGTCCCATGTTTCGCCTTCGGCGTGCGCGTGGTTGAAGAACGTCAACATCCGTCGCGTGCCGCGATTGGCGACGCCCAGCAACAACGTGCCGTTACCGCGGTCGGCCTGCTTCGGCTTGATAAGCGTGAAGTTGGCAGAGAACTCGACCAGGCCGTCGGCGTTCGTTGGCGCATGCTCAATATCGACGATGATCTCATTCGCCGAATTCGTCGGGTCGACCGCGAAATGCATCGTGCCGAGGAATTTTTCGTAAGGCCCCGCAAGCCCGTAGGACCGACCGCCAAGCACATCCTCATGAAGATCGACATCCACGCGCACGATCTCCGCCGATGCGCCGGAGACGAACAGGATGACCGCAAGAAGGACTGTGGAACTCGTTTTCATTGGACTAGATTTCTCCTCGGAGGCTACTCCCAGGCGGCGTAGAGCGGCCGGCCTATCAGGAAGTCCGGATTCGCTCCCGCTCGTGGTATGAACTTCTGGACGCCACCCTTGTTGTCGACCTGAGCAAGGTACAGGTTGCCCTCCTGGTCCACGCTCATACCGTGCACGCCGGCGATTCCGCCAGGGAATTCGCCGAAAGTACCCCACGAATACAGGAAATTGCCGTCCAAATCGTATTTCAGGATCTTGTTCGATCTGCGGTCCGCGGCCCACAGATGCCGATCGGCCGTGATGATGAACATATGAATGTTCGCGGGCTGCGCGCCGATACTCCACTCATATAAATACTCGCCGTTCTCGTCGAACACCTGAATGCGGCGATTGCCTCGATCGTTCACGAACACGCGCCGTGTCTCGGGATCTATCGCGACGCCGTGCACATTATTCATATAGCCCGGCCGCGATTCGTTGGGCGTCGTGCCTCTCTGTCCCCAGGACGTGAGGTAGTTGCCGTCCGCATCGAGCTTCACGACGCGCGTGCCGTTGTAGCCATCGGCGACGACGAAACTGCTGTCAGGGAACCAGGCCATGAATGTCGGCCGATTGAAGTGCGTTTCATCGGCTCCGAGCTCGCCGTAAGTGCCGATAGACTGCACGAGCGTCTTACCGTCATTCGTGAACTTGTGGATGATGTGCTTGTGGTCGTCGACGATCCAGACGTGTTTCTCGGGATCGTACGG
>JAZFYK010000178.1:0-2543 GCA_036443505.1 Gammaproteobacteria bacterium | reverse complement strand
CGATGTGTCCTGCAAGACCTGGAGCGGCGAGTCGAAGTCGTCTACGAGAATGGCACTTCCGTACCTTGTGAAGTCCATTACTTCAAGGACACGGAGGCCCCCGGAGAGCAACAGGTTCTATGGAATGCCCAGAACGAATCCGGCTATTGCGAATCCCACGCACAGGCATTCATCGAGAAGCTCGAGGGATGGGGCTGGCAGTGCAACACGGTCGCTTCCGCTGATGCCATCGGCAACAGGGAAAACCTGGCTCGGGTCATGGAGACTGAAGCCGGCGATTAGACGTTACTGGTTAGCTATTCGTCCAACGTACATTCATACGGCTCCACGGCGACGCCGGGGCGGTAGCGCCACACGTGATACCGATCTGCGGTTACGGGCTCGGTGAAGGTCGCCGGATCGCGCGCGGTAAAGTCATAGATCAATTCTCCCTGCTCTCGGTCCAGCGTGAAGCGCTCGACGATCTCCATCTGCTCGCTCTGAGGCGCGGCGACGAGACCGAATACCTTGAAGTAAGGCCAGTTGATCCGAGTCGTTGTCACGACCAGGACGTTGCCTTCCCAACTACCCACCGAATACCCCAGGGCCGAGAGTAGCTGATCTTCCGCGCTCGCATCGTCGCCCATGTGGACGACCCGCACATTGTCGTCGGACTCGATCAGGATCTCGATATCGCCATTCTCCAGCTCAACGAACTCGACCGGGTGCGGCCCGATATAGGTCATCGCCTCCGGCATGCCCGGAGCGATACAGCGCAGCACCGGATCGTCGATTGTCGGGTCAAAGGCCGCGTACGCTGCACGAGCCGCGGCAGTCAGCGGCGGATCTTCGGAATAATCCGGCATGTTCGATTGCACCGTAGTCCACGCGCGAAAAATGTCCGCAACGGGCGCCTCGAATTCCTCTTCTCGGCCACGAACGGCTTGCCGGTCGCCGATGACCACGTCATTCCAACGCGGTCCTTTCGACAGATGCATTAGAACTTCTCTGCCGTCGGGCAGCAGGAGGTTGGTCAACAAGAGGCTTGCCTCGCGCCGGGTAGACGGCGATCCTGCGACGCGCACGACCTGCCCGGCTTCGACGAGATCCCGGGGAACGCCGGCACGATCGAGACTGTTGATATCTTGCGCCTCCATTTCCCAGACTTGCTCTGTGCCGTCGTCATCCCGTACACGGACGCTCATTCGGACGTGTGGGTTTCGCCACTGGAGTTGCACGATTTCTCCAGTCAACTCGTGGACGACGCTCAGATCGTATTCGAACGTCGAGTGATGCCCGGCGACTAGAGAAGGACTCAGGCACGCCGCGAGGGCGGTTATTTTTATCCAATTCATTTATTACTGCCCCCAAGGAGTTCTGGTCTTCAACTCGAATCACGTCTGACCTGTATTCTACTCTCGCGGATGAACGATGCGATAGAGCGCCGGCAATACCACCAGGGTCAGCAGCGTCGATGACACGATTCCTCCGATGACGACGGTTGCCAACGGTCGTTGCACCTCCGAACCGATACCCGTATTGAGCGCCATTGGCACGAAGCCCAGTGACGCCACGAGCGCGGTCATCAACACCGGACGAAGGCGTGTCAGCCCTCCCTCGACGATTGCTTTCTCGACAGACTGGCCGGAGGCGCGCAGATCGCGGAAAAACGTCACCATGACGAGACCGTTCAGCACCGCAATCCCCGAGAGCGCGATGAACCCGACCGCCGCCGATATGGAAAACGGGATGCCGCGCAATAACAGCGCCGCGACGCCACCCGTCAACGCCAAAGGGACACCCGAGAAGATTACCGCCGCGTCGCGTATCGATCCCAAAGCCACGACGAGCAGAACGACGATGATCAGCAGCGTCATCGGCACGACCACTGCGAGACGGTTCGTCGCCGATTGCAGGTGCTCAAACGTGCCGCCGTACTCGATCCAGTATCCGGCCGGAATCTCGACTCGATCCTGGACGGCGCTCTGCACGTCCCTCACGAACGAACCGAGATCGCGCCCGCGCACATTGGACGTGACGACCACGCGACGTTTACCGTTCTCGCGCGGTATCTGGTTGTAGCCCGTAGTCAACTGGAGGTCCGCAACCTCGCGCAACGGAACATAGCCGCCGTCGCTGAGCGGAACGGGCAGTGAGGCCAGCCGATCCGGATCGGAGCGCAATTTCTCGGGCAGCCGCACAACGATGTCGATACGCCGGTCGCCCTCGTAAAGCTGTCCGGCCACGACGCCACCGAGTGCAGTGGCGACAAGATCCTGCAGCTCGGCGATCGTCACACCGAATCGTGCCAGCACTTCGCGTTTCGGTTCCACCGTCATGACGGGTAGCCCGGTCGCCTGCTCCACCGCCACGTCGGCCGCGCCGGGAACCGCGTTGATCGCCTGCTCGATTTCGTCGCCGAGCCGGATGAGTTCGTCGAAGTCGTCACCGAAGACCTTGACGGCGAGTTCGGCGCGCACGCCGGCCATCAGCTCATTGAAGCGCATCTGGATCGGCTGCAGGAACTCGTACCGGTTACCCGGAATCGGCGTCACGAGTGCTTC
>JAZFYK010000177.1:0-2192 GCA_036443505.1 Gammaproteobacteria bacterium | reverse complement strand
ATGCAGATCGCGCTGACACCGGAGCCCACGACTTCGCCGTTTTGCGCCATGGTCAGATTGATGCCTGCGAGGTCGAAATCGGGCTCCAAAGCGTGGCGCTCGCCGAGCACGTAACCGGCGGCCGCGGCGTTGTCCGCAGCCATGTCGACCGCGTCGATCTTACCGCTCAGGCAGCTGTCTGGAATCTCCAGCGCGGGATAGATAGCGCCCACGGCCGCGCGGACCGTTGCGGGATCCAGCGCGTCGCCGGGCAGGTCCCTGGACAGCTCCATGACGATCTCGCCCTCGAGCATCGGTTTCGCCAGGCGGCCAGAAGGAAGCGTCGACCCCGAGGCGAACTGCATGTCTTTGAACAGCGTGCCGTAGACGGGCTCGGTCGTGCCGAACAGCTGCTGAGATTCGAGCGTGGTAAACGCGACCTTGTAGCCGGACTGCTCACGGCCCGCATCGAGCCAGTAACGCCGGTTGATGTCCTGGATGTCATAGGCTTCGGCCATGCCGTCGATGCGGTCATGGACAGGCTCGACGGGGTCGAAGCCACTCGCCGAGCGTAAGCGCGTGGCGAGTGCGACTAACGAGGAGGGATCCGACACGCTGAGATTTCCACCGGCACTACCGCCAGTCGGTCTCCCACTCCGTGACCAGCTCTGCCGTCAGCTCCGGATGATCGGCGGAGATGTCGTCGATTTCACCCGGATCGGTTGAGAGATCGTAGAGGCGCCAGGGTGCTGCGGCGCTCATCCCCATGCCGGCCGGGCCTTCGTTAATGGCCTTGTAATTGCCCCTGATGATCGCTCCGGTCGCTCCGTTCGACCAGCCCGCCGTATCCGACGAGTCATGGACGGCGGACTTCTCGCCCAGGAAGTACGGCCAGAACGATTTCCCGAGGATCGGCATGATGTCGCGGCCCCTGTATGACCCCTCGCCCGGATGCTCGGTACCGGCGATATCCAGGAACGTCGGCAAGATGTCCATCGTGGTTATAAAAGTGCCATCGATGCTGGGCTCGGAGACGACGCTTGGATAATGAATAAACGCGGCGGCCCGGATGCCGCCTTCGGCGAGCCGGCCCTTGAAATATTTGAGCGGTGCCGTGGCCGCTTCGCCAAAGCCTACGCCGTGATCGATGAATGAGCCGATGCGGCCGAAGTTCTCGAAGCGATTGTCGGGCGTGTTGGGTTCCGTGGGGAGTCTGCCCAGGTTGGGCCCGCGCCCCGTATAGACGCCATATTGCCCAGCCGACCCACCGTGATCGGACATAAATAGAATTACGGTCGACTCGAGCTGGCCGCTGTCTTCGAGATAGGCGATAACGCGGCCGATACTTAAGTCCAGATACTCCACCATGCCCGCGTAGATCTCCTGGGCGCGTGAATATCTCGCTTGCTCCTCCGCGTTGAGTTCGGACCAGGGCATCGCGATTGGCTGATACGCCTCGAGCGTCGCACCAGCCGGGATCACCCCTAACTCGCCGGCGCGGGCAACACGCTCGGTGCGCAGCACGTCGTAGCCGGCATCATAGTTGCCGGCATGACGATCCAGCCAGTCTTCGGGCAACTGCAGTGGCCAGTGCGGCGCGGTGTAAGGCATATAAGCGAACCAGGGGTTATCGCCATCGTGCGCCTGAAGGTATTCCAGCATCTTGTCCGTGTAGACTCTCGTGGAGTAGAAATCCTCGGGCAGGTCATCTAGCGCTAACGGAATCCCATGTTCCTCGTAGTAGGCCTCTTCGCCCCAGAAGTAATCCGCGAAGTGGCTGGCTGCGGAGGCCAACATCGCGAAGGAGCGATCGAAACCACGTACGCCAGCCCGGTATTCGCCGGACATCCCCAGGTCCCATTTACCCGACATATAAGTACTGTAGCCCGCATCCTGCATGAGCTCCGGGAGTACCGCGACATTCATCGTCAGGCTGTTGTCGCGCGGGCCACCCGGGCGATTCGGCCGCTCCTCGATGACCGAAGCCGCGCCTCGGCTGGACATCAGCATGGCACGCGTCTCCTGGCACGCCCTTCCCGTGTGTAGATTCGTCAGGCGGACTCCGGCGAACGCGAGTTCGTCAATATTCGGGGTGGGGATCTCGCTGCCGAAAGCGCCGATATCCGTGAAGCCCAGGTCGTCAACGATAATCAACAGGATGTTCGGTCGCGCATCGGTGGGTTCCGCAGCATCCGTCGCGGGCGGGCTGTCGT
>JAZFYK010000176.1:0-2787 GCA_036443505.1 Gammaproteobacteria bacterium | reverse complement strand
AGGAAGGTGAGATCTGGGAGATCGAATCCAACTCCATTCGAGGCCTCGAGCGCCGAGAGATATCGCAGGATGTGATTCGGGTAGGTACTCGCTTCAGACTCGCCGGATTTCCGGCCCGTAACGGCAGCCGTGAGATGTACACGAGCAATATTCTGCTGGCCGATGGTAGGGAAGTCGTGCTGAGACCCGGCAGCGAGCCACGCTGGCAGACGGCGAAAGACTAATACAAGAATCAGCGAATGTCTGCGCTCTTCCATCTACGGCCCGGGGACCTGATCTATACGGGTACGCCTGCGGGTGTCAGTCCGGTCGAGCGCGGGGATGTGCTACGTGGCGGTGTCGATGGTGTCGCGACGATCGAGATCGAAATCGCTTAGTGAACCGTTGCGCGGTTGCGCTACACTAACCCGAGCTTATAAGAAGAGACCTAATAATGAGACGACAGCATCTGATCTGGCGATTCGCGAGCACGGCCCTCGCTGTGGTTTTCTCGGCCAGCCTTTGGGCAGCGCAGGTGTCGAGTCCCTATTCGGTCGACGCATCGGTGCCCATGGATCCCGACCTCGGGATGAGGATTCCGCCCGGGTTCGAGGCAACGGTATTTGCCCAGATGGAAGGCTACGCGCGCCACATGGCCGTCCGTGACGATGGCACGCTGTATTTAGCCCTGACCGTTCGTATGGGCCGAGGTAGCACGATGGGGCTGGTCGCCATGCAGGATAGCGATGGAGACGGTGCCGCGGATGTCATCGAGCGTTTCGCCACCGACATTCCAGGTACGGCATTACAGTTTCACGACGGTGACTTGTATTTCGGCTCCAAGACAGCCGTCTACCGTTTCAGGTTCGAGGATAATGAGCTGGTGCCGACAGCCGATCCCGAAATAGTTGTGGACGGATTCCCGGTACAGCGACTCCACGAAGCGAAGACTTTCGCCATCGATAACGATCACAGACTCTACGTCAACGTCGGTGCACCATCGAACGCCTGCATGGAGGAATTCCGGACGCGCGGATCCCCAGGGCAGCTGCCTTGTCCACACCTCGACGTGCAAGCCAGCGTCTGGCGCTATGACGCCGATGTCTCCGGGCAAGCTCAGGTTGAGGATGGCGAACAGTTCGCCACCGGCATCCGCAACGCCGTGGCGATCGAATGGAGCGAGGAACACGAGCAAGTCTATTTCCTGACACACGGACGCGACGCGCTGGCCACCTTGTATCCTGAATACTTCACGGCCGAGGAAAGCGCCGAGCTGCCGTCGGAGGAGATGCACGTTCTCGTTGCAGGCGGCAACTATGGCTGGCCTTACAGCTACTACGATCACGTGCAGGGGAAGCGGCTACTGGCACCCGAGTACGGAGGCGATGGGAAGCAGGAGACCGATGCGGGTTTGTATGCCGAGCCCATCGCGACGTTCCCTGGACACTGGGCCCCGAACGACCTGATGTTCTACACGGGTGACCAGTTCCCGGCACGTTTCCGCAATGGCGCCTTCGTCGTCTTCCATGGCTCGTGGAACCGGGCGCCGTTGCCGCAGGCGGGCTATAACGTCGTGTTCGTGCCATTCGATGGCGCAACGCCGGGACCGGACTTCGAGATCTTCGCGGAGGGATTCGAAGGCGTGGGCGTGCTCGAGAATCCAGCGGACGCCGTACACCGTCCGACGGGTATCGCGCAAGGCGTGGACGGCGAGATCTATATCTCCAGCACCGTCAGCGGCCGTGTCTGGCAGGTACGATACGTCGGAGAGTAGACAGCTATCTTCCCGCGGCCCTACACACTCTCCGGGGCGCTGCTCCTCTGCCTCTTGGCGACGCTCACGGCCGGATGCGCCGCTCAGGACGAGCAGGCGTCCGCCCAGCAGTTGACAGTAGACGGTCTCGCGATCTATCGGCGCGACTGTCTCGCGTGTCACATGGCGGACGGGCGCGGCGTGCCCGGCATGAACCCCGGCTTGCTTGGAAGCCCCTGGGTCTTGGGTAGCAGTGACGCACTCGTCGGGTATGTGCTGACGGGCGGATTCAGCCCCGACGTTCTCATGGCGCGTTTCGATTTTCTGACGGACGCTGAAGTGGCCGCTGTGTTGACTTACTGTCGAGAGGAATTTGGTGAAAACTCAGGCGCAGTCACTGTCGAGCAAGTCACCCGTGTGCGTGCGCAGCTGGAATATTAAATCGCCGAAACCTGCTTGACAGGCGTCTGGCCAGAAGTCAGAGTGATCCGAAGTTCTAACCTGACTGCCTGACGACCAACACCAAAACAGGGAGCAACTACCATGCGCGCTACACTTTCCTTCGTCGTGTTCGCGGCGTTTTCAATCCCGGCTCTCGTCTCCGCTCAACTCGGGCCGGGGGCTTTGAGCGCCGAGCCCTTCAAGCTAGGCACTTTCGAGATCGATGGTGTCCAGAGCATCGGCATCGTCCTGCGGGATCGACTCGTTGTAGAGCTCGACGCCGCAAACGAAGAGCTGCAGCGAGATCCCGCTTATCCGAATGTCGCGATGCCGGCAGACATGAAGGCGCTCATCGGGCAATACGAATACGGCCTGAAATACCGCCTGTACGAGATCGTGACCGATGTGGTCAACAATGCGAGCCTGGACGCCGATGCGCGGCCCAGTTTCGTACACGACGTCGATGATGTTCGCACGCTCGCACCATTGATGCCCGGCAAGATGCTCTATGCGTCCGTTAACTTCTAGAGCCATGTGGAAGAAGGCAATACTCCCGAGGAGCAGAGGGAGGCCGCAGAACGTCGAAGCGCGACGCGGGGCATACCGTACCTCTT
>JAZFYK010000175.1:0-7553 GCA_036443505.1 Gammaproteobacteria bacterium | reverse complement strand
GTTTGCGACCTGCGGATTGATCTGCCAGATCTCCGGCCAATACCAGGCGTCCAGCAGGAATAGCTCGGAGATATCCCAAAGCGTGTCGCCAGGCTGCACAACATACTGCTCGGGGTGCCTGGGGTTGACCAGTACCTGTGGCGGCGGCGCCTGCCCGATCGCCGGGGAGCGGCCGCTGCCGATAGGCACCAATGCGAGTCGTTGCTCATTGACGGGCCTCTGCGTGACCGTCAACGGCATCGTCTGCGCCGCGCTCGATTGCGTCTGCGGCGGGTTGGCGCCGCATGCGGCCAGGAGTCCGAGAACGGCGCCGGCGAGCACGGCGAACGGGGCAATGCGAATTGTCGGGAAGTGTGCGTAGAACATGGCTCAAAGCTCCCTGGGGCCAGATAAAATCACGCTAACAGGGATCCTCCGAGGGTTGCTGCTATAATCCTCGGGCCCCGAAAACGGACTTTTGACCCACGAAGTCGACGACTCTGAAGTCACTACTATTCCTGTAAAGTCAGAGGGTTAAGTAAACTCCGTTGCGTTATACACGAAATGCTGGGCTAACCACAATGGCATGTCTCCCAATTCTGGTGTATCCCGACCCCCGGCTGCGTACGCGGGCAGCCCCCGTTGAGGAGGTCGGCGTCGAAACTCGCGCGCTCGTCGCGGATTTGTTCGAGACCATGTATGCCGCCCCCGGCATCGGTCTGGCTGCCACACAGGTCAATGTCCACGAGCGGGTGCTCGTCATGGATATCTCGGAGGAGCGTGACGAGCCGCGGTGCCTGATCAATCCCGAAATCCTGAGTAAAGACGGCAGCGTCAGCTACGAGGAAGGGTGTCTCTCAGTTCCAGGAGTTTTCGAGGCCGTCAACCGCGCGGAGCGCGTCGGAGTCAGAGCACTCGACGAGAACGGCGAGACGCAGGAGTTCGACGCTGAAGGCCTGTTGGCCATCTGTATTCAGCACGAGATCGATCACCTGGACGGCAAACTATTCGTCGATTACCTATCGACACTGAAGCGCGACCGACTAAAAAAGAAAGTGGTGAAGAAGGCCAAGCGCGGGACAGGGGAAGGCGACGCGTCTCGTCGTCCAGCCCCTGTTATCTGAATCGTCACCGCGAGTTCCTGTTGGGGTGAGCTTCAAGCCACGCATCGCTTTCGCCGGGACTCCGGAGTTCGCGGTTCCGGCGCTCGAGGCGCTGTCGTCGATCGGGGCGAACATCGCTCAGGTGCTGACGCAGCCCGACCGGCCGGCCGGACGCGGCAGAAAGCTTGCTCCCAGCGCAATAAAAAAGCTTGCCGAGAGGAAGGGCTTGCCGCTACACCAGCCTGCGACGCTGCGCGACGACGCGGGCTTGACGACTAACGGGCCGCGCCCGGATCTGCTGGTAGTCGTCGCCTACGGACTACTGCTTCCCGAGTGGCTATTGGAGTGGCCTCAGCATGGTGCCATCAATATTCACGCCTCGCTCCTGCCCCGCTGGCGGGGCGCCGCGCCGATACAGCGCGCCATCCTCGAAGGCGACCGGCAGACTGGCGTCAGCATCATGAAGATGCAGCTCGCTCTGGATACGGGGCCGATATACGGGCAGCGATCGGTGGAGATGAACAGTCACGAAACCGCCGGCATGTTGCACGATCGCCTTGCGCTGCTGGGCGCGGAGTTATTGATCGAGACGCTGCCGGGAATCCTGGACGGCAGCCTGCGACCGTCTCCCCAGGACGAACACGCGGTTACCTATGCGGCGAAAATCTCCAAGGACGAGGCCGCGTTGGACTGGAGCCAAGCCGCGGAGTCGCTGGCGCGCCGGGTACGCGCGTTTAATCCCTGGCCGATCTGCGTCGCAGCACTTACCGATGGCCGCGTCCTGAGGATTCACGAGGCAGAACCTGTGCGAGGCTCGATCGAGGCGGCCCCCGGATCGATCCTCGCCGCCGGCAAAGACGGCATCGATGTCGCCACGAGCGATGGCACTCTGCGTCTGCTTCAGGTCCAACCGCCCGCAGCGAGGGTCATGCCGGTGTCGGCGTACCTGAATGCTCATTCCCTTGCGGATGTGTCTTTTGTCCGCTGAATCCGGGGCAGAGCTGCGGGCGTTGGCCGCGAGGATCAACGCACGTGTAATCCGGGATGGGCTCGCGCTGGAAAACGCGCTTGCGAAGTCGCCTCAGCCGGCACCGCGAGATCTCGGGCTGTTACGCTCGTTATCCTACGGAGTGCTGCGTTGGCATCACCGCGTCCAGTGGCAGGCCGCGGAGCTGCTCAGTCGACCGCTGAAGGCTCGCGACGCCGAGCTGGCTGCTCTGTTGAGGCTCGGACTCTTTCAGCTTCAATGGTTGCGCATCCCCCCTCATGCCGTGGTTTCGGCAACGGTTGCCGCGGCACAGCACCTCGGAGTCGGCCAGGCCAAGGGACTCGTCAACGCTGTTCTGCGGCGGTTCCTGAGGGAACGTGGCGAACTCGACGAACGCATGGCCGACGCGTCCGGCGCGCTCGCGAGCCATCCTGGCTGGCTGCTCGACGCGATCCAGTCCGACTGGCCGGAGAACTGGCGGGAGATAGTCGCGGCCAACAATCAGACACCGCCGATGTGGCTCAGGGTCAACCGGCGACGAATCGAGCGCGCGGAGTATCTAAAAATGCTGGCGGCGGCCGGGATCGCTACGGAGCCTGCCAGTCCCACCGACTGCGCGATCCAATTGGTGGAACCCCAGGCCATGAGCACGTTACCCGGGTTCGAAGACGGCCTGGTTTCAGTTCAGGACGCGGCGGCACAGCTTGCCCCGGGTTACCTGCAGCTGGAGTCCGGTCTGCGTGTGCTGGATGCCTGCGCCGCGCCCGGCGGCAAGAGCGCCCACATCCTGGAGTCGTGTCCAGAGATTGCGGAGCTGGTCGCTCTTGACCGGGATGCAGAGAGGCTGGCGACCGTCCGCGAGGCCTTCGATCGCCTGGGTCATCGTGGCACCGTCATTCAGGGAGATGCGGCCGAGCCCTCGGGCTGGTGGGATGGCCGGCCGTTCGAAAGAATTCTGCTGGACGCACCCTGCAGCGCGTTGGGCGTCATCCGCCGTCATCCCGATATCAAAGTTCTCAGGCGGCCGGAAGACTTGGAGCGACTAAGCGCCGAGCAGCGGCAGCTTCTGCTCGCTTTATGGCCATTGCTCACGCCGGGCGGAAAAATGTTGTACGCGACCTGCACGATCGCCACAAGTGAGAACGAAGGTCGGATTTCAGGTTTTGTCGAGGAAACTTCGGACGCCGAACCGGCCGGCCCGGGGCCGGGATTGGGCCGCCAGATCCTTCCCGGGGAGGCGAATATGGATGGGTTCTATTATGCTTGTCTTAAGAAGAAGGAATGATGCAAGCATCGCAGGGATCTCGTGGGCAACAATAAGACAGCTTCTGGCTGCCGTGGGTATGGTGCCCGAGTGTATTACTCTATCGCTGTCGCGGCCGTTGCGCTCGGCGTTCAGCCGCCTGTCCAGGGGCAGGAGGACCCCGGGCGCTTCGAGATTCGCTCGGCGAGCGTCGAGGTCAGATCCGGTGTCTATTACCTCGACGCCTGGATTGAGTACCGCCTGTCCACCGAGGCCGCAGAAGCGCTGGAAGCGGGCGTCATCTTGACCCTCCAGACGGAAGTGGAATTCCTGCGCGTCAGGCGCTTCTGGTTCGACGACGACGAGGCCGCCCTGCGACAGGGCTATGAACTGCAATATCGTGCCCTGAGTGAGCGCTACGTCGTCGTGAATCTGAATAGCGGCGAACAGAGTTCCTTCGCCACGTTATTTTCCGCGCTGAATTTTCTTGGGCGAGTTACCGAGCTCCCGCTAATCGACGTGGCGCTGTTGGACGCAGACGCCACTTATAACATCCGCATCAGGGCCGTGCTGAGCACGGCCGATATTCCCGGACCTTTGCGACTTCTGGCTTTCTGGCGTCGTGAATGGTCGTTGGAGAGCGAGTGGTACACATGGCCGCTGGGCGAATAAAAAAAGCAGCAATCACGTTCGCCCTGATCGTGGGCGTGCTGGTGTGGTTCGCGGCACTCATGCTGTTCTCTCCGCTCGCCCAGGACTCCGAGGACTTCTCACGCGCGTTGCCCTGGATACTCCTGATCAACCTCGTGGGTATCGCCTTGCTGCTCGTGCTGATCCTGGGCAGTGTGCTGCGGCTTATGCGCGACTATCGCAAGCACGTACCGGGATCGCGCCTTAAGGCCCGCATGATGATCCTGCTGGTCGTTCTTGCCGTGACGCCGCTCGTAATCGTCTACGCGTTCGCCGTGCAATTCATCAATCGCGGTATCGACAGCTGGTTCCAGGTCGATGTAGAGCAGGGACTGAGTAATGCGCTGGCGCTCAGCCAGACGGCCCTCAATCTGCAGACGAGAGAGCACCTCGACGATGTCCTGCGCATGGCGCAGCAATTGGCGAGCAGCGAGCGGACTGATGTCGTTGGTGAGCTCGGTGAGCTGCGTCGCGAGAGCGAGGCTGCGGAACTGACGATATTTGCAGCGAACGACCAGATCCTGGCCACGAGTTCTGAAAACCCCGAGCTTACCCTGCCGCGGCCTCCAAGCGATGAAGTGATCTTCCAACTACGTCAGAGGGACCCGTCCGTGAGCCTGGAACCGCCGACGGAGGGGACCTATGTGAGCCTCGAACGTCAGGCGGAGGGGAGCTACGTGAGCCTGGAACCTCTGGTGGAAGGAGGCTACGAGATTCTCGCCGCGGCCACTCTGAGCCCCGATAGACCGATGACGTCGCCGATACTGCAGGCGCGATTCGAGGTTGAGCAAAGAATCAGCGTATTGGCCAATCTGGTTGAAGCCAGCTACAACGAGTATACGGAGCTGTCGTATCTGCGAGACGCCCTGAAGACAAACTTCACCGTCATGCTGACCATTGTGTTGCTGATTACATTACTCGCGGCAGTCTACGGCGCCTTCTTCTCCGCCAAGCGCCTTGTCGTACCGATTCAACAGCTCATGGCCGGAACTCGAGCGGTGGCTCGTGGAGATTTCGATACCCGCGTGCCGATTCCGGCGCGGGACGAGATCGGATTCCTGATCAACTCCTTCAACGATATGACTCAGCGTCTGGCGCGAGCACGCAAGCAGGCGAGTCTGAGCCAGCAGCAAATCGAAGACGAACGCAGAAAGGTCGAGGTTATTCTCGCGAGATTGTCGACCGGGGTCGTGTCCCTGGAGACCGATTTGCGAATCCGGACCGCGAATCGCTCGGCGGGCGCGATTCTCGGCCTGGATCTCGACACCCATCTGGGCGAGTCGCTCGTGGAGCTATCCGAGACCAGGCCGTTGTTATCGCAGTTCATGGCGGTATGCAGGCTTAACCTGGATCGTGGTGACTACGAGTGGCGTGAACAAATTGTTCTACGCGGCGAGAAGGGAAGAAGAGTCCTGATGTGCGCCTGCACCGCTCTGTCCGGGGAGCGAAAGGATCCGGAAGGCTACATCATCGTCTTCGACGATATTACCGCGTTGTTGCAGGCACAGCGCGATGCCGCTTGGGGCGAGGTAGCGCGTCGGCTCGCTCATGAAATCAAGAATCCGCTGACCCCGATTCAACTATCCGCGGAACGCTTACGCCGTCGTTACCTCGGGGCTCACCACGGGGACTCGGATCTCCTGGACCGCGCGACACACACGATTATCCAGCAAGTGGAAGCAATGAAGGAGATGGTCAACGCTTTCAGCGAATACGCCCGCACGCCGGACATGGATATGACTCGCTTCGACTTGAATCAACTGATTGCCGAAGTCGCGGAGTTGTATCGTCACGGCGAGCAACCGCTGTCGTTGCAGCTCGAACTCGATCCGGGATTGCCGACCGTAGAGGCCGACGAAGGTCGGATGCGGCAGGTCTTCAACAACTTGATCGGCAACGCCCTCGAAGCGATGGAGCGTCAGACTGATGAGGAGATAACCATCTCGACGCGGCGCGTTGATCACGAAGGTGTTGAGCTGATAGAGGTCAAAGTCGCCGATAACGGTCCTGGATTCCTGGATGACATCGTGGATCATGCTTTCGATCCGTACGTCACGAGCAAGGCCAGGGGTACCGGGTTGGGGCTCGCAATCGTGAAGAAATTGATCGAGGAACACGGCGGGCAGATCTCCGGCCGGAACGACAAGCGTGGAGGTGCCGAGATCGTTATACTGCTACCGGTGACGCAAGAAGCAGGCGACGCTATGCTATCTGCGACGAATCGTCACGATAAAAGGAGGGAGCGCGCGTGAAGACAGCGCGAATATTAGTCGTCGACGACGAATCCAATATCCGGGAACTCCTCGAGGAGATCCTCAGCGAAGAGGGCTACGAGGTTACGACGGCTGCGGATGCGAACGACGCGAGAGCTGCTCGTGCCGTCCACGACTACGATCTTGTCCTGTTGGATATCTGGATGCCAGATACCGACGGCATTTCATTGTTGAAGGAGTGGGCGGAAGGCGGAAAGCTGGAACCGGTCGTCATGATGTCCGGCCACGGCACTGTAGATACTGCCGTGGAGGCAACGCGGCTCGGGGCGCTGGACTTCATTGAAAAGCCTGTGTCTCTCGCAAAGTTGTTACGGACTGTCGAGAAGGCGTTGGCGCAGAAACGCTCCACGGAACTGCGCCGCAATCTTGTACCGCCTATGTTGGCACCCGTCGGGAAGAGCGAGACGATGAGGGCTCTTCGTGAGCAAGTCCGGAGAATTGCTCACCACGATTCGCACACGCTTCTGACTGGCGAACCCGGCAGTGGTCGGGAGGCTTTCGCCAGATACCTGGCGAGCCTAAGCAGCCGCTCGACAGAGCCCTTCGTCACAGTGATGGGGGGCGAGTTGAACGACGAAGATGGCCGACGCAAGATCCTCGGTGAAGTAGACGAGCCCGGCGCGATAGAGCGTGCCGAAGGCGGCGTGTTATTCCTTAATGAGATCAGCGACATCTCATCGAATACTCAGCAACTGTTGCTGGGGATACTCGAGCAGCGTCTGTACAGGCCCGCTGGTCACAACGGCGATCGCTCCCTGGATGCCCGTATCCTTTCAAGCGCGCCAGCAGGATTCGAGCAGAACGTCAACGGTTTTCGTCGCGAGTTGCTATCCCATCTTAGTATTGTCGTCCTCCACATCGCACCCCTCAGAGAGTATGCGGAAGACGTTCCCGAACTCCTGCGTTACTACGTGGACATGCTGGTGGACTCGGAACGACTCCCGTTTCGACGCTTCGGCGTCGCCGCCCAGAATAGATTACGGAACTACCCGTGGCCCGGGAACATTCGCGAGCTGAAGAACATGGTCAGCCGTCTACTAATCCTCGGTGCCGATGAGGAGATTACGCTTGAAGAAGTCGAAGCGCAGTTGACCTCCGACGCGCCGTCCAACGAACCGCTCGTCAAACAGGACCTTCTCTCTATGCCGCTTCGCGAAGCTCGAGAACATTTCGAGCGAGCGTACCTACAGCAGCAGCTCATTCTCTGCGGTGGGAAAGTCGGCCAACTGGCGAAACGCGTTGGTATGGAGAGGACTCATCTATATCGAAAGCTCCGC
>JAZFYK010000174.1:0-2810 GCA_036443505.1 Gammaproteobacteria bacterium | reverse complement strand
AAAGGAGGATGCTATGAGCGCTATCTGGTTCACGCCAAGCCTTGGCGGTCGCCGCCCGTTGGCGGCAGTGCTGGCGGGCGTGGCGCTTAGTGTTTCCGTGCAGTCGGCGCAAGGCATACACGTCCTCAAGCCTGCGCCGACCGACGCAGGAGCTCGCTGAGCTGGTCGCTTCGCGGCCCGCGATCGCGGGTCTCAGGGATATGAACGAGTCGATTCTCATTCTCGGTGGTGGACTGCCCGTACGCATAGACGGCGAGTTCCTCGGCGGAATCGGCGTCGGCGAGGCCCCCGGCGCCAAGCTCGACGAAGCGTGTGCACGTGCGGGGCTCTCGGCGATCGGCGCTTTGTGAGCGAGGAACCCGTATCTTCAGGATGGCCAGACACAATGAAATCGACTGCGGACGAAGGTACTGAGTGAAACGGAAAAGATCTAAAACAACCGGCGAAACACGGTCGAATCACCGGGATTCCGGAATCGGCAATATCCTGCTCGAATTATTCGTGTTCATGACGGGGGGCGTAGTTCTTGCACTCGAGCTGCTCGCGTCGCGCATCATGACGCCTTATTTCGGTGTCAGCCTTTACATCTGGACGAGCATTCTCTCCACAACCCTCATGTTTCTCGCTATTGGCTATGCGTTGGGAGGGCGTCTTTGTCGTCGGAACGATTCCGAGTTCCTGCGCTACGCGTTTCTTCTCTCACCGGTGCTCACGGCCGCCGCAATCTTCTTCGCAAGCGCGATGTACCCACTTCTATTTCCCAGCCTGGTGTCTCTCGGGTTGATCACCGGCAGTTTCATCGCAAGCGCGCTCCTGCTCGGTCCTTCTCTGATTTTATTAGCTGCCATGAATCCTCTCCTTGTTGCAATACTCGACACGAATCGCGGCAGTGCCGGCACACCCGCGGGCAGGGTATTCTTCGTCAGCACGGTGGGTTCCGTCGCGGGGGTTTTAGTCTGTGCTTTCATCATCATCCCGCTGCTGACCAACTATCGGGCTCTGTTGTTGTTGTCGACGTCGCTATGCATTGCGACAGCCGCAGTGGTCTACTTGTCACCGGGTTTTTCAGCGACGCGGCGGCGGCGACTTTACCTGATCTCACTAACTGTCGCAGTGACCAGTGTTATCCTCCTCGCCACCAAAGATCGATACATAGATTGGGTGACGGCGGACAATCGCGCACCATTCGATGCGCGTATTCTTGCTGAATACTCCTCGCTGTATGGCAACGTCAAGGTAGCGGAGCTGCAACTGAAACTAAGTGATGCCCCACCGTTTTTGGCGTACCTCCAGGACGGCGTACTTCAGAACCGGGCCACCATGGACGGCGTATCAACTTCACCCTACACCTATGTCCTGGAAGGATTGTCCCGGGCGTACGCACCGGACGCGGAACGCGCTTTGGTGCTCGGTCTCGGAGCCGGAATCGTACCTCGAAATCTGTCCGCGCGCGGAATCGGTGTCACGACCGTCGACATCAATAAGGACGCTCTGCGGGCGGCGACACGGTTCTTTGGATTCGATCCCACGGACATCGATGTCCGCTGGGAAGACGCCCGCACATTCGTTCGACGTTGTCGTGGCGAATTCGACATCGTCGTGGTCGACTTGTTTCAGGGAGATTACGCCCCGGAGCACTTGTTCTCCGTGGAATTCTTCCGCGACGTTGCCCGCTGTCTGACACCAGATGGCGTGCTGGTTATGAATGCGCGGTTCAATTCGGGTTCCAACGATGCGGTTCGGAGTTTTCTGGCCACTGTACGTGCCGCGCTCGATTCCGTTGTCACTTATCGCCTGCCTGGGGCGAATGACTTCGTAGTGGCAACCCGCCAGGCGCCAGCGGCCGCGAGGCGATTCGACCTGGACGGTGTCCCGCGGCCAATGCGCGACTTCATCAACGCGGCGGCGGAGAGCGGCGTGATCGTTGATGAGAACATTGTACGAGGGATTGAGCCGCTGACCGACGAACATAACGTGTTCAACGTTCTGTTTGCCGATGCTCATATGGCGCAGCGGCTGCGCATGTCCAAAGTTCTGCCGCCGAATGTGCTGATAAATTGATCGGAAGCCAGAGAGATCAATCGGTTTGACGTTGCACGAATAGAGACCCGGCGTGCCGAAAAGTGATAAAGCGCCTTCAAGCGAGGAGCATCTGAAACGACGCCGGAGCCGGCTCATGGGCGTAGTTTTCGTGATATTCACGATCCTCGTACTGACCTATGCCTTCACATTGCTGCGAGAGCAGACGGCCGCCACCTCCGCCGCCGGCCCCTTACGGGTGCGTACGGACCTCATGCGCGGTCAGGCGTGCCACGTAGTTGACCGAACAATTATGGGTGATTGCAGCAGCGAGGAGATCGAGGCGCTCCAGCGTCGGGCCAGGTAGTTTCCTCCGCTCCAATGTCGGTCGTGTACACCACAGAGATGTTGTCAGCGAACTCGCGTTTGCGGGCCGCACGAACCGTGCGTCCTATCAGACTGACAGTCAAAAGGCCGCGAGCCGCTGGAACACCCAGAACGCCGAGACGCTACCGATGAAACAGGGCGGCACGGCCCAGGCCCATGTCGGTGCCGTCACGGCCATGGGCCGCGCGACGCGCCGCGCGAGGGCCACAACGGCAAACACGCCGGCGATGAAAAATAACTGGCCGATCTCGCCCCCGACGTTGAAGAACAGCAGCGCGATGGGGGCCGATAGGAAAAATAATGGGCTGGGTAACCTGGCAATGTTTGCCAGCTGTGAGAGAGCCGCCGAGGCGGGAAGCTCTCCCGAGTAAGGTCGAGTCAACCGCTCGGAAGTGTAATGACTG
>JAZFYK010000173.1:0-3580 GCA_036443505.1 Gammaproteobacteria bacterium | reverse complement strand
ATCGACTTCCTGCTGAGTTCGAGCAGGTCTTCTGGCAGCTCGTCAAAGCCTGTGTCGATGACGAACGTCGCGACCTCCCGCGTGAGGTCCTCGCCGTGGCGGGACTCGATATCGGGCGTGAAGCGCTGGATTTCAGCTTCGCTGCCGCCTGCCATGGAGAGATCTCCGTTGAGTCGTTGGTTGGTCGCTACTGTGAGTCTAGCAGGCTGCTCAAGCGTTTCGCGAAACCAATCGGCCGATCGCCGCGCGTGCCGGCGCTGAGAGGATGCTGAGCGTCGCGAGACCGAGAAAGACCAGGGCGATGGGCCGGCCGAGAAATCCGGTCCACTGCTGATCGAAAATAATCATGGACTGCGCCAACGACGTCTCGACGAGGCCGCCGAGTACCAGCCCCATGATAATCGGCGCCGGGCTGAACCCGTAGCGCTTCAAGACGAAGCCCAGCAGGCCGGCGATCATCATGATCCAGACATCGACAATGGACTGCTCGAGGCCATAGGCGCCGACGAAACACAACGCGAAGACCGTCGGCCACAGCAGCGTCGGCGGCACGAGACTGATGCGCGAGAAGACCTTCGCGCCGACGAGGCCGACGAAAAGGAACAAAACATTCGCGAGCAGCATGGCGAAGAAGATGCCGTAGAGTAACCCCGGCTGCTCGTCGAAGAGGTAGGGGCCGGGGCGCAGCCCGTGGACCTGGAGTCCCCCGAGGATCACGGCCGCGGTCGCACTGCCCGGGATGCCGAGCGCCAGCGTCGGCACCATCGCCCCGCCCGTCGCCGCGTTGTTGGCAGCCTCGGGGCCGGCGACGCCCTCGATCGCGCCCTTGCCGAATGCCTCCGGCTCATCCGACCACCGCTTGGCTTCGTTGTAGCCGATCATCGCCGCCATCGTCCCGCCCTCGGCCGGCAGCACGCCGATGAATGTGCCGATGGCGCTGGACCTCAGTATCGTGCCTTTGACGCGGCGCAGGTCGTCGAGCGACGGTAGTTTCACGGCGGACAAACGGACGCCGAGCTTCTCCTGGCCGAGATTTTGCGCTTGTGTCAGCAACTCGGTCACGGCGAACAGCCCGATGAGTACGGGAATGAAATGAACACCCTCGAGGAGCTGCGGCACGCCGAACGTAAACCGCTCGACGCCGGTCGTCAGGTCCACCCCGATCGTCGCGATGAGCAGGCCGAGACAGCCGCCGATCAGATTCTTGACGGGGGCCTCGCCGCTGATCGTCGCCAACATCGACAGGCCGAAGACCGCGAGTGCGAAATACTCAGGTGGGCCGAAGCTATACGCGACCCGCGCCAGGAACGGCGCAGCGAACAACAACACGATCACGCTGAATATGCCGCCGCTGGACGACGCGATCGCCGCGATGCCAAGCGCGCGCCCGGCTTCGCCTTTCACGGCCATGGGGTAGCCGTCGAAGGCCGTGGCCGCCGCCGGAGGCGCACCGGGCGCGTTGATGAGAATGGCCGTGATCGAGCCGCCGAACGTGCCCGCACAATAAAGCGCAGAGAGCAGGGCGATTGCGGGGACGGGCTCGAGGTACAACGAGAACGGCAATAGGAGCGCGATCGCCATCGACGACGACAGGCCCGGCAGCGCACCGACGATGACGCCTGCGATCGTGCCGGCGATGACGAGCCCGATGATCAGCGGATCGGTGAATATCGGGAGTGCAAACTCGAGTCCGGGCAGGCCCATGGTCTAGACCAGCCAGTCCAGGAGTAGCCCGGGCGGGAAGCGGATGCCGAGCGCTACGCTGAAGATCAGATAGATGCCCGCAGGCAGGCCCAGCGCGAGAATCCCGATCGGACGCAAGCGCCGCTCTCCCCAGGCCACCGGGATCGCGATGGCGATCAGGCACAGCGTCAGCAGCGTGCCGAGAAACCCGACCAACACGCCGGCCAGGACGATGATCGATGCGGTGATCGGCACGGCCGGCCCGATGCGGGCCTTGACCTCCGGACGCTTGCCCAGCCCGTTGAAGATCAGCACGACGCTCAGGATCGCGATGAGGCTTAAGACCAGGCGCGGGAAAAACGTCGGCGGCACGTTCTGGGACAGTATGGCCGGCACTTCGGTAAAACCGGTCGTGAGCCAGTAGACAATCGCGCACAACGCCAGGAGCGTGACGCCAATATAACTATCTTGGTATTTCATGCGACGTGGCCGCTCGAACGGCCTGTTAGTCTGGTTCGATTATTCCCAAGTCGACCATGGCTTGTTTAGCATCGGCATAGAGGCGCTGAATCTGCGCATCCCACACCTCGCGCCCGGCGACACTGCCCGGATCCAGGCCCGAGCCCCGCAGATAGGATTGATACGTTTCCTGCCGCATGCCCTCCAGCATGCCCGACTCCAACGCCTGGATTCTATCTTCGGGCGTGCCCTTGAGAACCAGGTAACCCCTGACAGTGGAGTACACGACTTGGTAGCCGAGCTCGACGGTCGTGGGAACGTCGGGGATGATCGCCAGGCGCTCTTCGGCCATGACGGCGAGTGCGCGGAAGTCGCCGCGTTGAATCTGATCCAACGCCTCGGTGAGGTTTAGACCGGCCGCGTCGATGTTGCCACCCATGAGGTTCGTCACGATCTCGCCCCCACCCGAGAACGGCACGACGCTGAGCTCCGTCCCCGCGACCTGCGCGAGGATCGCCCCCGCGACATGATCGACGCCGCCGATCTGAGTCGTGCCCCATTTGATGGAGCGCGTGCGGCCGAGTTCGATGAGATCCTTGAGCGACGTGACGTCACTGTCGTGGCGGACCATGACGACGAGGGGGTCGTCGGTCGCGCGTGCGACGCCGACCAGATCGTCGATGGTCAGTGGCCCTTGCCCGCGGGCGATCGCGAATAAATGGGTCGGCGTAATCGCCAGGACGGTGTAGCCGTCACGGGGTTTGTTGTTGACGTAGTTCATCGCCACGATGCCGCCGCCGCCTGTCTTGGGCACGACGGCCATGCGGACGTCGAGTGCCGACCGGGTCCCCAGCATCATGGCGCGTGCCGTGGCATCGGTGCCGCCTCCGGGCGAGGCGTGGGTAACGATATCGATGGGCTCAGTCGGGAACGCCTCCTGCGCCGCACACAGGGTGGTGGCTAAGCACACGATGCAGCCGGCGAGGGCCGGTAGCGTGCGGGCGGTGGGCTGGCGCGGCTGCATGGAGATCACTCTAGCATGCCGGTTGCCGCGGCCCGTGATTCGCGTCCAGCCGGCCGCCGCACGTACAGCGCTGAATGTCACCGGCAGACGCGATAGTTCACACCGCCCTGCGCCTTACCCACAGCGCTCTTGTAAGCGGGAGTGCCTGTGGCTAACGGGCGGCATGATCCATCACGCCCGCCAGTGACCCGCAGTAGTAGGAGCGGCCGCCCGGCCGCGATTGAGTATCACGACTGCCGTACACTCGCGTAATATTCGGGAAAACACTCGGCGGGCAACACGATGACATCGATACGGCACACTGGGCGACACAACGGCCTGGCGGCGGCGCTACTCTGCGTCGTCCTGTCAGCGGTTCCTCTCGCAGGCAACGCGCAGGACCGTTATCCCGTAGATTGGCCGGCCGTCGCTGAG
>JAZFYK010000172.1:0-3402 GCA_036443505.1 Gammaproteobacteria bacterium | reverse complement strand
ACCGAGCGACGCGGCAGGGCCGCTCTCGGTCCGACGGTCGCGAGGGTCGGAAAAATCACGCTTAAGTGCGGAATTTCTCCCGACTCGGGAGGCGCGATTCCGGTCGAGACCGCGTCGAAGCTCAGGTTGACGACTTGACGGCTGATTGACGACCTGGGGAGACTCGATGGACTTGCCGAAAAGGGCGTTTATTCGACCTATACTCAAACCGCCGTCGAGCCGCGTTTCCAGGAACATTTCATCAAGGCAATCGCCATCCCCCATGAGAATCTGGAATTCCCGAACCTTGTCCGCACAGTCAAGCTTCCGGCCGGGTCGCGAGAAGGCGCGAAACGACAGGATGAATCAGCGGGTCTGTCGCGAAGGCAACTGAGAAAACTCAGAAAGGCGGGAGAGGAGCTGGCTTAGAGAAGCGGCACCGCCCGTTTTGACTCACAGGTTTGGCGTCCACTTCGACATGGATCGCACTGTCGGCGTTCCGCATACGATGAATGCGGGCGAAACATCATCTTTGAACACCTTGTCCGGATAAGTCGTCGTCATATGCCCCTGGCCAGCTGCCGTTCCACTCATGACTTCGATCGCAAGGTCCCGATCAAGGCCGATGGCTTCCGTCAGGGTCAGAACCTCAGCCGTCAACACGTTGAGGACCGTCGTCATCAGGGGAATATGGGTCCGAGTCTACGAATCTACGGACAAACGCCCGGGAACGCACGCGATTTTCTCGGGCTCGATGACTGTGCCGACCACTCAAGGATCGGTGATACAATCCTTACGCTGTGCAGTATTCGAGAGGGAACGTGGCAATGCCTGAGGAAGAGACGGCTCCTTTCAAAACCACCGTGGTCGGAAGTCTGCCGAAGCCGGCTTGGCTACAAGAGAAATTGCCACTCAATGCCGAGGGCAAGCAGGTCCACGGCAAAGGGGCATCGTGGATGTTTGAAGGCGAATTGCTCCACCGCGCGCAGGATGACGCGGTACGGGTGGCGATCCACGATCAAATCTCCGCAGGCATCGACATTGTCAGTGACGGCGAACAACGGCGCACATCCTATGTCACCTATGTGACATCGAGGCTCGACGGTTTCGACTATTCTGTGCTGGCGAAAAAGTGGACACGCAACAAGCGCCGGCTTGCTGAAGTGGGGCGGTGTGTCGGCGAGGTGCGCCGCAGGGAGCCTATCCTGGTTGCCGATCTCCAGTTTCTCGTTAGTCAATCCAATCATCCGGTGAAGGTGACCCTGCCTGGTCCTATGACCGTGGTCGACTCGACAGCAGATGAGTTCTATGGGGATGAACGGACGTTCGCGTTCGCCGTCGCCGATGCACTGAACGAAGACGCGAAGGCGCTCGATGCTTTAGGGCCGGCGGTGATTCAGTTCGACGAGCCGGTCTTCAGCCGGTATCCGGATAAAGTCGCCGAGTGGGGCATCGACGCACTGGACGCTTGTGTACGTGACCTTAACGCCTCCACCTGCGTGCACGTTTGCTACAGCTACCCGATGCCCGGCGTGCCACGCCCCATTGTCGATAGCTACCCGACGATCCTCGCTGAACTGGAGCGTTCACGTGTCGATCAACTGGCGCTCGAATTCGAGGCGTCCGGTCTCGATCCGAAGTTGTTGGAGCTCTGTCCATCCAAAACTGTTCTCTATGGCTGTATCGACAATGGTGCGCTCAGCCTCGATGATGTGGAAAGCGCTGAGCACGTGGCTGGGCGGTTGCTCGGTGCCGCCGCGCATCACCCGCCTGAGAGAATCCAGGCAGCGCCGGACTGCGGATTGGTGCCGCTCGAAGTCGACATTTCCCGGCGCAAACTTGCAGCCATGGTCGATGGGGCGCGGCTTGCGCGAAGCCGATTGTAGGGAACGTGATATACAATCTCGGTATTGTCCTCCGAACACAAAATAATCAGCGGATTTGTCGCGAAGGCAACTGAGAAAACTCAGAAAGGCGGGAGAGGAGCTGGCTTAGAGAAGCGGCACCGCCCGTTTTGACTCACAGGTTTGGCGTCCATTTCGACATGGATCGCACTGTCGGCGTTGCGCATACGCGGTTGTACGATGGCCCTGCTCCGCGAGCAATCCCCCTTCCAATGCAATATGCGGGCTAGCGTGGACGCTTCCGCTCGTACCGCTTGAGCAGCTTAGCGTTCAAAATTACTCGAGCCGCCTCCATGAACGCCTCAAGGCTCCGTGTGGCCAGCACGTTCTTCGGATACGCGAGGCAGACCCGGGGGCTCGGAACGGATTCCTCGATGGGACGTCGCACGAGCACGTTTCCCTGATAGGTACGCGTCATCGGAAGCGGCAGAAAGCCGAAGGAGAAACCGACACCGGGGCCGACGAGGCCGCGGACCATCTCGAAGTTCTTCAGCCGATACTGAACGTTGGGACGGAGACCGTGGGCATGGAAATAGCTCAGGAAGTAGTCCTGGGTTGCCGGCAGATCAAGAAGCACCATAGGCTTGTCGACCAACTCCTTCAACGACAACGTCGGCTTCGCGGCAAGCCCGTCGTTCTCGGAGATAATGACGTGCGGCGAGCTGTCGAACAACGGCTCGAACGCCGCCCGTGACTCGAGGTCGGCGTGACCGGCCGCGCGGGCGACATCCCCGAGGCGCTTGCCGAGGAAGGCGTCCCCGACACCGGCGCCTCCCCAGCCGACATCTTCCGCGTGCAGTGTAGCGCTGCCCCGAGCTGGCGCCTGCCTACAAGAGCAACGGCGAAGGCTGACAGGCGCCTGTTGGTACACACGCAACGTAGTGGTATGAGGCGAGAACCGACATTGCAAGGATGCGCTCATGTTGGCGCTGCCTCCTGGCAGGGAAGCCAATTCAGATGTCAGCGCGCCGCTCTACACGCGCCATCGCCCAGAACGCACGCTCCTGTATCAGCTCGTCGAAGAACACTACCCGCGGTCAAAGCGCATCTGGCGGCTCAGGGAAGCGCACTGCCGAGGTATATCGAGCGGGAGTTCGATGAATACCTCAAATGCGGGCGCCTCGAGCACGGGTTCCTGCGGGTGCGCTGCGAGACCTGCCATGCCGAGCATATCGTGGCGTTCAGCTGCAAACGTCGGGGTTTCTGTCCCAGTTGCGGCGCCCGGCGCATGGCCGAGAGCGCGGCGCTGCTGGTGGACGAAGTGTTTCCCGAACAGCCGGTACGCCAATGGGTGCTGAGCTTTCCCTATCCGTTGCGATTCTTGTTCGCCAGCCGTCCGGCGCTCATGGGCCAGGTGCTCGGCATCGTTTACCGCTGCATTGCCACGCACTAGATCAAAAAGGCTGGAATTTCCTCCACGGCGGCTCACGCGAATGACTGCTTTAGTCGCCGACCTTACGATCAACCAGCAATGGCGAACGACTGCACCTGGCCGATTCCCGCCTATCGCACCGCAACA
>JAZFYK010000171.1:0-5054 GCA_036443505.1 Gammaproteobacteria bacterium | reverse complement strand
TGGCAGGACTTTTCGGGGGCACCATCCTTGGGGTGGGCCGAATCACAACTCCGGGACTACAGCAGTATGTCGGTTCGATCGAGCATTTCTTAGAAATGGCGGTGGAGATGAACGTGGACGTCGAAGTACAAAATCACGCTATCTTCGACGATACTCCCGAAAGACTGGCCAGCCTGGCGGCTCGCAACGCCGGTGATCCCCATCCCTTTGTCATGGGAACGGATAGGTACGTCCGGTTCTGGAACGTGGTATCCGAGTGCATTCAGGCCGAGATCGTGCGGCGAGGCGATGCTGCCGAAGACATTACCGCCGCTCCGCCCGATTTCAACGGCGTGTGGCTCGCTGCTCCCGGATCGATCGGTGCGCCGACTGAGAACGTAGAGATGGTCGGTCCTGAACCGCCGCAGCTAACTGCGAGGGCACTACGGATACGGGAGGAGTACGATCTCCTTGTAGACGATCCCGGCTATCATTGCAGTCCGTCTAGCATCAACCGCGTCTGGTCCAATCCCGTACCGATAGAGCTTGAGCAATACCCTGACCGCGTGATCCTGCGATACGAATATATGGACGCCGTACGCACCGTATATCTGGACGGACGAAGCCAACCCTCGGAGTTGCCACCTGAGGTCCTGGGCCATTCTGTTGGCCGTTATGAAGGATCGACACTCATCATCGAGTCCACTGGTTTCACGTTCGGCTATATTGGAACCGTCAGCGGCACGCCCCAGACAGAAACGCTAAGCACCATCGAGCGACTCACCCTGAGTGAAAATGGTCAGCGTCTTCGCTTGGATATTTTCCACGAGGATCCAGCGACGTTCATGACCCCGTGGATCTCAACCCGCGACTTCGCTCTTCGAACAGACCTGGAACGACTCGAATGGGACTGCGTTCTCGAGGACGCGGGGTACGAAGATTTCCAGGATCCATAAAAGCGGCCGTGCAGGAACTACCGGGAGCGGATAGGATCTACATCTGAGAGAGTGTCATCGGGGCCTTATCATGAGAATTCTACTAACATGCTGCGCAGCCATCGCGCTTCACGTTCTCGTCCTGCCACTAGCCGCGCAGACAACCGGCAATACCTCGACGGCCACATTTGCCGGCGGTTGCTTTTGGTGCATGGAGGGCCCGTTTGACGAGCTCGACGGTGTGATCTCCACGACATCGGGCTACACGGGAGGGCATCAGGCGCACCCAACTTACGAGCAGGTCTCGGCGGGAGCGACGGGGCACACGGAGGCCGTTCAAGTAGTCTACGATCCAGCGCTCGTCAGCTATGAGCGACTGCTCGACATCTTCTGGAAGAACGTCGATCCGCTCGATGCTGGGGGACAGTTCTGTGACCGGGGCAGTCAGTACAGGACCGGGATTTTTTATCACACCGACGAACAACGACAACAGGCCGAGGCGTCGAAACGGGCACTGGAGCGCAAAGGGGCTCTACCGGGAAAAATCGTGACGGAGATTACCGAAGCCAGCGCTTACTATCCTGCCGAGGAATATCACCAGGATTACTATCAACGCAATCCGGTTCGCTATAATTTCTATCGTTTCAGTTGCGGCCGGGATCGCCGCCTGGTGGAGCTTTGGGGGGAGGACGCGGCACACTAACCGTCAGGCTGTGCCCTCTTTGGGAATGAATCGCAGCGCCACGCCATTGTTGCACCATCGTTCACGCGTAGGCGGAGGCCCATCATCAAACAAGTGCCCTTGATGTCCACCACAGCGTGAGCAGTGGTACTCCGTTCTCGGGAATATCAGGTAGTAATCCCGCTTCGTGCCGACTGCGCCCGGTACGGTTGTGAAATAGCTGGGCCAGCCGGTACCGCTATCGAATTTCATCGCGGACGTGAACAATGGCAAGTCACACGCGACGCATACATAGACCCCGGGTCGATGTTCGTCATTCAGCACGCTGCTGAAAGGCCGCTCGGTGTCTTCTTCGCGCAGCACTCCGAACTGCGCCGGTTCAAGCAGCTCTCGCCATTCTTCTTTGGTATGGGCCAACGCTTCTGAGGCGTCCGGGACCGTCGCATCGGAAGGCAACAGTTCTCGCCAATTCTGCTGGAGTTCCGCTACAGACGACGCGGCATGGATAGGTCCAATCGGGGCCGAAGCCGCCATTCCGCCCAGGAATCCACCGAGAAGCGTTCGTCTGCGCATCGACCAGGATAATACTCCGATTTTAGGGGTGCGGGAGCGGTGTATGCGAATGCCTCCATCGGGCCGAACCTGGATGGTCGGATGGAGGGCGCGGCTCGCATTCTAAGCAGGCCATGAAAAAGGGACATCCTGTTTTTTTCTTTTCTCTCGCCGTAGTATAAGAAAAAACAGAATGCCCCCATTTTGGAGGGATGATCATGAAACCATCGAGCATGTCGTTTCTTCTGCTACTCGGCCCCGGCGTGTGTCTAGCCCAGCTGGATCCGCTTGGCGTGGAGCCCGAGTGCATTAACGTCGCTGCAGCCTCTTCAGCGCCGGCCCTGATGATCGAAGACAGGGTCGCCGGGCAGTTAGTCGAGGCCAGAACCTGTCTGCAATACGGTGATGCCCGCTGTGCGGAGGACGCCATCGTGGGACTGGATCCTGAGAGCCTAAACGATGATGAGAAGGGCGCATTGGCACTACTTCGCGGCGATATCGAAGCGCTTGGGGGCGATCGCTTTGGTGCCGAGAGGCAGTACCAGATGGCATTGGAGCTTCCCGTCGTGCATTCGTTGATAGAGCGCGCTGCCGTAGAACGGCTTGCTATCCTCGACGTTCGTGGCGGTCTACACGAACAGGCCCTGCAGCGGCTTGAGGGCGTCGAATGTGGCGAATGGAGCCCGGACATGCTCTTCCTGGTTGCAAGCGCTCAATACGGTGTGGGTGCGTACGAACGTTCGGTCGTAAATGTGCAGATCGCCATCGACACGCGGCTGGCTGCGGAAGGTCCGGTGCCCGAGGGCTGGTTCAGCCTGAGGGCGGCGGTTGTTCAAAAAATCGAAGGCGTTTCCTCGGACGAGCTGATCTGTCAAATCGAGACGCCAATGGGCTCTCTCATTCCCGTAGAGCGGTGCTACACGAGAGAAGAGATGCAGCAGACTGCCTCCTGTCAGAGCACGGAGCGGGCCCGGCAGTCCATAGGCCAGATAATGGACTGCTACCCCCGCTAATCGGGCGGCCTGGTCGAGATTCTGGTTGCCTGCCGGGCAGATCTGGCATACTGTATACCAAACTCCAACCGAGACCAGCCAAAATCGATGGCGGCTGCCCAGATCAAACTTCGTCCTGTCGAGACCAGTGCCGGCCTGCAAGACAAGGTCTACAGCGCACTCAAAAGCGCCGTCACGGCGATGGATATCTATGGCGGTACCGAGGCGCCGAGGCTCGACGAGCGCCGTCTGGCCGAGGATCTCGGCGTCAGCCGCACGCCCGTCCGCGAAGCGCTGTCGCGACTGGCGCAAGAAGGCCTGGTGGAAATGATCCCACGCCGGGGCACGTTCGTGATCCGCAAGAACAAGCAGGAGATCCTGGAAATCATATCCGTCTGGGCGGCGCTGGAGAGCATGGCCGCCAGGCTGGCGACTCAGGTGGCCACCGACGATGAGATCGGCCGGTTACGCAGACTCTTCGTCACGTTCGAAGGATCAGCCGGTCCGCAGGCTCACATCGATGAGTATTCGGATACCAACATTCAGTTTCATCAACGCATCATCGCGTTGAGCAAGAGCGAACTGCTCAAGAAAATGGCGGACACTTTGTTCGTACACATGCGCGCGATCCGCGCACAGACCATTACGGAGCGTGATCGGGCCGACCGTTCCATTATCGATCACCTGCACATTATCGAGGCTATAGAAGCCAGGGATACTGAGCTAGCCGAGCGACTGGTCCGCGAGCACTCCTTCGGCTTAGCCGAACACATCAATGACTACGTCGATTACCTGGACTAAGAACGAATAACTGCGGCTCAGGCCGCAACGTACTCAACAGACAAGACGAGGGGCAATCCCATGGCAAGCGTTCCCGTACAACAATCCACCACGGCACAAGACACTCTCGCCCAGAAGAGTCGGGACGAGAAAATCATTTCCGGCGGCCATATCGTCGCTGCAGCTCTCAAGAACGAAGGCGTCGATACGGTCTTCACGCTTTGCGGCGGTCACATCATCGACATCTACGACGGCTGCATCGATAACGACATTCGCATCATCGACGTGCGCCACGAGCAAACCGCCGCCCACGCGGCCGACGGATATTCGCGCCAGACGGGTGGGCTGGGCTGCGTCATCACGACGGCCGGTCCAGGCTTCACCAACGCGCTGACCGGCATCGCCACGGCATTTCGCTCCGAGAGCCCGGTCCTGCACATCGGCGGCCAAGGCGCGCTGACACAGCACAAGATGGGGTCGTTACAAGACCTCCCCCACGTCGACATCGCCGCGCCCATCACCAAGTTCTCCGCCAGCGCGCGCTCGACCGAGCGCATTGCCGATATGGTCGCGATGGCGGTGCGCGAGTGCTTTGCGGGCGCACCGGGACCGAGCTACCTCGAAATACCGCGTGACGTTCTGGACGCCGAGGTGCCGCTCGAGAAGGTCGTAATGCCCGAGCCTGGCCGCTACCGCGCATCGACCAAGTCCATCGGCGACCCCGCCGACATCGAGAGGCTCGCGGATCTGCTCGTGAAGTCCGAACGGCCGGCCATCCTGCTCGGCACACAGGTCTGGACCTGCAGGGGACATGAAGAAGCGGTCGCGCTGCTGCGCGGCCTGAATATCCCGGGCTACATGAACGGCGCTTCCCGCGGCCTTCTGCCGCCAGGCGACCCACACTACTTCCATCGCACGCGGGGAGATGCGTTCAAGGAGGCCGATGTCATCGTCATCGTCGGCACGCCGTTCGATTTCCGCATGGGATACGGCAAGCGCCTGCGCGCCGATGCGGCCGTCGTTCATATCGACATGGACTACCGCACGGTGGGCAAGAACCGCGATGTCTCCCTGGGGCTCGTCGGGGATCCCGGCGCGATTCTCGGCGCGGTACTCGACGCCACGACGGCCGTG
>JAZFYK010000170.1:0-3201 GCA_036443505.1 Gammaproteobacteria bacterium | reverse complement strand
CCGGTGGCAAAAATCTCCGGGCTCCTCGGCGGCCTGATACGTCGATATGGGGAACGGTTTATCCTCCTGCGTGATATCGAGGATAAACATGACGTCCCGAGTACCCTGACAGCGACGCGCGCCACCGCCAGCTTCCGAGGGAACAAGCAGAATATCTCGCGTGCCGTTCTCGAAGTCGTCCTCATAACCGAGCACCGGTACGCCGTACACCGGCTTCGCCGTATGCACGCCCCAATAAGCCGGCATGTCCAGCCGCGCGATCTGTGGGTAGAGAAGACTCTCCGGCGTTGGCGCATACGGATCCTCGGCCTCGGGATCGCCGCTCAAGAACTTGTCCACGTCCAGGATCTGAAGCGTGCCGTCGTTGCCGCTCCCATAGCCGAGATACATGCGGTTATCGACGATGTACGGCTGATGCAGGCCGGATACCGAGTTGGCCGGCATCGGCCCTTCGGCGCCGGGCTCCCAGCCGACGAGTCCGAAGTCGCGGATGTGCCGCGGCTCGTCCGGATTGCTGAGGTCGAACGCCTGTAGTAGCCGCGTCACGCGCCAACCTTCGGGCGTGCCATTGAAGTAGCCGATTCCCGTCTCGCAGTCCCATTGACCCTTATGGGTTTCGCGGTTGCCGCGGCTCGACTCGAGGCGCGCCGAGACGCCCGTCGTCGCGATCGTGCGCAGGAAGTGCGGCTCGGCCGGATCCGTCACGTCGAGTAATTCGTAGCTGAGCAGTCCATTGGTTCGCATGAGATAGACCCGATTTGGATCGCCGTTCGGCAGCTGCGAACCGTCGCAGACCTGGACGTGCTGTGTGCCGCTCGCCTCATCCCCAGTCGGCGGCACATGACGTATCAGCACCGGTGCGCTCGGGTCGGTCACGTCGAGGATCGACGTCCCGTTTACCTCTACTACGCCAGTGTCGGGATTCATGGCCTCTCCGGCGTGTTGTCCGACGAAGAGAATACGGCGATCGCCATATGCGTGGACGATCGGCTGATAGGCCGAACGCGCCTGGAGATCATGGTAGCCAACGAGTCGCATGTTGCGGGCATTGGAATATGCTGCCTCGGTCTCGGCGGGCATTTCTTCGGCTGAGCTCGCGGCCGGTGCTACGTCGGCACCAGGCTGATTATCGCAACCGGCAATAAGCAAAGCCGTTACGACGCAGCAGGCCCCGAGTTGTACTTGACTGATAAAAGGCTCTCTGGGCATCGCGGCTCCTCCCGGGATTCTTATAGCTATTCGCGACTCGGCATGGATCCTCAATATGATCGTGCCTTAACGCGTCCGAGTCCAGAACAAATACAACAAGAAACCCGACCCATATCAAGCGATTCGCGGTGATGGCATACTTGCCGCCACTCGTATTCGAATAATCACGCGGGGACACCAATAATGTACTCTCGGCTGGGCGCGCTCATCGGACTGCTGACAGTGTCATGCGCGGCTTTCGGACATCATTCGCAAGCGGAATTCGACGACACCGCGGGACTCGAGCTGCAGGGCGAGATCGTCGCAGCATACTGGCGAAACCCCCACGTGAATTTCACGCTCAAGACCGTCGATGACGATGGGAATGAGGAGCTTTGGGAGATGGAGGCGGCGTCTTGGAACACGCTGGCCCGCAAGGGCGTACCGGAGAACGTTTTCACGGCCGGCGATCGAGTTAAGGTCGCCGTGTATCCGTCTACGAGGCGCCCCCGGCAATTACAAGTGAATCATGTGTTGCTTGAGACCGGGGTGGAAGTCATCGTGAGTCCCGGCGGTAGTCAGCCGCGCTGGTCGAGTGAGTATTATGGCGGCACGGCGCTGGCAGCGGAATCCGCCCCGCTCCCGGACTCGTCGGCTACCGCCGGCGGCCTGTTTCAGATCTGGGCGATCGCCGGCGGTCGTCGCGTGCCGCTGGATCGCGAACTGCCGCTTACGGACTCGGCGCGCGAAGCCCTCGCTGCTTGGGACCCGCTGACGGAAGATCCGCTCTTGCAATGCGTACCGCCCGGCATGCCCCCGACGATGGGCAATCCCTATCCGATGCAGTTCATCGAACGGGACGGCAACATACTGCTTCACCTGGAGGAATTCGATAACGTGCGGACGATCTATCTAGATCCGGATGCTGCGCCCCGTGCGCCTGCGGCTCTGGGTTACTCTGTCGGCCACTGGGAAGACGGGACGCTCGTCGTCGAGACGACGGACATCAACTACCCCTACTTCAACCGGGTCGGCGTCGCCCAAAGCGAGTCGGTCGAGACATTCGAACGCTTCACGGTCAGCGAAAATGGGCGGCGCCTCGATTACGAACTGACGATAACCGACCCGGCGACGCTGACGGAACCCGTCACTTGGAGCACGTATTTCGTCTCAGACAGCGGCGAAGTCGTCAGGCCATACGAATGTCATGTAGAACGCTACGTCGAGAAATAAGGATGTCCATGACTGACTCAAACGACCCGAACTCCAGCCACGCACGACCGGCGGCAATCAGCGTGTTGCTAGCAGCCCTCCTGTGGCTGCCTTGTGCTCAGGGCCAGACGCTCAATGTGACGCTGCTCGGCACGGGCGACCCGATACCGCGACTCGATCGTTTCGGCCCGGCGACACTCGTCGAGGCCGGCGAGCATCGCATGTTGTTCGATGCCGGCCGCGGCGCCGCCCAACGCCTCGGTCAGCTCGGCATCGCGTTGGGGGATATCGACGAACTCTTCATCACACATTTCCATCATGACCATCTGATCGGCATCTCGGACGTCTGGATGACGGGCTGGCTGCCGAACCCGTTCGGCCGTCGAAACATGCCGCTGCGCGTCTGGGGCCCAGCGGGAACGGCAGGTATTCTCGAAGGCCTCAGGCAGGCGTACGATCCAAATATTCAGATCCGTATCGTCGATGAGCAACTCCCGCCTGCCGGTGCGGAGTTCGACGTCCATGAGTTCTCGGAGGACGGCGTCGTATTCGAAGAAGACGGGATCGTCGTAACGGCCTTCGCCGTCGATCACGGCGAATACATCAAGCCGTCTTACGGTTATCGAATCGACTACGCCGGCCGCTCAGCCGTGATCTCGGGAGACACGAAGTTCGATGAGAATCTGATCGAAATATCCGAGGGCGTGGACGTATTAATCCACGAAGTCGCCGCAGCGAACGAAGAGATCCTGGAGTTCGATCAACGAATGCAGTTGATTCTCGATCACCACACGACACCCG
>JAZFYK010000169.1:0-57300 GCA_036443505.1 Gammaproteobacteria bacterium | reverse complement strand
ATCGGCATGTTCCAGAGATCCAGAATCTCCGTCTCGAGGATACCCGCGTCGGAGAACTGAATGGTTTCCGGTAGGGCGTCCAAGTCATCGAGTGCGAAATATTGCCCACCGGTCACGTTGGCGAGATTCTCCAGCAGTGATCGATTCTGCTGAATCTGGAAGTGCTCGGCGAGCCCATCGGCCCGTCGGACGGCTAACGGAGCCGAGCCGAGTAGATCGTCCCCGAGACGCGCCTCGGCTTCAAAGCGGTACATCCCGGTCTGATCCGCCTGAATCGTTGCTTCGTACAACCCGGGCTCCCCCGGTATGGCTTGCATCTCGACTACGCCCGCGGCTTCGCCGGCAGGCGTTGTGACCGATACGGTGACGGCAGCGTCCGCGACCGGCAGGTACTCTTTATCTTTTACCTCGGCGCGCAACGTGACTTCCGTTTCATCGCCATAGAAGAGCCGCTCCGCCGACAACACAATGGGAAGCGGCGCACTGGCTGCCAACGCGCGCAGCATCTGACGCCAGAAAGTCTCATGCCGTTGATCCTCGGAAGGGAGCTGCATCTGCCAACGCCAGGTCCCGCCCGTCGCGAGAATATAAGCATTGCCGCGTCCATAACGCTGGTGGACCAGTAGCGGATGAGTCGTGCCCTGGATGTCGGCTTCGAGCAGTGTCACCGCGCCGGGTTTGACCTCAGCGAGGTACTGATAATCGGCGATATCCGGCATTTCCTCCCACAACAGAATATTCGTCTCTCGATCCGAGTCCAGCCGCGTGAGCAGGGAGTCTTCGCCGACAGTTGTTAAGCTCGCTTTGGCCGGCCAGCGGATGAAAGTCGGCGCATCGATGTCGGGTAACCGAGCCGGCAACACGTCGGCCACGATGCTGTTGCCCCAGCCCCCATCGGCCAGGCCCCTGAGTCCCGCCAACATGAGTAAGCTGCCGCCCCGTTCGCTGACGAACGCGCTGATGTTTTCCTGTTGTTCGGGCGTTAAGGCGGCCGCCTCGAAGCTCCCGATGATCAACGCATCGTAGTCGAACAGCGTCTCTCGATCCTCGGGAAACCCGTTTTCGAGCTCGGTCGGGTCGTCGATGCCCTGACGATAGAATTTATTCGGCGTCGTTCGCAGCAGGCTCGCCAGGCGGATGGGAGAAGACTCCTCTACGGCCCGCCGGATAAATTTATATTCCCAGCGAGGCTCGCCCTCGACATAGAGGATTCGACGCCGTTCCGCCGGAACCTCGATCACACGATACTGAACGTTGTTGACGGTATTACGCTCACCGGGAATCGCGTCCAAGACGAAACGCAGATCCTTTATACCCGCCTCACCGACGTCGAAATCTACCCAATGCGTCGTGACGCCGTCACGGCCGGGGAGCGCCAACTCTTCGGCGGCGAGAATGGCATCGCCGTCGTAGACCTTGATCATGGCGGAACCGGCCCCCGCGTGACGCAGACTGACCTGGGCGCTGACACGGGATCCGGCCATCACCTGCGTCGTCATGCTGACACTCTCGAGCTCGATGTCCTCGGGTATGGACTCCCGCCCGACACCGACCGTGTGCACCGGCACGCCGAAGCCCGCAATCTCGGCGAGCCGGGCCGTATTCAACTCGTTGGAGTTATCGGCTCCATCACTGATCAGCACCACGGCTCCCAGCGCCGATGCGCGGGCCTCTCGCAGGACGCCGAGCAGCGCATCGCCCAAGCGGGTTGCCGGTCCGGGTGGCGGCATCTGCTCCAGGCTGTCGATGGTCATCGAATCTCTAGAGAATGCGTACAACCGAGTCTCGAGATCGGCCGAGAGATCTTCCAGCACGCCGTCGTTCAGTGCGGCAACGGCCTGCTGCAGGCGGGACTCTCCCGCCTCTCCGTAACTCATACTCGCGGACGTATCGATGAGCAGGGCGACAGAGTTGTCCTCTGAGCGGAGCCTGTCGCTGGACAATGCCGGCTGCCAGAGGAGCACCAACACGAGCGTCAGCATGGCGGTCTGAATACCCGCCAGGACGATCAGCTTTCCTACGTTAAGCGAATCACGGCGTTGCATGAGGCTGTAGCCGACGGCGGCCATCACGGCGAGGCTCGCCACCACCAAGAGCCAAACCGGCCAGCCGCTGGCGAACAGGAATTCGCCCTGCTCGAAGGTAGTGCGGGAATATTTGAAGAGTAATTCGAACAAGTCTGACGACCTACCGGGCTACACCGTCAATATCGTGTGACCACGCGACGCGGGACAAGTGCCACGCCGCACGCTGAACCGGTTGACGGGCATAACACGGGACACGAGCAGAGGCACTTCGCAACTGCCCTCTCCCATCGTGATTCATACTTCTGGCCCGGCTCGTAATGACGCCGAAACCGCCGCATACGGGAGGATGGTATCATTTTCGACCTGCCGTCTAGGAAAAGATTTCTCGCAGAGACCGTGAGGCTCTACGGCCGCTCGGACAGCTCCAGGAATTGACTCAAGGGTGACCGGCTTCGTTGACATCGCCGTGTAAGGCCTGGCTAGCTACGCATATGGATAGATCGACCGCGACCATCGTGTGTGCCAGCGTGATTCTGGCAAGCGGCGCGCCGCTCGTTGCGGCTCAGGAGTCGGCGCCTGCGACCACGCAACCCACCGCGGAGTTTCAGTTCGCGCGCCTGATCTACGGCGGCGGGGGCGGTGGCTACGGCTACAGCTACGGTGGCCGGCGCCCACGCTGGACGATCGACTGGCCCGACGCCGAGTTTCATTTTATGCAGGGCCTGACCCGCTTGACGCGCATCGACGGCGCCATAGTGAGTCGATACAACGGCGATGGCGGGCGTCAGATCCGCCTCAGCGACGACGCAATTTTCAACTACCCGTGGCTCTATGCCGTGGAAGTCGGTGGCTGGTACCTCGATGACTATGAAGCGGCTCGACTCAGGGAGTACCTGCTGCGCGGCGGATTCCTCATGGTCGATGACTTTCACGGCACCCGCGAGTGGGCCGGTTTCCTGGCGACGATGGTGCGTGTCTTTCCCGATCGCCCCATACTGGAGATACCCGAGGACGACGAAGTCCTACATGTTCTCTACGATCTCGATCAGCGTGTGCAGATTCCAGGAATCCGCTTTCTCTACAGTGGACGCACCTGGGAGGAAGATGGCGTCGTGCCACACTGGCGCGGTGTCTACGATGATCACGGGCGCCTCATGGTCGCCATCAACTTCAACATGGATCTGGGCGACGCCTGGGAACACGCCGACACACCCCAATACCCGGAGCCCATGACGGCGTTAGCGTATCGCTTCGCGATCAACTACGTGATCTACGCCATCACCCACTAACTGCGATTCACCGACACCAGGGGTCGTACGCCACGCAACGGGCGGCTAGTCGTCGGCGAGCCAGGCCACGATGATCGCCGTCAGTTCCTCGCCGCGTCCACGGGACCTGAAGATGTGCTGGGCGTGCGCACTACCGGCAAGCACGGTCAGATCCTTCGGCTCGCCGGCGCGCTCGTACTGACCCTCGACGGCACTCCGCAGCGAATCCCCGCGAGACACAATGAATAGCTTGTCGCCCTGCATTCGCTCCGGGGTCGAGATGGGCACGCCGGCCAGAAGAATCAGCTTGTCTATCTCGCCCGGTTCGACGTCGACGGCCGCCTGCGCTACGGCGCCGCCGCCCATGCTGGCGCCGATCACGGAGACACGCTCCGATCCCTCGTCGTGGAGATAACGAATTCCCGCGAGGACGTCTTGATCCAGCGCATTGCGTGAACGACCTGCCTTCGATTTGCCATAGCCCCGAAAGTCGATGGCAAGCACTTGATGCCCCTCGGCCAAGAGGTCCTGAGCGAGACCGTCCCAACTCTCCTTGTCGAAGACTGCACCGTGGGCGAGCAAGACCGCATGCTGCCCGTCTCCGTACAGGTTGCCGTAAACGAGACCACCGTCGGCTGTCGGATAAGAGATCTCTTCGAAGCCCTGAGCGCTCACGGTGGATCCTGCTGCGCCCAACCAGATAGCCATAAGCCACGCCGCCGTTTTGTCTGCCGATACCACAGATTTCATCGCATGATCATCAGGAGCCGGGATGGCTTCGATCCTAACGACTCCGCAGGTTGGATACTAGTCGGACGGGCCCACGGAACCGGCCAGCGACTCCGCTCGAGTCGAGTAGTAGACATGCCATGTCAACAGGATTGCCAGGACCGAGCACAGCAGCCCGCTCAACAACGTCGTAGTCCCAATGCCAATGCGAGCCGCGACCGCTCCGATCATCACGCTGCCGAGAGCGGGAGCGGAGAAAGCCACTGCAGCCCATAGACTTAACACGCGACCACGCATCTCTTCCGCCACCGTCGTCTGTATGAGCGTCTGGGAGCCGATGCCGACCAGCGTCAGAGCAAAGCCCAGCGCTGCGACCAACGCGATGCCTGCAGCGTAGCTCTGCGTCACTCCAAGCCCAACCATCAACAGGCCGGTTACCACGGTGGCAAGTACGGTCCACCGAAGCAGGCGCACGCCCGCACCGAGGCGAGTCAGGCAGATGCCGGCGACCACCGCCCCCGCTCCCGAGACAGAAGTCAGCGTCGCCAGCGTGCTGCTGCCCCCGCCGAAGACGGCGCCCGCGAACGCCGGCAGCATCACGATAACGCCTCGGCCGAACAGCGCTGAGAGCGCCACGATCAGTAATTGCTGACGAATCGCCGCGTGTTGAATCGTGTAGACGATGCCATCCCGGAGCTCCGCGAAAAAATGGCTCTTCGTGCCACCGGAGCGCTTCGTCCGGAGTTCAATCAGCAGCAGGGCCGCGATCATCGCAAGGTAGGAGATCGCGTTGAGCGCGAAAGCCGACGCTAGCCCCATTGTTGCGATCGCGACTCCCGCCAGCGCCGGGCCCATAAATCTCGAGACATTGAAGACAATCGATTGAGCGGCCACGGCCTCGGAGAGCAGTTCCCGGGGGACCAGGCTCGGAATCAACGACATTCGCACGGGCTGGAACGCACTGCTCACGATGCCGACGAACGCCGTGATCACCCAAAGCAGATAGATGTCGATCAGGCCCATAGCTGTCAGCGCAAACAGCAATGTGGACAGAGTGATGCTCAGGACGTTCGCGATGTACGCCACCATCTTGCGGTTGAGGCGATCCGCCCAGACGCCGAAGAACGGCCCGAACAGAATGGTCGGCAAAAACTCCGCTAGCGCGATGAGCCCCAGCCACACTTCGGAGCCAGTCAGCTCCCACGCGAGCCAACCGACGGCCACGCGTTGGATCCAGAGCCCATGCAACGAGAACGTGCTACCGATAAGGTAGATCCTAAAACTTCGGGTCGCTAGGACTCGAGAGACCATTCGTGATTCTTCTGGGAGCAGATGATTAATACGGAGCAGGCTTCCGTCGGGCGTCCTGCGCGCTGAACCATACACCAGGTCCGGCACATGAGACAGCCAGGCTTAGTGTGGGAGCGGCGGCCGCTCCTACATTTTCGGACCTACTCCGTTCCTGGCTTATCCAACTGCTCGCGAATCGCGGCGAGCCGCTCCGGGGTCCCGACATCCTGCCAGATGCCCGTATGGCAGAATCCTTCGAGCGCACCGCGGCGAATGGCGGCTTCGAGAATCGGGCGAAGCGGTTGACGTCCCGGCTCGACACCGTCGAAAAGCGCCGGCGCAAATATCGCCACGCCGCCATAAGTCAGAAATGGCGACGTAAGCGTGACCGCGCCGGACGATGCCAGGCCAAAATCGCCTTGCTCATGATGCGGAGGATTGGGCACGAGCATCACGCGTCCATCGCATCGCTCACAACGCAGCGTCGCGAAGTCGAAGTCCGTGAAGACATCCGCGTTGACGACGACAAAAGGGTTCGGCCGCAGCAACGGCAGCGCATGGATGATGCCACCCCCTACTTCGAGGGCCGGCACTCCTTCTTCACTGTAGCTGATGGTTTGGCCCCACGGCGAGACATCTCCGAGCGCGGCCCGAATCTGCTCGCCGAGATACGACAGATTGATGACGATGTCCGTCACGTCCGCCGCGTGCAGGCGCCTGAGGTGTCTCTCGATCAGACTCTCGCCTGCGACTTCCAGCAACGGTTTGGGTCTCTCCGCGGTGAGCTCGCCGAGACGTTCACCGCGACCGGCGGCCAGGATCATCGCCTTCATCGCGATCGACCGGGGCTCGAACACACCGGCGACGGCGTGGTCGACTGTAGCTCATCCAGCACTTCCGGTCTCCTGCCCAATTCGTTGAAGCAATAAAAGAACTGTGCCATTGTAATCGTTTGCCCGACCCGAGCCTTGTGGTCCCCAAGAAAAGTTTAACGTTCATCGCCTGGGTCACGATCTCTACGCCGGCCGCGGTTTGGGGACAGGACCTGGCGTGCGGGCTGGTCGAGGTTAGCCCGCCGGCGGAACCCTCCCAGGACGGCTCCGCTCAGGACTCCGAGGAACCGACCAGAGTGGAGATCACCGCTGGACAGGTCGACCTTTCCGGCGAGGAAGGCGTGGAGTTTTTCAACCAGGTCGAATTTCGTTACGGCGACCGCAGCATCTCGGCTGAGAGTGCAACCTATGATCGCGCAGAGCAAAGGATCGAGGCGCGTGGCGCTGTCTCTTATACCGACCCCGATGTCACCGTATACGGCGAGGAAGCCGAGATTGACACCGGGAATGAAGAGATCCGGTTCACCGGCGCCGGTTTCAACATTCCAGCACGGCCGGCGCGTGGCTCCGCCGACACAATCCACATTAGCAGCGACCGAACGATGGCGTTGTCGTCGGTGACTTTTACGACCTGCCCCGAAGGCCAGACCGATTGGGAGCTGCTGGCATCGGATATCAGTTTGGACGTGGACGAAGGCTTCGGCACTGCTCGCGGCGTCAAGCTCAGATTCAAGGGCGTTCCCATACTGTGGACGCCGTACATGACGTTCCCGATCGATGACCGCCGCAAGAGTGGCCTGCTCACTCCGAGGTTCTCGAAACGGGATCGAACCGGCCTCGACATCTCGGTGCCGTACTACCTCAATCTTGCACCGAACTATGACATGACGTTGGAGCCGCGCTACATGAGTGAGCGTGGATTACAGTTGAACACGGAATTTCGCTACCTTCTTCCGCGCAGTGACGGACGGCTGAGTTTCGAATATCTGCCGGATGATTCTGAGACGAACACCACGCGCAGCTATTGGACTTACGACCACGAGACGCTGCTCGATCAGGGCTGGCGTGTCGTCGCGAACCTTTCCGAGGTCTCCGATCCGAATTACTTCGAGGATCTGGGTACCAGTCAGACAGTCGCAAGTCAGACTCACCTTAATCGGTACGTGGATATTGGCTATCGGGCCCCGGCGTGGTCTCTACTCGCACGCTTCCAGGACTACCAGACGATCGACCCTCTGATTGCGCCGGATGACCAACCCTATGAGCGTGTCCCGCGAATCTTGTTCAACGGTCGATGGTTGGGGAAGGTCTTTCAATTCGAGTCGACAAATGAGCTGGTGCGATTCGATCGTGACGTCGGCGTGACCGGCTGGCGTCTGGACTTGGCTGAAAAGTTTGGGCTTTCCTTTGCGCGGCCCGGCATGTTCCTGACCCCCGCTGTCGCCCTGCGGCAGACCAATTATCGGTTGGACGACGTCACACCCGGAGGGCGAGACACGATCTCACGAACGCTACCCGTCGCCAGTGTCGACGCGGGACTGATCTTCGAGCGGGAACCGGGGGGGGACAGGAACTGGATACAAACGATCGAGCCGCGGGCGCTCTACGTTTACGTGCCGTTCGAGGATCAATCCGACATCCCGATCTTCGACACGATCGATCCGGATGCCAATCTCGTGCAGTTATTTGATCCATATCAATATGTCGGCCCGGATCGAATCGCCGATACCGATGCGCTGAGCCTGGGCGTCACGACCCGGTTGATCGACAGTCGGAATGGCCGAGAGCGAATGTCGGCGACACTGGGACGGACACGCTTCTTTAGCCCGACGCGTGTGACTTTGCCGGGCAGTCCGCCGAGAAGTTCGAATTCCTCGGACTACATTGCCGAAGCGTCCATCAACCTGTCCGAGGCCTGGGGGCTGGAGGTCGGCTATCAGTGGGACAGTGCAACCAAGACCACCTCTGTCGCGGAGACCACCGTCCGATTCGCGCCCCAGGAGGATCGATACGCGGGCTTCTCCTATCGTTTTCGTGAAGGCCTGTTGGAGCAGGGCGACGTGTCGCTGGTCTGGCCGGTCGGGCAGAGCTGGCGAGTCATCGGACACTACAGCTACTCCTTCCTTGACGAGGAAGCCCTCGACCGGTTCCTCGGCTGGGAATACGAGGCCTGCTGTTGGCGGCTGCGCCTGGTCGCCAGGCGCTATATCAGCCGTCGCACAGGAGAGTCGGACAGATCCTTCTCGGTGCAGCTCCAGCTCAGAGGCTTCTCGGATGAAGGCGGCTCCCCGGAGGAGCTGCTGGATCGTGGTATTCTTGGCTATCAGAGACCAGGCAATACGCTGTAACCAATTGAAACATATACTTTATTCTACCGTGTTCTTGACCCTCCTGAGCGTCTCGGCGAACCGGGGCTGGTCACAGACACGAGAGTTGGGCGGGACCGGTGAACTCTTGGATGGCGTGGCTGCCGTTGTCGATAACGGCGTCGTTCTAAAGAGTGAACTCGCGTCGCGCGTCGCTCTGGTCATCGAGAATATACGCATATCCCAACTCGACGTGCTACCTGAGCAGCGGCAACCTCCGCCACCGCTGTCGGTGCTTGAAGAGCAGGTACTGGAGCAACTGATCCTCCACCAGATACAGCTGCAGCGCGCCGAGCGATTCGGCATTCTCATCAACGACGAGATGCTGAACCAGGCGCTGACGTCGGTTGCGCAGGGTATTGGCTTGACGCTCGAATCTCTACCCAGCGCACTCGCGGCTGAGAACATCGACTATGCGATGTACCGCCAGGACACTCGCGAACAGATGGTTTTAGACCAGCTCCAGCAACGCGATGTCTACGCCGGCATTGTCGTGTCTCCGCGCGAGATGGGGCTCTGCCTCCAACGCAGCTCCACAAGCCTCGCCGAGGACGTCGACTACGATATCTCGCACATCCTCATCGGCTTGCCTGCGAATGCGACGGAAGATGCGGTCAAGGACGCCACAGCGCAGGTAGCGGAGGTCTACGACCGGCTCGACGCCGGTGAGGAGTTCTCGCAGCTCGCGATTACCTTCTCCGATGGCCAGGCGGCGTTGGAGGGCGGCGCCCTAGGTTGGCGTAAAGGCTACGAGCTGCCGACACTGTTTACCGACTCCGTTCTCGCGATGGAGCCGGGGGAGGTCTCAGAGCCACTCCAGAGTGGTAGCGGCTTCCATATCGTGCGCCTGAATGAGACGCGGGGCGCACAGGTCGTTATCGTCGATCAGATCAGAGTGCGGCATATTCTCCTGCGTCCGAACGAAATCATGGACGACGACGCCGTGCAGCAGAGACTGCTCGGCATTCGGGAACAGCTGCTGGCGGGTGACGAATTCGGGCCCATCGCTCAGTCCGTGTCCGAGGATCCGGGCTCCGCCGTAGAAGATGGCGATCTCGGTTGGGTCGAGGCCGGTGTGTTCGTGCCCGAGTTCGAGCAGGTGCTTGACTCGCTGGAACTCGATGAACTCAGCGAGCCGTTTCAGACTCGGTTCGGTTGGCACATCGTCGAGGTAACGGACAGCCGCACTTACGACACGACGGAAGAGATCAAGGAGCAGAGATGCGCCGATCAGATCCGTGAGAGCAAGGTGGAGGAGGAACGAGAGCTCTGGTTGCGGCGGCTAAGAGACCAAGCTTTCGTCGAGTATCGCCTATAGCAACCTGCCAGGTCTTGAGCTCACAACTTCCGATCATATTCTTGAGTTCCGGCGAGCCGGCCGGCATCGGGCCCGATATCTGCGTAATGCTGGCGGCAGAAGATCTGCCGGCGCGGTTGCTGACACTCGCCGATGCGGACGTGCTCGCGGCACGTATCGCCGACCTTCACCTGGATGTCACCGTGCGTACGGTTGCCGGCCCGCACGAAGTCGAGCCACATGCCGCGGGCCTGATACAGGTACTCAACATCGCTGCGCCGGCAGCGGTTCAACCCGGCAACCTGGATACGGCAAACTCCGCTTACGTTCTTGAACTGCTGCGACAGGGCGTCGCGCTCTGTGTTGAAGGAAGCAACGCGGCCCTGGTGACAGCACCCGTGCACAAAAGCGTCATCAACGCCGCGGGAATTTCGTTCACCGGCCATACGGAATTCCTGGCGGAGGCGACTGCAACCCCGACACCCGTCATGATGCTTGCCTCCGGAAAGCTTCGCGTGGCTCTGGCGACCACGCACTTGCCGCTCGCCCGGGTAGCGAAGGAAATCAGCCGCGAGCGAATCGAGCGGGTACTCATCGTGCTGGACAGAGAACTTCGAGACCGTTTTCGGCTTAGCGCCCCGCGCATCGCCGTACTCGGGCTCAATCCTCACGCCGGAGAGAGCGGTGTACTGGGGCACGAAGAGCAGGAGATCATCGAGCCCGTCATGCGAGACCTGGCAGAGCGCGGCCTGTCGCTGCTCGGCCCAGTGCCGGCGGATACGGCGTTTACACCGGACGCGCTCGAGCGATGCGACGCCGTGCTTGCGATGTATCACGATCAGGGCCTGCCGGTTATCAAGGCCCTCGCCTTCGGTGAGGTAGTCAATATCACGCTCGGGCTACCGATCATCCGCACCTCGGTCGATCATGGTACTGCGCTCGACTTGGCGGGTACCGGCCGAGCGAAACCCGGTAGCCTGCGAGAGGCCATCCGCGTGGCATGCGAGCTGGCCTCAGAACGAGGCCCCTGATGCCGCCGCGAGCCCGTAAGAGACTCGGGCAACACTTCCTGCATGACCCGACGGTCATCGACAGATTGGTGGCCACGATTTCTCCTCAGCGTGCAGACTGCATGGTCGAGATCGGTGGCGGGCAAGGCGCATTGACGTTTCCGTTGTTGCATGAACTTCGAGCCCTGCACGTGATCGAAATCGACGACCGCATGGCTGATCACCTCGCCCGCCTGGCTCCCAACGCCGGGAAGCTGATTCTGCACCGCGGTGATGCGCTGAAGTTCGACTTCTCTTCGCTGGCACCGACACCGGCATCGCTACGAGTCGTGGGTAACCTGCCATACAACATCTCAACGCCCCTGCTGTTTCATCTGCTGAAACACCGGGCAGCAATCGAAGACATGCATCTGATGCTACAGAAAGAGGTCGCTCAGAGAATGACGGCGGCGCCCGGCGGTAAGGATTACGGTCGCCTGACCGTGATGCTTGCGCTCTGGGCGCAGACGGAGACATGCTTCGAGATCGGCCCGGGCGCTTTCTCGCCCGCGCCGCGAGTACGGTCCAGGCTAGTCCGGGTGCGGACACAGATCGAGCCACGGTTCCCGGTCGCCGATATCGGTCGATTCACTGAACTCGTGGCCCTGACATTTTCCATGCGCAGAAAGACGCTGGGGCGAGCGCTCAAGGGATGGCTGAACAAAGAACAAATTGCTGCGGTAGGGATCGATCCTGGCGCCCGCCCCGAGACATTGCACCCGGAGGAGTTCGCCAAGCTGGCGAACCTGGAGCGCTCGTGACCCTCTACGCGATCGGCGACATACAGGGTTGCGGCCAGGCGTTTACCGAGCTGTTGCGTGCAATCTCATTCAAGCCCGAACGCGATCATCTGTGGCTGGTCGGAGATCTCGTCAATCGCGGACCCGATTCTCTGGACGTGTTGCGCGAAGTCATAAACCTCGGCGACAACGCAACGACGGTCCTGGGAAATCACGACCTGCATCTGCTCGCGACAGCGGTCGGTGTACGCAAACGCGGCGACGATGATACGTTCCAGGCGGTTCTCGCGGCGCCCGATGCCGCAGACCTTCTCGACTGGCTGAGATCTCGACCGCTGCTCTATCATGACGCGAAGCGAAACTGGCTCCTGGTCCACGCGGGCCTGCCGCCGACCTGGTCAGTCAGTGACGCCGTCGCGCGCGCCGGCGAGATTTCCGAGCGCCTGCGCGGGCCGAACTGGGCCAGTGCACTGAAGAAAATGTATGGTGACGAGCCGCGCGCCTGGTCCGCCGATCATCAGGGTGCCGACCGACTGCGTTACACGATTAACGCGTTGACTCGCATGCGGTATTGCAACGAGCAAGGCGACCTGGACTTCGAACACACGGGACCCCCCGGCACGCAGCCCGCTCATCTCGTCCCCTGGTTCGAGTTCCCCGGACGACCGAGCGAGGCGACCCATGTCGTGTTCGGCCACTGGTCCTCTCTGGGACTTAGTCGTCGCGCCAACATCACGGCATTGGATAGCGGCTGCGTCTGGGGTGGCTCTCTCACTGCGGTGCCCATGGAACCTGCCGGGGAGCCGATCGCGGTCGCCTGCGCCGGAGCCGCAGTCCCTGACTCCGTCGATTAACAGATCACACGGCTACCGGCGCCTGAATGTGGGCGTGCGCGCGATAATCGATGAGCTCGAAGTCCTCGTAGCGATATTCGAACAGAGATTTCGGCTTGCGTTTAATGACCAACCTTGGAAGCGGCAGCGGTTCTCGCGCCAGTTGCTCATCGGCTTGCTCAAGATGAGTGAGGTAGAGATGGCAATCGCCACCTGTCCACACGAGTTCCCCTGGCCGTAATTTAGTCTGCTGCGCCATGAGCATGATCAGCAGCGCATAGGACGCGATATTGAACGGCACGCCGAGGAAGACGTCCGCGCTACGTTGAGATAGCTGGCAGGACAGCCTGCCTTCCGCTACGTAGAACTGAAACAACACATGACAAGGAGATAGAGCCATCTCGCTTAGCTGGGCGACATTCCAGGCACTGACGATAATACGCCGCGAGTTAGGCTCGTCTTTTATCAGCCGCAGCGCCTGCTCGATCTGATCGATGTGCCCGCCGTTAGCCGTCGGCCAGGCTCGCCACTGGGCTCCATAGATTGGTCCCAGGTCTCCCGAAGCGTCTGCCCACTCATCCCAGATCTTGACGTCGTGCGCGTTGAGATAGGCGATGTTGGTATCGCCGTTCAGGAACCACAATAGTTCGTGAATGATGGATCTCAAGTGCAACTTCTTGGTGGTCAACACGGGAAACCCCGCATCCAGATCGCAGCGAAACTGATGACCGAACACACTCAGCGTCCCGGTACCGGTTCGGTCGGCCTTGCGAACACCATGGTCACGAATCTCCCTAAGCAAATCCAGATACTGCTTCATTCAGCCTGTCTCTCTATACAAAGAATCAGCTCGATAGGCGAGCCACAACAACACGATGCCCACCAGAATCATCGGTGTCGATAATACCTGGCCCATGGTGAGCCAGCCGAACGCAAGGTAGCCGTCCGCAGCCTCGTTCAGGTGCTGATCGGGTAGACGGACGAACTCGATTGCAATGCGAAAAATCCCGTAGCAAACCAGGAACAGGCCGGAGACGGCACGTATCGGTCGCGGCCGTATCGAGAAACTCCAAAGAATCAAGAACAAGCATAGCCCTTCGAGCGCGGCCTCGTACAGTTGGGTCGCGTGACGCGGAACGCCATCGACGATGACCGCCCAGAACGCGTCAGGATTCGTCTCCGCACCCCATAATTCACCGTTGATGAAGTTTCCTATGCGGCCGAGACCCAGCCCCGGTGCTATCCAGGGCGCAATGAAATCGGTCACCACAAAGTATGGCTGCTTGACGCGCCGGGCGAATAACCCCAGCGCGACGATCACCCCCAGCAATCCGCCGTGAAACGACATGCCTCCCTCCCAAACCTTGACGAGATTGAGCGGGTTCTCAATCAAACTGCCAAAGTTATAGAACAGCATGTAGCCGACTCGCCCGCCGAGAATGACGCCGAGCGCAACATAGAAGACCAGGTCATCGACTAGCGCGGGGGAGAAGGGGCTCTCCGGGCGTTTCGCCCTGACACGCGCACCGATCCAGCCCAGCAGGAATCCGCCCAAATACATCAGTCCATACCAGCGCACCTGGAGCGGGCCGATTCCGAACACAATGGGATCGATGTCAGGATAGGTGAACACGACCGCGATAGTTTAGTTGCGGACCCGGGCGGGAGCTAGCGGCACCTGCTGCTATAGTTGATGTATGGCGAACGAGCTGGCAAACGAGACCAGCCCTTATCTTCTGCAGCACGCCGATAACCCCGTTAATTGGTTCGCGTGGAACGATAAGGCGCTGCAGCGCGCCCGGCAGCAGAACAAGCCGATCCTGCTCTCGATCGGCTATTCGGCCTGTCATTGGTGCCATGTGATGGCCCATGAATGCTTCGAGGACGAGAAAACCGCGAAGCTCATGAACAGTCTGTTCATCAATATCAAGGTCGACCGCGAGGAACGCCCAGACCTGGACAAGATCTACCAGAGCGCCCACCAGTTAATCTCCCGCAGCCCGGGCGGCTGGCCGCTGACGGTCTTCCTGACCGCCGACGGCCACTTGCCGATCTTCACCGGCACTTACTTCCCGAGGGAACAGTTCCAAAAAATCCTGACAAGAATAGAGTCGTTTTCCCGCAGTCACGAAGGCCAGATCGAAAGCCAGGGCAGAATCCTGCAGACTGCCCTCGCGAACCTCGACCCGTCCTCAAGAAGCAGCGGTTCGGCCGAGCTCACGGAGGAGCCGCTACGACTGGCACGTAAGCAGCTCGAGGAGTCCTTCGACCCCGAATACGCCGGCTTCGGCGGGGCGCCCAAGTTTCCTCACCCAACCAATATCGAGGCCTTGCTCTCGACCTGGCGCGCGACAGCGGAAACTGCGGAACCGGACCTGCATGCACGGTACATGGCGACGCTGACCCTATCGCGGATGGCGACGGGCGGGCTCTATGATCAGGTGGGCGGAGGTTTCTATCGATACTCGGTCGATCAGCGCTGGGCGATTCCGCACTTCGAGAAAATGCTCTACGACAACGCGGCGCTGCTGGCGGTCTACGGCGACGGTTATGCGGCCACTGGCGAAGCCTTATTCGGCCGCATAGCGGGTGAAACGGCCGACTGGGTCATACGCGACATGCAAGATCCGGACGGCGGTTATTACTCCACACTGGACGCAGATTCCGAGGGACAAGAGGGTCGTTTTTATCTCTGGACGCCCGCTCAGCTCGACGAGCTGCTCACGAAAAAGGAGAGCAAGGTTGCACGTGAGCATTACGGCCTGAACCTCGATGCCAACTTCGAGGGCGAGGCATGGCATCTCCATGTGGCCGTCCCGGTAGACGACCTCGACGCCGGGAGGTCGCCTGGTCGTGCGACGAAAGCGCTCGAATCGGCGCGCAAGAAACTATTGGCGAGTCGCAACTCGCGAGTCTGGCCCGCACGAGACGAGAAAATTCTCGCGTCCTGGAATGGCTTGATGATCAAAGCAATGGCCCGTGCGGCTCGAACACTGGACAGGGACGACCTGGCCGACTCCGCGAGCCGCTCGGCAGACTTCGTCCATTCTCAGATGTGGCGCGATGGGCGACTGCTCGCGAGCTTCAAGGACGGACGGGCGCAATTCCCAGCCTACCTCGATGACTACGCCTTCCTTGCCGACGGTCTCATGGAGCTCCTGCAACACCGATGGAGATCCGATTACCTGACCTTCGCTTGCCAGCTCGTCGATGTGCTGCTCGTGCGATTCGACGATCCGAATGGGGGCTTCTTTTTCACTGCCGACGATCACGAGGCTCTGATCCATCGACCCAAACCGTATTCCGACGAGGCGACACCCTCGGGTAACGGCATCGCGGCCCGGGTGCTGCTTCGACTGGGACATCTGGTGGGTGAAACGCGCTATATCGAAGCGGCAGAACGAACACTGCGCGCCGCCTGGCCCGCGCTGCAAGAGTACCCGCAAGCGCATGGCACGCTCCTGCAGACCCTGCGGGCGTACTTGTCGCCACCGGAGGTCATCGTCATGCGTGGGGATCCGGATACGCTCGTGGACTGGCAGCGGCATGCCAATGCCGGCTACAACCCCGGCAGAATGAGCTTCGTCATCGGCAGCGCTGAAGAATCGCTGCCTGGTCTCCTGGAGGAGCGTGCCCCCAAGGGCGACGCCGTCGCCTACGTCTGCGAGGGTACGGTATGCCGCGCACCCGTCACGAGTCTCGAGGAGTTTGCCGCGACGCTGGGTACGCCTCACGACGCTAACCGCCGTGGGGACGCATTCGGATAGTTCTTGCGAGACTCAATCTCGCCTCGCCGTCCCTGGCTCGGCTCGACTCGTGAGCTCGTCGCTGTAGGCCGTCCCGGGCACGCTCGTCGCCCACGACGCTCGCAAGAACTATCCGAATGCGTCCCCAGCAAGCCGGTCGCTCTTACCCGCGCTTCCGGAACATGGCTGTAGGAGCGGCCGCCTGGCCGCGATTTGTCGCGGCGAAAGATCGCGACGAGGCCGTCGCTCCTACCCGCACTTGAGAAGCTCAGTCAGCAAAGCATGCGTGACTGCGTGCGCGTCGGGCCATTTGCTCGCGCGCGGTCCGGCGACATTCAACACGTCAATGTCGTTATCGCGGATAAAGCTTCCCAACACCTCAACCGACTCGGCTCGACTCAACGTTGCTGCATCGATTAGTACGTGGGGCCTGCGTTCTTGCTCACAGTACTCTGCCGTCAGCCGTGTACCACCCTCGAGTAGCGCGTTGAATATGATCGCCGTGCCGTCGGAATCGACGACGTTCTGCCGCGTGCGTTCAGAATAGCCTGAGCCGGCCAGCTCGCGAACCGGGTAGCGGGCGGGAATCATGCCCGCTTCGCTGCGACGCCCCTCGGGACACCAACCCCCGCAACTGACGCCGCGATCCGATGCCGCATCCAGTGCCCCCTGGTCGACGCCCGTCTGGCCGCCGGACACGATCGAGAACGTGGCATGTCTCGGTGCGGCTTCCTCGGCCATCAGTAGGCCGTTGGCTGATCTCCGGCGTGGAGCGTTACGGCCCTGCCATCGATCCCCGCGAACTGGATCGGGATCGAAACGATGGCGCCGTCTTGATTTCTCTGGACCGCGAAGTGTAGATGAGGGCCCGTACTGAATCCCGTGTTGCCCGAGGCCGCGAGATACTCGCCGCGTTCGACTCGCTGGCCCGGCACCACACGAATCGAGTTCCAGTTCAGATGGGCGTAAAGACTCATCGTGCCATCGTCGTGATGCACGCGAACGACGTTCGCGCGCGGGCCATCGATATCGCGGTCCGTACCCGACTGATAGAAATCACTGGCGACCTCGATCACGATTCCGCGCCGCGCCGCGTAGACGCCGGAACCGACGGGCATCTGAAAATCGATTGCATAAAGACTGGCCGGGTCGGCGTGGGTCGCCTGATCCGGATACGCCTGCGATACATGAAAGCTCTCGGCTGACGCATACGGGAGCCTGTATAACTCCTGAGGCTCGTGGCGCGCGGCGGGATCGCCAGGAATGTATTGGAACTGGTACTCGAAACTCATCGGCAGCGTGACGTCGCCGCGCATGATGAACAGGAGTTCGGTCTCACTTCGCGCCGGCAACACCATGTCGCCCGTCTCCGGCGTGTCCGGTGCGAGGTTTTCCATCGACGCGAGCTGGTAGGCGATCTGGACCGGACTGTAGTAGGTGTTGTCAGCGAACAGGCTCAACCCGTCGGCCGTCGGGCGCTGAGACACTCGGACTTCGGGCGTATCCGAGGAGCGCAGTAGCGTTTCTTCCTGATACTGCTGGCCATCCTCCGGCTGTCGATCGGAGTAGACCCACATGCCGTTCGCGTCCTGATATTTGTACAGACGCTGCGCGTGCGTCGGGTTCGTGAGTCCAACCCACAGGAAAAAACAGGCCAGGCCTGCCGTTGATTTTACGCAGTTCATCGTGTGTCCCATTGAGGGGAACTCTGGCCGAAGCTGGGCTAACGGCCAAGGACCTCCGTCACGGGAATCGGTCGCTCCGCTTTATTATTCGGCCCGTATCCTGGTGTTACTACAGCTCGTAGCGCCGCCACCCGTCGTCTTCGCGTCGCAACTCGTAGCTCGGCCAATAGTGATTATCCAGCTTGAGCGTGATGACTTGCGGCACGCTGTTCCACGTCACGGTATTGAGTCTGACCGAGACACGATCCCCCAGCCCGTCGACCGCTTCCAGGAAGCTGTCTACGTCGAGTGTCGGCTGCCCATTGACGCCGATGATGCGCCTTCCTGCAAAAAGCCCCGAGCGACTCGCGGGAGAACCGAAAGCGAAATAGGCGACATAGACTCCTTGAGAATCGATGCCGCGCTGCGCCGAAATTGCCCGATGTGGCGTCTGTACGAGCGCCCCGGCCCACAAGACGACGCGTTGAAGACCTTCCCCGCTGAGCTCGACCGTGCCGACCCGCTCGGTCACTTCGCGGCCGTCTCTGAACACGGTCACCTCGACGTCAGGACGCTGAGTCGCCAGCTCGACTTCTCTGAACGTATTCATCGGCTCCCCGTCGAGACCCAAAAGGATATCGCCGGTGCGAAAGAACTCCGCGGCCGGCGATCCGGCGACCACGCTGGCCACGGCCAGCACTTGACGGCGCCGTTCGTTGTGCGACTCATAGCGCTCGACCCAACTCTCGGGTAGATCCAACTTCCTCGCAGTCGCCAGTGGCATGTGGCGCCACTCGATCTCCAGGGAGCGCAGCGGCGAATCGTTCTGTACACGCGCAACCATGTCGACGATCAGCTCAGCGGGTATCCCCATGTTGACTTGCGTCAGTTCTCTGCCCGTCTGATAAGCGAATGTAGCCCAGAAGGCGGCAACCCTGCCTTGCTGATTGACGATAACGCCATCGAAATCGTTAGGGCCGTTGACCAGTGTGATGCCTTCCAGGTTCGACTCACGAAACCGTAACGTTCGGGACAACGGGAAGTTTACAGCCTCTACCGAGGCGACCTCGCTCGATTGCGATGACAACTTATGGTCGGCCTTTAAACCGACCACCGCTAATAGGTCACCCGGTAACACTTCATCGGTCGTGAATACTGCGCTACGCGTCTGGGTGGCGCCGATCAGCGCCGGGTCGTAGGACACTATCGAGAGGTTGTGCAACGGATGCACATACTCCACCCGTCCCGGTATCTCCAGGGAGCCCGCGAACGTAATACGGACATCACCCATGGCGACCGGCACGGTGTTGCGGTCGACGACGACCAAGCCACGCTCGGCATCTACGATCAGACCCGTGCCGTAATAGTGGCGGTCGGAGACCCCGGAAACCGTATAAGGCATGTCGAAGTTGACGAGCACCAGTGAGGGAATGATGCGTTGTATGTAGCGGTCCCCCGGTTGCGGCGGGAAGGTCGTAGTCTGAGGCTCCCGGACTTGTGCAGGCGGCCCTGGCGCGAGCTCCCGGCAAGGCCATAATCCAGTTTCATCATCCCGCTTGCACCGCTGTGCCGGGAACCACTCCCGGTCGTTGGTGATGACGCGCTGCCGCTCCGTCCGCGGATCATCGAATTGCACGTACCGAACCGTCGTGCGTCGAGCGTCTGGAAGCCGCTCCAATAATCGCTCCAGGTCGTCGAGACTCCGCATCGCCTCGCCATCGATGCTCAATATCAGGCTTGCCCGCGGGATCGCGGCGGAACCGAAGACGTATCCGGGATTGGCTACATAGACACCTGAGATTGGCCGATTGAAGTGACGCGCCTGCTGGTAGGACAGGTTGTTGAATACACCCTCGCCATACTGAATGAACTCGTCCGGAGTAATCTGATGCAGGTCATCGACGGTCAGGGACCGTTCCAGGGTCTCGCCGCCGCGTTCTATCATCAGCGTAACGCTGTTGCCGACGTTGTCGTCCAGAGTCTCTTCCACGGGCACGAACTCGGCGATCAGCTCGCCGTTAATTCGCACGAGTATATCTCCAGACCTCAAGAACTCGCCGGCCTCTGCACCGGGAATGACGTGTTCGACGACCAGCATCCCAGTCTGGTCCGGATAGGCCTCGCGAACCAGTGCCTCGGTTTGCTCGGTCAAGCCGAGCCGTCGAAGCTCTGCGAAGGGCTTGTGGACCAACTCACTCTGTAACGTGCCCCTGGGCACCGGCAAACCTTCCTGAATATATCTCAACGCGCGGCGGACGCGATCCAGCGGCAGGAAGAAACTCGACGCCGCCTGGCTGCTCGCACCGGCATTCAGTGCAACCACCCGTCCTTCGATGTCCAGTACCGGCGAGCCCGACGAACCACCGGAAGTACCCGACGCCGCTTGCATATAGAATGTATTGAAGTCGTTGTAGTTACCGCGCCCGTAGTTCGGCGCCTGCCGGTCAAGCCGCGCGATCGTGCCGGCAAGGATCGATAACTGCTCCCCGGCGTCGTTGCCGACAACGCGAATATCGCGGCCGATCTGAGCAGCCTCCGGAACCAGCGGCAGCTCAGCCGGCTGTATGAATGTCAGGTGCTTCGGGTCGTAACGGAAGAAGCCGAAATCGTGGACGGGGTCGCGGTACAGCGGCACGAGTTCCACTTCCTCCTGATTGAGAAAAATCGCCTGCGCCACGACCGGCCCGGGCGTGACGACATGGCGGTTCGTCAAGATTAAGCCCCGCTCGGCATCGACGACGAAGCCAGTCGCCTGGCTGGACTGATTGCGCTCGGTATCGAAGGCTCGAGTGCTGTCTACCTGGATAGAGACCACCCCGGACGAGATCTGCTCCAGGGTCTCGTTCCAGCTCGGTTCCTGGGCCGCCGCCACGGTCGCGGCGGCAGTGGCCGCGCACACGGAATAGGTGATTATTCGTTTCATAGGGCTCAATTGTACGGTTGGTGTTGTGATTGTGACCAGTAATACGTTCATTTTCTCCGTAAGTACGGGCTTAATCGCCGGCGAGTTTGGCGACTTGCGTATTATCGCGCGTCTCCGGGGGCTGGTATCGAACGTCCAGTTGTCGGGCCGCGCGCACATCATCCAGCCGTCTCACCGGCATGGTCACCGGCGCAGCTTTGCACCGCGCGGCGTCACTTTCCGCCTCGGCGAGAATCTCCGTCATTGCCGCGACGAATTCGTCCAGCGTTCGCTTACTCTCCGTCTCGGTCGGCTCGATCAGCAGACACTCCGGAATGAGGAGCGGGAAGTAGGTTGTCGGGGCGTGTATGCCACGATCCAGGAGCGCCTTCGCGAAGTCCATCGCGTTCACACCGTTTGACTTCGCTTGCCTCTTGAGCGTGACGACGAACTCATGACTGGCGCGCCGGTCGGGAAACGCAATGTCGAAGCCCGCCTTTCCGAGCTGCGCCATGACATAGTTGGCGTTCAATACCGCGTAGTCGGCGACGCGTCCGATTCCTTCCCGCCCGAGCAGACGCATATAGATATAGGCTCGCAGCAAGACGCCGGCGTTACCCATGAATGCCGACAGGCGGCCGATACTCTTGGGCCGATCCGACTCGTCGAGCCAACGATAGCCGTTCGATGCCGAGCCGACGACGGGAACGGGCAAGAAAGGCTTGAGCGTCTCACCGGCGCCGACAACACCGGAGCCGGGACCACCGCCGCCATGCGGCGTTGCGAAAGTCTTGTGCAGGTTGATATGCATGACGTCGAAGCCCATCTCGGCTGGCAGGACTTTGCCGAGTATCGCGTTGAGATTCGCGCCGTCATAATAGAGGAGTCCGCCTGCGTCGTGGATGATCTCTCCAATCGCCTTGATGCCCCTGTCGAAGATCCCCAGGGTCGACGGATTCGTCAGCATGATCCCGGCCGTCTGTGGGCCGACGAGTTCCCGTAGAGCATCGAGATCGACGTCACCGTCCGCGCGCGTTGCTATTTCGCTGACCGTGCATCCGCACATCGTCGCAGTCGCGGGATTCGTCCCGTGAGCCGCATCCGGAACGATGATGTCCGTGCGGCCGACATCGCCACGGTCGACATGATAGGCACGGATCATCGCAATTCCGGCGAGTTCTCCCTGGGCGCCGGCCATTGGCGTTAACGAGAACGCCGACATGCCCGTGACGGACTTCAGCAGCTCCTGCAGTTCGAACAGACAGGCCATGAATCCCTGCGATGAGCTCTCGGGCGCCAACGGGTGCCGCTGCGTGAAGCCCGGCAGCATCGCAAATGAGTTGCAGCCGCGTGGATTGTATTTCATCGTGCACGAACCCAGCGGGTAGAACTGGGTGTCGATCGAGAAGTTCATCTGCGACAAACGCGTGTAGTGCCGCACGACATCCAACTCCGACGCTTCCGGCAGCAGGGGTGGCTTGTCGCGGAGAAACTGCGCCGGCAGTTCATGGGCGCCCTCGTGCCGAGGGAACTGAGCGCCCGCCGATCGACCCGGCTGGCCACGCTCGAATATCAGCGGTTCACTCATCGTGCTGCTCCTGAGGCTTCGATCTGTTGCCCAAGCGCCTGCACATAGGTGTGGATATCCTCATCGGTCTTCGTCTCGGTCGCACAGGCCAACAGACAGTTTCGCAGCTCCGGGTGCCAGGTGGACAGCGCAATACCGGCTAGTATCCCCTGCTGGCGCATCCCCTCGATGACCGCGGACGCACTCACCGGCAGGCGCAGCACGACTTCATGGAAGTGCGGCGCCGTAAAGGCCGGTTCGACGCCATCGATTTTGGCCGCAGCCGCCGCCAGAGCGCGTGTCTTCGCACAGCATTCGGCCGCGACGTGGCGAAGGCCTTGGGGGCCCAGCAGGCTCATATAGATCGTAGCCGCCGTCACCATCAGACCCTGGTTGGTGCAGATGTTAGAGGTCGCTCGAGAACGTCGAATGTGCTGCTCACGCGCCTGCAGTGTGAGCGTAAAGCCCCGCTTGCCTTCCGTGTCGAGTGTTCGACCGACGAGCCTGCCGGGTAACTGCCGCACGAGTGCTTCGCGACAGGTCAGAAAGCCGAAGTAGGGGCCACCGGAACTCAACGGCACACCGAGAGGCTGACCCTCGCCACACACGATGGGCACGCCGTCACGACCCCATTCTCCCGGCGGCCGCAACAAGCCTAACGACGTCGGGTTGACGATCGCAATCCCCAGCGCGCCCTGGTCCGCCGCCCAGTCGGCGAGCTCATCGACCTGCTCCAGCACACCGAAGAAATTCGGCTGCTGAATTACGACGGCAGTAATATCCGTGCCGGCGTGGCTCCGCAGGGCCTCCAGATCGGTCCGGCCCGCGCCGGGATCATAGGGTACCTGGACGAGCTCGATGCCCTGACTTGCGGTGATCGTTTTGGCGACAGCCGTATAGTGAGGATGCACGCTTTGCGGGACCAGGACCCTCCTCGACTTCGACGCGCGGTTGACGCGGACGGCCATGAGCACAGCCTCCGCCAGCGCCGAGGCGCCGTCGTACAGAGACGCGTTGGAAACGTCCTGGCCCGTCAGGCTCGCCATCATCGTTTGATACTCGTAGATGACCTGTAGCGTTCCCTGGCTCGCTTCGGCCTGGTACGGCGTATATGCGCTATAGAATTCACCGCGCGTCGTCAGGTCCCACACGGCCGCCGGAATGTGGTGCTCATAGGCGCCGGCACCGAGAAAATTCAGCTCGACCCGGTCCTTGTCGGCCTGCTGGCGCATGAGTCGTCCGACTTCGTACTCCGAGATGGCGGCGGGCACGCCCGCGAGACTCCCACATCGCAGCTCCTCGGGAATCTCGTCGAACAGGCTTTCGATATCGTCGACGCCGATGGCCCGCAGCATGAGCTGCGACTCGTGCTCGGTGTGAGGAATGAAGGGCATAGTCTGGTCGCCTCGGCTCAGTCGTTCAGCTCGGCTACGAAACGTTCGTAGTCCTCGCTACCCAACAGCTCGTCCAATTGCACCGGCGAATCCGGCTTGATGCGAAACAGCCAGCCCTTGCCGTACGGATCCGTGTTCACGAGTCCGGGAGAATCCGCTAACGCCTGGTTGGTCTCGACGATCGTGCCGGACAACGGAATATAGACATCCGAAGCGGCCTTCACGGATTCCACGACGGCGCCTGCATCACCGCTGGCGACCACCGTGTCATCCTCGGGAAGTTCCACCAAGACCAGATCCCCGAGAGAGACCTGAGCATGGTCGGTGATGCCGATCTCGACGGTCCCATCGTCCTGCTCGCGGACCCATTCATGCTCCTTCGTATACTTCAGTTCAACCGGTATTTCGCTCATCGGTCGACCTCCTTCATGCGGCCTGCTCTATAGATCAACTTTGATTTCCCCATTCCTGACGAACGGCGGTTTGACGATGCGCACGGCGTGACGGCGATTCCGAATAACCACCTCACCGTCTTTCTCTACGTCGACCGGCAGCCTGGCGAGAGCGACCGAGCGAGCCAGCGTTGGCGAGTATGTGCCGCTCGTGATTTTGCCCTCACCGCCCGTCGTGCTCACGACGTAACCGGCTCTGAGGACGCCCTTGCCTTCGAGAATCAATCCGGCCTGCTCGAATTCCACGCCATCAGCCGCCTGACGCTCGAATGCGCTGCGGCCGATGAAGTCGCGATCGGTCTTCGTGTCCACCGTCCATCTGAGACCGCATTCCAGCGGGCTGACGGTCTCGTCCATATCCAGACCATAGAGATTGAGCCCCGCTTCGAGGCGGAGGGTATCCCGCGCGCCCAGCCCGCATGCCACGATGCCTAAAGCATGCAACTCGGACCACAGCGCCGGGGCCTGCGCGCCGGCAATAATGATCTCGAACCCATCCTCCCCGGTGTATCCGGTGCGAGCAATCAACGTCTCGTCGTCTCGATGAGCACGGAACGGCGCCAACGCGAGCAACGCCTCTCCGCTCGGAAGTGCCTGGGCCACGAGTTCGCGCGCCTGCGGCCCCTGCACAGCGAGCAAAGCCAGGTCCGGCCGCTCGAGGAGCTCGACGGAATGATTGCCGACCTGGTCGGATAACCACGCAAGATCCTTGTCCCTCGTTGCCGCGTTCACGACGAGCCGAAACTCGTTGTCTGACAGTCGATACACGATCAGGTCATCCAGGATCCCGCCGTCGTCGCGCAGCATGCAACTGTATAACGCCCGGCATTGCCCGTTTTCTGCCGTGCGGAGCTTGTTGACATCGTTGGCAAGAACGTAGCGGAGGTAGCGCTCGGCGTCGGCACCCGACACGTCCACGACCGTCATGTGGGAGACGTCGAATAATCCGGCATGCTTGCGAACGGCATGGTGCTCATCCAACTGCGACCCGTAGTAGAGCGGCATGCTCCAACCGCCGAAGTCCACCATACGGGCTCCCAAACCGATGTGGGTCTCGTATAACGGTGTTTGCTTTACTCCGGGCATCGCTATTCACCACAAAAAAACGGCGAGCCTGTGGCTCGCCGCTCCTCTGTCCTGATACCTGAGAGATTAAGCGCAACGGTGCGCCGCTCACCTTCGGTGGACCCCAGGGTTCGGGGTCACTCTCCAGAGTCAATCAGGCTCTGCCGTCCGTTTGCCTGAGCGTTTCCGAGCGGTGGTTGCGCCTTCGGCGCTTCGCCGAAGCGAAGTCTCTCCGGCAGGCCTTTTGATTGCGGGGGCGATGATAGCTCAACTCCCCCGGCGTCTCCACATAGCGCGTCTCTCTTTTCAGGCCACACGCGCTCTGGCCGCGCTGGGCAGCTCGCCGGTAAGGCCCAGTGCTTCTCGCATCAGCCGGTTCTTGGCGATCGGCGCCGCATTCATGGCGGACAGCCCCGCAGCCCTCAGGGGCCTGAACAACGGCCCCGGGAGCCGGAACAGCCGATGCAATGCATCCATCCCCAAGAGCACTTTCAGGTTCCCGCCTTTGCGCTGACGCTCATAACGCCGCAGAACGCGCAGATCGCCTGGATCCTCGTCGTGACTCAACGCGGAAACCAGCGTATCGACCAACGCGGCAGCATCGAGTAGCCCGAGATTCATCCCTTGTCCGGCCAGGGGGTGGACCGTGTGTGCCGCGTCGCCCACCAGGGCGACTCGCGGGCAGCAGTAACGACGTGCGTGCAGCGCCCGCAGCGGGAAGCTCGCCCGCGATACGCTCGGTTCGATCGCTCCGAGCACACCGCCGCTCGCAGTCTGCAACTCGTCGAAGAACGCTTGCTCCGATGCCGACGACAAGCGCTGCGCATTGTCAGAACTCATCGACCAGACCACCGAGCTTCTACCGTCAAGCAAGGGGAGGAATGCCAACGGTCCATCAGGCAGGAAGCGCTGCCACGCCGTTTCGCCGTGAGATCTCGCGGTCGCCACGTGCGTGACCAGAGCATGCTGTCCATAAGACACGCCCGTCACGGGCAGATCCAGCAAGCTCCGCACGGTGGATTCACTACCGTCTGCCGCGATCAACACCGTGGCCTCGAAGGCTTCGCCTGTCTGCGTCTCGATCTCTACGGCTCGCTTCCCTACGCGAACCGCCGCGAGCTCGACTCCGACGCGCATCTCCACGTCGGCAGACGCCTCCAGCACGCTGAACAGCCGGTCCCGGATTAGCCGATCCTCGACGATGTGCCCGAGATCGGGCTCGCCCAACTCAGCGCTATCGAAGGACAGGGAGCCCAGGGCGTCGGCGTAATCTCCCTCCCAGACGTGCATGCGCCGGTAAGGGCTCGCGCGGGCGGCGCTGATCTGCTGCCAGACGCCCAGGTGTTCGAAAATATGTTGCGATGCCCTGGACAGGGCATAGACACGGAGATCCATTTGCTCCGGCTCCCAGGCGGGAGCGGCACGGGGCTCCAGGACACGAATCCGCAACCCGTCGCCATGCGGGCTCGCCAATAACAGCGCGGCGACCGTCAGGCCGACCGGGCCCGCGCCGACGATGACGACCGATCTATCCTCAGCACGCGTCATGAGTTCATAGCCTTGTTGGACCACGAGGGCATCAGTGGCAAGCCTCGGGCGAGGCGGGAAAGTCGGCCGGACAAGCCCATCGTCTGCCTGGCCAGCTCCGCTTTAGCACCGGGTACCAGATCAAAGGCCATGAGCCCGATTCCCCTGGAGGCCGCTAGCGGCAGCGCGCCGTAGCCGAACAAGCGAATCAGCCCATGCGTCAGCGCCGCTACCCTTTTCTGATCTTGCTCCCGCCATTGCCGGTAACGATCCAGAACGTCCACCGACCCAGGATCTTCCGCGATCGTATGCCCATCGAGGTGTTCCGTGAAAATCTCCGCCAGCGACGCCACGTCTCGCAACGCGAGGTTGAAGCCCTGTCCGGCGACGGGATGAAGGTTGACGGCCGCGCTGCCGATCAGCACGGCACGCGAGCCGATAACCGCCGCGCTTCGCAGGCGCGTCAACGGGTACGCAGTCCGCGAACCGATGCGAGTGATACGGCCCAACCGATAGCCGAACGCCGCCTGAAGCTCACGACCGAACACGTCGTCTTCGAGCGTCGCGACGCGACTGGCTTCCTCGTGGGATCGCGTCCATACGACCGCGACTCGATTGGCGCTGAGCGGCAGAAACGCCAAGGGTCCGTCCGGGGTAAATCGTTCGAAAGCACGTCCCGCGTGAGGTAGTTCGGTCGCGCAATTCAGGATGATCGCCTGTTGCTCGTAACGATCTTCATGGGCGGCGATGGCCAGCTCCCGGCGGACCTGGGAATTCGCACCGTCTGCGGCGACGACGACCTTCGCGACGAGCGACAGCCGCTCCTGTGCCGTAATCACTTCGGCCTCGACCCTCTCCTCGCCGACCGTAAGCGAAGACAGCTTAGCCGGCGCCAGACACGTAAACCCATCCGCCGCGTCCAGTGCCTGCCATAACGTTCCGCCGAGTATTCGGTTCTCCAGTGTATAGCCGAGCGCGGGCACCCCCTCCTCCTGTGCGTGGATTCGCGCGGCGCCGAATCGACCGAATTCGGAGATATGAATGGAGCGTATCGGCTCTGCGTCCGCGGCTACTCGATCCCACAATCCGAGCGATGCCAGGATGCGCTGGCTGCCGTTTGCGAGCGCCGTCGCCCTGCCGTCGAAGCTGGGTTGCTCGAGCTGCGATGGGTCGCGCGCCTCCACCAATACGGTCGTTAACGGCGTCAGAGCCAGCGCGTGCGCGAGTGTCGAGCCCGCGAGCCCGCCGCCCACGATCAACACATCCGCTTCGAGGTTAGCGTGTCCCATCAGTGACTTCCCACAAGCTGCTCGATCTCTTCGGCCAGCAAGGGCAGATCTTTGGTAAGCACCTGCGGCCCATCTTTAGACAGATACACGTCGTCTTCGAGGCGAATCCCGATTCCCCGCCAACGCTTCGCGACGCCCTTGGCGTCCGGTGCGATGTAAATGCCCGGCTCGATGGTCGTGACCATGCCGGGTTCCAGCAGGCGCCACTGTTCGGCAACCTTATAGTCCCCGACATCGTGGACATCCATTCCCAGCCAATGGCCGGTCTTGTGTACGAAGAACCGCTGGTAGGCGCCCGTCTTGATCAGGGCCGGAAGCCGGCCCTCTAAAATACCCAGGTCTCTTAAGCCGCGCGTGATCTCCCTGACGGCCGCGTCGTGCGGGTCGTTCCAGTGGTTGCCCGGTCGAACCTTGTCCGTAGCGGCTTGGTTGGCCGCATAAACGATCTCGTAGAGATCTCTCTGTGGCTCGGAAAACTCGCCATTGACCGGGAAGGTTCGGGTCACGTCCGACGCGTAGCATTCGAGCTCACAACCGGCATCGATCAGCACCAGATCCCCATCGTTCAGGACCGAGTTATTCGCGTGATAGTGCAGTACACACGCGTTCGAGCCGGCCGCGACGATCGGCTCGTAGGAACACTGAGCCCCGTGCCGCGCGAACGCGTACCGATACTCAGCTTCGAGTTCGTATTCGTACATGCCAGGCGTACAGGCACGCATGGCCTGGCGGTGAGCCTCTACCGCGATGCGTGCCGACCGTTTCATCACACTGACTTCTCGACGGCTCTTAAACAGACGCATCTCATGCAGAAGATGATCCAGATCGACAAGCTCGTCGGGCACGTGGCCACTTTGCCTTCTGGCGTGCAGAGCGTGCATCCAACCCAGCAGGCGTTGATCGAATTCGCCAAACACGCCCATGGAGTAGTAGACCCGCTCGCTCCGCTCCAGCAGACCCGGAAGAATTTCGTCGATATCGTCTATCGGAAACGCGTCATCGGCTCCGTAGCGGGCAACCAGACCGTCGGGGCCCTGCCGCGGCCCATCCCATAACTCTTTCTCTCGATCTCGTTCGCGGCAGAACACAAGGAACTCGCCTTGCGGGCGGCCGGGAATCAACACCGCGACGGCCTCCGGCTCGTCGAAGCCGGTGATATAAAAGAAATCACTGTCGGGGCGGTACGAATAGAGCGTATCGCGACTACGCGTTCGTTCGGGAGCGGCCGGTAGCACCGCTATGCCACCCGAACCGACGAGCTCCATCAGGTGACGGCGGCGTCTGGAGTATTCCTGTGAGTGCACGACGCTAGTGCCCACTCATTGGTGCGTACTCTGTGTGTCTGTCGGTCATTCGCGGTAACCTCAACGGGCGAGAGGCCCCAATGCTAACACCGACAAACGCTTGTTGACCCCCGAACGCTTGCGGCTCTATAGTCCGTAGCATGAGTGATCCCGACACGAATGAACGGGTTGACGCCGACCTGCAGCGCCTCGAGAAGCGGTTGGATGAGCTGGTTGTCATCTGCAGGCAGCTCCAGGAAGAAAATCGATCTCTGAAGCAACGACAGGATAGCCTGATCGAGGACCGGGCGACGCTGTTGCAGAAGAACGAGCAGGTCCGGGGCCGCGTCGAAGCAATGATCAGCCGGCTCAAGGCAATGGAGCAGGCACAGTGAGCGAGATGTACGCCCACGTCAGTATTCGGATACTGGAGAAGGAGTATCAGGTCGCCTGTCCAGCCGGTGAGAAAGCGGACCTCATGGCGTCGGCGGATCTCCTCAATCAGAAAATGCGTGAGATTCGCGACAGCGGCAAAGTCGTCGGCCTGGATCGAGTCGCCGTCATGGCGGCCCTGAATATGGCTAATGAACTGCTGCAGAGAACCGACGACGACCGAGAGTTAAAGGACATTGTTGGCCTTCGGGTAAAAGCAATGCGCGAGAGACTGGACACAGCTCTCGGTACCGGCCAGCAATTGAATCTATAGTGTATTGGCGCTCCCTGCGGTGTTCGATACGGACTGGAGAGTCTTTCGGACCCTAAATCTTGATCTTGGGGTTGTGTCCTGTCGGTGGCGTTGTGCATATCCAGTGTAGCTGGATCGCCTGCAACTACCACGGCTTACCCCACCTATTGCTCTGGTTCGAGAGCAACCAGCTGCAACGGCACAGGCGGGGAGCGTCATCTTCCGTCATCGTTATTACGCAGAGCTGGACTAGCAGGCTGTTCGAAAAGACTCAGGCGAGTGCCCGATACTTCACTCAATAGCAACCACGAGCGTAGTGAACAACGGCAGCTCATTCGCGACCGCCGCAAGGCCGTTCCGGGACCGCAGAAGAGCCAGGCCGAGCTGCGGCTTGCTCAACGTCTGTGGCAGCTAGCCCCGTATCAACGCGCCCGACACCTGAGCATCTATTTCGCGGTCGACGGCGAACTCTCTCTCGAAGCCTTCATGGTGGGAGCCGAGCGCCGTAACAAACAACTGTATGCTCCCGTGCTTCGAGGAGACAGCCTTCGATTCGCCGCTCTCCGGCGTGGCGTGCCACTACAGCCGAACCGCTTCGGGATCCTCGAACCGGCGGACGGACCCTACATCGATGCCCGCTCTCTGGATCTTGTGCTGACGCCGCTCGTTGCCTTCGATGACCAGGGCGTGAGACTCGGTATGGGTGGCGGTTTCTATGACCGATGCTTCCGGTTTCTACGCTCTCGATCGGCGTGGTGGAAACCAAAATTGATCGGCGTGGGATACGAGAGCCAACATGTGCCAAGTATCGATGCTGAGGCGTGGGACGTGCGTCTGTGGTGTGCGGTGACCGAAACTGATACGTATTACTTTTAAATGCGCAAAATCATGCGAAATTCCGGAAACGAGCGGGTTTTTTTGCGCTCGGAGTGCTCACAGCGCGCCGAGCCTGAAATCGTGCGAAGCATGATGGGCAGAGCGGAACCCCGCGTCGATCGCGCAGCGCTCGAGCTACGAAACAGGCGCCGTGAGCGTAATCGGGACTGGTTCGATTCAGACTGACGGCGCCAACGTAACTGTGCGGGCACAGTTCCCAACGCTCTTGTTCATTCAGCCTCACGCGAAACGCATCGAACAAGAACCTAGTAACTTAGCGGGTCTCCGCCACTTAAACCGGGCATGCTTCTTGCCGAATCACACCCGAGTCATGAGCTTTCCCTGACGTCAGAAAAAGTTTACGCGCGTCTCTCTCCTATATTTTTTTTTACGCATCGAGAAGTTCGATCCGCTTGTTAAACGCAAACAACATTCGGCTTTTCATCGATGAATTACCCAGAGTGTGCAGTCGTTCACACTCTTCGCGTGAAATGCGCTGCAAGTCACGTGCAAAAACACCTAACCTGCTGGAAATTTTGATTCTTTTATATATACTCAACGCCGGTTAACCCCGACACGGAGACTACCCATGGCTAAACGAGCTTCGAAGAAGCGAACATCTCGCAAGAAGGCGAGCGCCAAGCGCAAGACTGTGCGGCGCAAGGTAGCCAAGAAACGCGCCACCAAGAAGAAGGCGACGCGTAAGAAGGCTACTCGCAGGAAGGCGAAGAAGAAGGCAACACGTAAGAAGGCCAAGAGAAAGACTAAGAAGAAAGCCAAGCGTAAGGCTAAGAAGAAAACTAAGAAGAAAGCCAAGCGTAAGGCTAAGAAGAAAGGCCGGAAGAAAGCCAAGCGCAAGGCTAAGAAGAAAGCCAAGCGTAAGGCTAAGAAGAAAGGCAGGAAGAAGGCTACCCGCAAGAAGGCCAAGAGAAAGGCCTCTCGCAAGAAACGGTAGTTGCTTTAGCGCCTTATGTCAGCCTTCTAGCTCTGACATAAATAAAGTGCCAGCTATACGCGGGCACTTTTTTTGGTGATGTGACATGGACCAGGATGACAAGAAACGCCAAGCGGCTGCGGCCGCTGCCGACCAGATCGAGGCCGGAATGTCCGTGGGAATCGGCACCGGTAGCACTGTGGACTTCTTCATCGACGCCCTGGCTGAGCGCGCCCAACAGTTGACGATGGTCGTTTCCAGCTCAGAGGCATCCACTCAGAGACTTGCGAAGCTCGGCATCGAGGTCTCGGAGCTCGCGAGCACTGGAACTTTGGACCTCTACGTAGATGGTGCAGACGAGGCAACCAAGCATCTGCATCTTCTGAAGGGTGGCGGTGGAGCGCTCACGCGCGAGAAGGTTCTCGCGAGCGCATCACGGAAATTCGTCTGCATGATCGACGACTCCAAACTCGTGGGTAGCCTGGGCCAATACCCGCTCCCCGTGGAGGTCATCCCGATGGCACAATCGTTTGTCTCACGGCAGCTGGTCAAGGCGGGCGGTCAGCCGATCCTGCGGACGGGCTTCGTGACCGACAACGGTAATCACATCGTGGACGTCCACAATCTGAGAATTTCGAATCCGCCTGAGGTCGAGAACCGTCTGAATCAGATTCCGGGCGTGGTCACGGTCGGGATATTCGCTCAGAGACGCGCTGACATTCTACTGATCAGCGGAGACGATGGCGTCAGGGAGATGCGCTAGCGCCGCGTCGCCCTGTTACCGGTCGACGAGTTGGCTGGGGGAGAGGGATTCGAACCCCCGCTCTCGGAGTCAGAGTCCGATGTCCTACCACTAGACGATCCCCCAGTCGTGGGATCTTCAAGTACTAGCGCTTGGAGTACTGAGTCGCTTTACGGGCCTTGCGCAGGCCGACCTTCTTGCGCTCGACTTCCCTGGCATCCCGGGTTACGAAACCTGCTTTGCGTAGCGGTTGCCTGAGCGTCTCATCGTATGACATCAGCGCCCGGGTAATTCCGTGGCGAATAGCGCCTGCTTGTCCCGTCGTGCCACCGCCGCGTACGCGCACCTGAATATCGAACTTACTCTCCAGTTGAGAGACCTCCAGAGGCTGGCGAACGATCATACGTGCTGTTTCTCTGCCGAAAAACAGGTCCAACGGCCGTCCGTTTACCTGGATCTCGCCGCTGCCGACTTTTAAGTAGACTCTTGCCGCCGAGGTTTTTCTTCGACCTGTGCCGTAATAAACTTCGGTAGCCACGCTTTATATCTCCAGAGGATGAGGCTGTTGGGCCTGGTGCGGGTGCTCCGTCCCGCGAACGACCTTCAGCTTCCTGAACATCTGTCTTCCGAGCGGGTTCCGCGGCAACATGCCTTTGACCGCACGCTCCAAAACCCGTTCCGGCGCCCGCGCCAGGAGATGTTCCAGCGACTCGGCTTTGAGATTGCCGATATAGCCCGTATGCCGATAGTAAATCTTATCCTTCAACTTGGCTCCGGTGACCCGGATCTTCTCCGCATTTATCACTACGATATAGTCGCCCGTATCGACGTGCGGCGTGTACTCGGGCTTGTGTTTCCCGCGCAGGCGTCGGGCGATTTCGGACGCGAGCCGGCCGAGCGTCTTGCCGCTGGCGTCGACGAGATACCAGTCGTGACGGACTTCTTCCGGCTTGGCCGAGAATGTTTTCATAGGTTGCCAGGGTAGCGGTGAGACCGCCGACGAAAGAGGCGGAATGTTACGCGCCTGCTCAAGCCCTTGCAAGGCGCGGGGGGCGCTGGGCCTACCGGCCGCACTGCCCTGAACATCGCCGGCGGAAGCGGGGAGCGCCTCGCCGGCGACTCGTTATAATGACCGTCTGATGCGTAGGATAGATTGGCAGGATCGGCTCGTTGCAGCAGCCGACCAGGCGCTACGTACCCTGGCCGGCCGAGCAGTGGCTTCTCGCCCGTCTCCGGCCGAAGGTATGCCCGACCCGCTGTTGGAAGCGGAGGAGCGCCGCACGAGCGGCGCGCTTATGCGTGTCAACCACGCGGGAGAAGTCGCGGCGCAGGCACTCTACAGCGGCCAGTCTGTAATGGCTCGTTCGGCGCGTACGCGGGATCACCTTCTCCAGGCCGCGGCGGAAGAACAGGATCATCTCGCCTGGTGTGCACAGCGAATCGCTGAACTGGACGGCCGAAGAAGCCTGCTCGACCCGCTCTGGTACGCCGGAAGCTTCGCGTTGGGTATGCTGGCGGGCAGCGCCGGTGACCGGGTGAGCTTGGGCTTTATCGCCGAGACCGAGCGCCAGGTCGAAGCTCATATACAAGACCATCTAAAGCGGCTGCCGCAGGCTGATATCAAAAGTGGGGCTGTTCTTCAGAAAATGGCCACCGATGAAGCCCATCATGGCACGACCGCGCGACTCTCCGGTGGAATAGAACTTCCTCAGCCCGTCCGGTCTCTGATGGCACTTGGAGGTGAATTTTTACGTCGTACGGCACTTAAGGTGTGAACTGCGTCACATCCTGCCCCCCTGTTTACTTGTCATGGCTCCACAAACAGATTAAAAACACATTACGTCAAACGGAGTATGTAGCCATGGAAGAAGCCGTCCGGCCGCTGAGTGAAATTCCCGCGATCAATCGCTTCCTGAGCTATTGCCGTGTGCGAACAGTTCCCGCCAAAACCGTCATGATTCATGCTGGAGATCTACCGGACGTGATGTTCTACATCGTATCCGGCTCGGTCGAGGTCATGATCGAAGACGAGGATGGTAACGAGATGGTATTGGCCTATCTAAACAAGGGCCAATTCTTCGGCGAAATGGGGCTGTTCTACGAGCAGCCGACTCGGAGCGCCTGGGTCAGAACACGGGCGGAGAGCGAAATCGCCGAGATGACCTATTCCCGCGTTCGCCAGATCGCCTCTGAAAGCCCCGGATTGATCTTCGAGCTGGCGACGCAACTGGCCGCGAGACTAGACAGAACGAACCGGAAACTCGGCGACTTGGCATTCGTCGACGTTACAGGGCGGGTCGCACACGCCATCATGGATCTGTGTAATGAGCCCGACGCCATGACTCATCCGGACGGCATGCAGATTAAAGTATCCCGCCAGGAACTCTCCAGACTGGTCGGTTGTTCGCGAGAGATGGCAGGCCGCGTATTGAAGGTCCTCGAAGAGCAAGGCCTCGTCAGCGCGAACGGCAAGACCATCGTCGTATTCAACGCCCGCAGAGAGCTACCCAAGGCCCGCAGAGAAGCCATTCGCCGGCCTGCGTAGGCCGCGCCTCCGCGGGTTGGCTACTTGAAGCCTCGGTGAGTCTTGACCCGCTCGTAGGCCGCGCGAATCTCCAGAGTCTTCTCTTCGGCAACTTTCATCATCGATTCCGGTAACCCCCGGGCGACCAGTTTATCCGGATGATGTTGATTCATTAGACGTCGATAGGCTGTCTTCACATCCTGATCACTGGCGCTGGAATCCAGCCCGAGGACGCGAAAGGCGTCATCCAGTCCGACTTTCTCGCTGCGCTCTCCGCCGGCTCGAAACTGCTGAGCGCGAATCAACGCCTCTACCTGAGCAAGCTCCACTCGACCCATACCAAGGAACCTGGCCACCGACCATAGAAGCTCTCGCTTCTTCTTGCTGATCGACCCGGCCGCCAGTGCGGCCTGCATCTGGATCTCCATGAAGGCTCTGATCAGATCTCTGCGACCACGGAGTCGATCGTGCAGCCTGTCCAAGCTCTCAGATCGGCGAAAATCCGGGCTCTTACCGGCCGAGAAATACGAGATCGCCTGCTGTACCTGCTCCGGCGACAAAGCCATGCTGTGCATGAGGCGGCGGGCGACCCGAATATCTTCTTCTGAGACGCGGCCGTCAGCCTTGGCGATGTGTCCGATCAACATAAAGGTGGTCTCGAAGAACAGCTGTTGGATTTTCTCCGAGCCGAAACCCGCTAGCCGACGCGCCGCATCGCGGGAGCTCAGTCCTTTATCGAACTGATGCCCGAGCAGAATTCCCAGCGCCAGGCCGACGAGACGGAATGGGCCGGCCGCGGCATAGCCCAGCACGCCGCCGACCGCCTTACCGATCCACTGCATCGCTGTTCACGGGCGCGCTGCCGGGATGGAGGTAGGCGCCGAGCTTCCGTTCGGCTCTCTGGAGTTGCTGACCGACCGCTTCACGAGTCATTATCGCGTTTTACATCCCGACGGCTAGTTTGCCAACCCCAGAAGGACATAATCGTCTATGACCGAGCCACTACCGGATGCCGTATCTGAGTCAAACCTGAAAAGTTTGGACCTGGTCGCCCGCGGCAAGGTACGCGACATCTACCGTGTCGACGACGACCATCTGCTTATCGTCGCAAGCGACCGCATCTCGGCCTTTGATGTCGTGCTTCCGGATCCGGTCCCAGGCAAGGGAGTCGCGCTGACGGCGATTTCCAACTTCTGGTTCGAGCGATTGGGGCACGTCGTGCCGAACCATCTAACTGCTATTGACCCCGTTAGCGTCCTACCCGATCCACGTGACCATACCATTGTCGAAGGTCGGTCGATCGTCGTAAAGAATCTCAATCCCCTGCCCATGGAGGCAGTCGTTCGAGGCTACCTGATCGGTTCCGGCTGGAAAGATTACTGCGCTTCAGGCAGCGTCAGCGGAATCTCGCTGCCACCAGGCCTGGAGCTTGCTGAGCAATTACGTGAACCGATCTTTACGCCGAGCACGAAGGCGACCGTGGGAGATCATGACGAGAACATCTCCGCCGACGATGTCGACTCCTTGATCGGATCCGAGCTCCGCCAACGCGTGTCCGACCTCTCACTGCAACTCTATACAGAGGCGACACAGTACGCCCGTGGACGCGGCATCATCATCGCGGACACGAAATTCGAATTCGGTTTGGATGGCGATGGAGAATTGTATCTGATCGACGAACTGTTCACGCCCGATTCGTCGAGATTCTGGCCGGTCGCCAGTTACGAACCAGGCTCTTCACCGCAGAGTTTTGATAAACAGTACGTTCGCGATTATCTCGAGACGTTGGACTGGGACAAGAAGCCGCCCGGCCCGCGTTTACCAGCGGTTGTCCTCAAACGTACTCGCGAGAAATACTACGAAGCCTTGGAGTGTCTGAGCCAATGACGTTGGCCAGGCATCCGCCATGACGTAACGGAGTCCGCAGATGGAGCGATGGAATCAACGTATTCAAGCGTGGCTCTGGCAGCGCGACGTGCCGTCAGGAACACCGCAGAGAGCCCTCCTGACCGTCTTACGCTTCCTCTACGCCCTGGCCAGAGAACTCTCGTCTGGCGAGCTTAGCCTGCGCGCAATGAGCCTGGTATACACCACGATGCTCGCGATCGTGCCGTTGTTAGCGTTGAGCTTCTCCATCCTGAAAGGCCTCGGCTTTCACCGGCAAATGGAGCCTTTGCTCCTGAGCGTTCTCGCGCCCCTGGGTCCGCGCAGCGAGGAACTGACTGCCGCCGTTATCGGCTTCGTAGATAACGTGCAGGGTTCTGCGCTGGCAGGGGTGAGTCTGATTTTGTTGATCCTCACGGCCTTATCGATGGCGCATAAGGTCGAGAATAGCTTCAACTTTGTGTGGCGCGTCGATCGCCCGCGCGGCTTTGGGCGCCGCTTCAGCGAGTACCTCAGTGTGATGCTCGTCGGACCCGCATTGATGAGTGTCGCCATGGGGACGCTGGCGACGATACTAAATACCGCCGTCGTCAACCGACTGCGAGAAATCGAGCCCTTCGGGAGTCTGATCGTCGAGGTAACCCAGCTCACACCCTACGTACTGGTGATTGGCGTGTTTAGTTTTCTCTATTCTTTCGTGCCGAATACGAAGGTGCGGATTCGAACAGCGCTGATAGGCGGCGCGATCGCCGGAACCGTCTGGGTCGGTTGCGGCGAACTCTTCGCACAGTTCGTCGCCAGCACCAACCGAACTGCGGTCATCTACTCCGGATTCGCCATCATGATCTTCGGGATGCTATGGCTCTACGTCTCCTGGCTGGTTCTGCTGCTCGGTGCGCAGTTCACCTTCTTCTATCAGAACCCGGATTATCTCAGTCTTGAGAGGCGCACACCGAACATGTCCAACGAAGTTACGGAGCGTCTGGCTATCAGCGTGATGCTGCTCGTCGGCCAGGACACGGCTGAATCGACGGATGGCTGGGGAATGTCGGGCCTGGCGGCCCGTATTGGCGTACCGCGGCATCTGTTGGAGCCCGTCGTCGGGGCGCTACGGGAGGCCGGACTGCTCGTCGAGACCACCGAGGAGCGGCTCGTCCCTGCCAGGGATCTACGAAAAATCAGTGTCGCCGAGATTCTCGCATCGGTTCGCGCGCCGGACGTAGACGGGCGGACAATGGCACCGGGGCAGTGGAATCCAACGGTCCAAGCCGTCGCCCGGCAGGTCGATGCCGCCATAGTCGAAGCCGTAGAGTCCCGTTCCCTGGCGGACCTGGTAGACGAAAACGCAGCGCAAGCACAGCCGGAGACGTCGTAACGGAAAGCTTCAGTTGGCCTTACCGGCGACGGTGAGGCTGTCGACGAGAACGGATCCGCAGCGAACCGTTCCCCGTAAGTCGACGTCCGAACCCACGGCCCGGATGCCCTGGAACAGATCCTTGAGATTGCCCGCAATAGTGACTTCGTTAACCGGATGCACGATCTCGCCGTTCTCGATCCAGAAGCCCGCCGCGCCTCGCGAGTAGTCTCCGCTGACCGTGTTGACGCCCTGCCCGAGTAACTCGCCGACCAGAAAGACTTCCGGGCACTCGCCGAGCAGTTGCTCGAGCGAGCCGGCCGTGGGCTTGACGACGAGATTGTGAACGCCACCCGCATTCCCCGTCGTCTGCAGCCCCAGGCGCCGCGCAGAATAGCTCGACAGGACGTAACCCCGAAGAACGCCACTGTCTATCAGCTTCCTTTGGCGGGTCGCAACGCCCTCACTATCGAACGGTGCACTGCCCAGCGCGCCGGGAATAAATGGATCCTCATCTATTACGACGAATTCTGGAAAGATCTGGTCGCCACAAGCGTCCAACAGAAACGAAGCCTTGCGATACTGATTCGTGCCCCGAATCGCCGCGACGAGATGCCCGAACAGACCCCTTGCCAGCTCCGCCGGATAGACCACGGGCACTTGCCTCGTTGAGATCTGCCTCGCTCCCAAACGACGTAAGCTCCTGTGCGCGGCCTCTGCACCGACTTGCTCCGGCGTCTCCAGAACTTCGGGATTCCGCGCGACCGTCAACCAATAGTCCCGTTCCAACGCATTCTCGCCCTCTGCGATAACGCAACAGCTCAACGAGTGATTGGTCGTGGCATACCCACCGCAAAAGCCGTGACTATTGGCGTAGACCTGCACGCCCCCGCCAGTCGATACGGATGCCCCCTCCGAGTTCTTGATCCTGGGATCCGCCGCGCGCGCAACATCCTCCGTTCGGAGCGCGAGTTCCTCGGCGGCTTCGACGGGCAGTTCCCATGGATGATAGAGGTCGAGATCCGGGAACTCCTGCGCCATCAACTGCTCGTCGGCAAGACCTGCGTACTGGTCCTCCTCGGTAAAGCTCGCGATGCTCAGCGCTTTACGGGTGGTTTCCTCGATCGCCGTAGGGGAAAACTGACCCGTGCTGGCACTACCCTTACAGCCTCCTGTGTACACGGTTATTGCGAGCGCGCGATCACGCTGACGTTCAACCGACTCCAGTTCCCCCATGCGCACTGTCACCGAGAGACCCTCGTCGTAACTAACAAACGCTTCTACCTGATCGGCACCGAGCGTGCGCGCGACCTTAACGGCTTCCTCTGCCGTCGCTTGAAGTGACTGCTGCACCTCGTGTGCATCCATTGGTGGGCAACCTCGCGATCGGAAACGCTGATTCTAACTGCTGTACAATAGCCCGATGAAACCCTTGGTCGGAATCATCATGGGCTCGATGTCGGACTGGGAAATCATGCGCCATTCGGCGGCGACATGCGACGAGCTGGATATTCCCAACGAAGTCCGAGTCATATCGGCTCACCGAACTCCCGATTTACTCTTCGAGTATGCCTCAAGCGCGTCCGAGCGTGGCCTGGAGGTGCTGATCACGGGTGCCGGAGGCGCGGCTCACCTGGGAGGCGTCACCGCCGCGAAAACACAGCTGCCCGTACTCGGCGTCCCAATGCAATCTCAGGCACTCGGCGGCATCGATTCCCTGCTATCCATGGTGCAGATGCCGGCCGGCATCCCTGTCGGCACGCTGGCCATCGGCAAGCCGGGCGCGATCAATGCGGCTCTGCTGGCCGCCGCGATACTCGCCAACAAGCACGCCTCTATCGCTACTTCGCTGGCTGAGTTCCGCAAGGAGCAGACCGATCGCGGCCTTAGCCTGCCGGACCCACGCGAGAACTAATAGGGGACGCCCCCAGCAGGCCAAACGTTTTCTTTATCCGCGAGGCGAGTCGTCGAGGGGGAGACGGCTGCGACTCAGACGATACCCCCGGCGCCTGAGCCACACGACCAGACCGGCTACCATGCCCGCGAGCCCCACGCCGGCTAAGATTGCCGGCCAGTACCAGGTATCCAGATAGAAACTCGATGCCAGGACAAAAAAGCCGACCGCAATGTAGTAATAGGGTAGCGACTCGTACAACGGCTTCGAAAGCCACATCATCGTTGCTCCTGACAACGCCCGGCGAGTAAGCGTATTAGTCGTCTGAGAACAATCAGGCCTCGGTTCCGCCGACGGTCATCGCGTCGATGCGCAACGTCGGCTGTCCTACTCCAACGGGCACCGATTGACCTTCCTTACCGCATGTTCCGACGCCCGGATCGAGTTCGAGATCCGAACCGACCATGGATACACGGGTCAACACGTCCGGCCCGTTACCGATCAACGTGACACCCTTCACGGGTGCAGTGATTTTCCCGTTCTCGATCAAGTAAGCCTCGCTCGCGGAGAACACGAATTTTCCGGAAGTGATGTCGACCTGGCCCCCGCCGAAGTTCGGCGCATATATTCCTTTATCGACCGACGCGATCACATCCTCCGGTGCATGCTTGCCCGGCAACATATAGGTATTGGTCATTCGTGGCATAGGCGGGTACGCGAACGATTCTCGACGCCCGTTTCCCGTCGACCTGGTATTCATGAGTCTCGCATTCAGCTTGTCGTGCAAATATCCCTTGAGTACCCCGTTCTCGATCAAGGTATTGCACTGTGTCGGCGATCCCTCATCGTCAATATTGAGGGAGCCGCGGCGGCCTTCGAGCGTACCGTCGTCGACGACGGAGCACTCAGGCGACGCAACACGTTCACCGATCAGGCCTGAAAAAGCCGAGGTCCCCTTACGATTAAAGTCGCCCTCGAGCCCATGGCCGATAGCTTCGTGCAACAAGATTCCGGGCCAACCCGGACCCAGGACGACGGGCATTACCCCGGCGGGGGCAGGGATAGCGTCCATGTTGACCGACGCTTGACGTACTGCTTCCGCAGCCAGACTTCGAACCTGATCCGTCGCCGTGAGTAAGGACAGGTCGCCCCGCCCGCCGCAGCCGGCGTAACCCTGCTCTCGACGGTCGCCCTTCTGAGTAATGACCGAGACGTTGAGGCGCACCAGTGGCCTGATGTCCGCCCCGAGAACGCCGTCCGAACCCTGCACGAGTATCATCTCGTAAACGCTCGCAAGGCTTCCGATCACCTGAATAACGCGCTCATCCATGGCCCGCGTCTCACGATCCAAACGCAGCAACAACTCGACCTTATCGGCGTCATCGAGGCTCAACGACGGGTCGTCTGCCGGATACAGCTGCTGAGCCTGCGTTGCCCGGGGCGTCTTTGCGCGGCCATCGCCTCGCGTTCGAACGATTCCCCGCGCCGCTTCGACGGCGTCCTTAAGCGCCGGGGCGTCGAGCTGATCGGAGTAGGCAAAACCTGTTTTCTCGCCCGCAACCGCCCGGACGCCGACGCCTTGCTCGACACTATGGGTACCGTCTTTGACGATGCCGTCTTCTATGGTCCAGGTCTCGAAACGCGTGAACTGGAAATAGAAGTCGCCGTAGTCGAGCTGCCGGGTCATCAGCGCGCCCAACGCCCGATCCAGCTGGCTCAGGTCGAGTCCCGCGGGCTGCAAGAGCTTGCGGTCGACGATTGCCAACGAATCTACAGGCGAGACGACATATTTTTCAGGTCGCATAGCTGACGCGTCTGGCGCTCGGTGATGGAATCGCTCTAGAGCTGGCGCCGGTGCTCAAGAGTTGGAAAGCTTTCGCGTACTTGTCTTAGTCGCATCATATCCAACTCTGCCACGATCACGCCAGGATCCGAGTCAAGTTCTGCGAGAACCTCGCCCCAGGGATCCACGATCATTGAGTGCCCATAGGTCCGGCGACCGCCGGGATGCTCGCCTGACTGGGCGGCGGCGATCACATAACACAGCCCCTCGATCGCCCGGGCCCTTAGCAGCACGCGCCAGTGCGCAGCGCCCGTCGGGACGGTAAACGCCGCCGGAAGCGCGAGAATCTCCATCCCCAACTCCCCGAGGCGCTGAAATAACGCCGGGAACCGGAGGTCGTAGCAGACGGCGAGCCCGAGGCGGCCGAACGGCGTCACGGCGCTTACGGGCTTCGTTCCCGCAACGGTCGTTAGAGACTCCTGGTAACGTTCCGTTGCCCCCGGTATGCCGACGTCGAATAGATGAATCTTGTCATAGCGCACGGCCAGCTCACCTTCCGGCGTAAACAACAGCGACGCCGAATGGGCTTTGCCGCTGCCGTCGCGGATAGGCACGGTACCGCCGACGAGCCAAAAGTTATTGTCGGCCGCCTGTTCCGCGAGAAAGCTCTGGATAGGCCCCTCGGCCCAGGTCTCACTAACGCTGAGGCGCTCGCTGTCATCAGCGCCCAGAAACGCGAAGTTCTCCGGCAGCACGGCCAGCTCCGCGCCCGCGGCGCTCGCGTCCAGCAACAGTCGCGCCGCCACCTCGAGATTGCGCTCGACCGATCGACCACTCGTCATCTGGATCGAGGCGGCCTTCATGATGCGGCCGTTACTCCTGAACGGGGTTTAGCCCGCCCGGAGGCAGGTCGGCGCAAAGCTCCCCCGTGCTCAGGTCTTCAGGACTCACTCGCTCAATCAACGGTTCAGTCCACGTTCCCGACAGGCAGTAGGACGCACGGCCTATGCCCCTCAGTGGTTCCTTGAATATCTGCGTAAAGATCAGCAGCGCGGTTCCGACGCCAGGGCCCGCGAGGAACCCCATCGTCGGGAGTATCTTGCCGGGCTCGGCGGTAACGACCGCTTGTTGCTGGTAGGTCTGATCCTTCAGGCCGGTACGACCAACGACCCCGATGTCCGCCACCGGGCCAGTGAGCCTCAAGTCGTCCGTATACGCATCGCCATCGATGAGCACGAAGTTGCCGCTGACCTCGTCGAACACGAGTCCACGATTGAAGACGTCTCTGAAATCCAAGGCCAGTCGCCGGGGCAATGCGGAAATACTCATTAGACCCATCATGCGGCCTGCCCCGGGCTCTAACTCGAGAACGCTGCCCTGCTCCAGCCGAATAGCGACATCGCCGCTGATACCCTGTCTCCAGTCCGCTGACGGTCCGCCGGGCCAGTAGATGTTCGCTGAGACCTCGGCCAGTTCGCCTTCAAGAAGTGGATCCCACGCGAGTTCATCGAGCGCCATCGCGACATTCTCGCTCTTGAGCGTGAGCGCCAATTGCGTCCTGACTCCCTGAGCGCTGTCAGACCACTCGCCACTTCCCTCTACGCTGAAGCCCTCACCGACGGTCTGGAACGACGCCAAACGAAGTCCCGAGGTTTCTGCTCGAATGTCCGCGCTGAGCGCGCCGTAACGACGCGGCCCTAACGCAAAATCGCCAGCGTTGACGAGCAGCCCCGGAAGGTCGCGCGGGTCTGTCTCGCCAGAGTCGCCTGACTCAATCGCAGAAAGGTGTAGTCGCGGCATCGTCGCGACGATCTGGGAACGACTGCTCAGATCCAGCGGCACGACGAACCGTCCGGCAACAGGCTCGCTATCGATGTCCACGAGCCACTCGGGCGGCTCCTGCCTGACTGCCAGCGTTGTCTGACCAAGCGACTGGCCGAAGACAGAGAAGTCGGCAATTTCCAAGTCCACGGTCGTGAGCAGCGCGGCCAGGCCCGTCTCGGACGAGATTTTCTCGAACAGGTCCAGCCAGTCGTCTAGTCGCACCTGGCCGAGCTCGCCGCGAATATCCAACCCGTCCTGGGGAAGGAGTAGTGGATAAGAGCCGCCGAAGCGAACACTTCCCTTGCGCAGCGATATACCCTCTTCCCGATTCCACAAACTCAGCGCGAAACGATTCGCAGCGCCCAAGTTGCCTTCGATATCGAGTCTCTCAGGCTCAGAAAATATGAAATTTACCTGAAGACTCGTGGCCTCGGCCGGGAGCTTACTGAACGGCTCGGGGAATTCGAGTGCGACGCCGACGAGGTTCGAGTTCACGTTGATTCTTAGCGGCGCGGTCGGCCCCGGCGAGTCTGGCGCGGGATTCGCGGGCAGCAGAAGACTCCCCTGCCAATGCGTCTGCCCGCCGAGGTACGAGTTCAGCGGCAGATCGAACGCACTCCCGACCGACTCGGCCGCGACCTCTCCTTCGAACTCCAGCCGAGCCCGGTAACCCGGCTCCTCCGGACGCAAGACGTTGGCGATTACGGGTCCATCCAGCAGAGTCGCCTCGATGCCGGTGGCGGTCACGCCGTCGTTCGTCAGGTTCAGGACTCCCTGAATCTCCGTAGCTGCCAGACCGAAACCCGGGACACTCAATTCGCCGTCTCGGATCCTCAATTGCGCATCGAGCTCGTAGGCAGCAAAGTCGGTCAGTGGCAGATCAAGGACCAACTCCACGTCGGCGTCTCCGGAGTTCGCCTCTAGCCGCGTCAAGTCCGGGCCCAGGCTTCTGGAGAATAGCGGAATCTCTTTTAGGTAACCCAGTACGCCGGCGAGTGAGGCAGCCGTCACGCCTTCGACACTGACGACCGCGTCGCCCATGTCCGCAATGCCGCCGTTGATATAAGCTCTGTCTTCGCCAAGGATCGTGCCGGTCCCGCGAGCCGTAAAGCCCTCGTTCAGGAATTCGACTGTGCCGCGAATATCTCGCGCCACCGGCCAGTCTTCCATAAAAGCGAGCACACCATCCTCGATATCGAACGTGGCCCAGAATCTTCCTTCGTCTTCATAGAACGGGAAAGCGGCCACCGGCCCGACGAACTCGACTTCTGCCCGGGGAACGTAGCCACTGACGACGGCGCGATCCAACCACGTGACGACCGGAGCCGGCAACACCCCCGCCGGCAGGTAGTGGCTCATTCTGCTCGCATCGAATCCAGACACGCTAGTCTCGAGTTCCAACCGCGGAGAACTACCGTCCAGCGGGATCGTGAACTCGAAATTCGAACGCGTCGTCGTGTCTTGACTGCTCAACGACAGGTCGTCGCTTACGAGGCGAATGCCGTCCTGCCCCTGTCGCCAGATCAGGATGCCGGTGAGTTCCTCGATATCCAGCGGCTCGCGGAATACTGCCGGCCATTGCAAGCCTGCATTACGAGTCGACAGCGCCAGTCGGCCACTTCTGGAGACCGCCCGCAGTTCCCCGGAGAGACCTGTTACACCGGGCCATTCTTCGTAGCTCGTGAAGCCAATGTCGCGAAAGTCGGCCGACGCTGAGTACACCCAGGATTCGGTCCCGGACGCCCAGTCGAGTTGAACGTCGAGAACATCGCCGACGGGCGCAAGGTCAACCCAGAGGTCGGTGGCTGAGTTCTCGGGCAAGGCCGCGATCAGGGGCGTCAGGTCCTCCAGCCTCAGGAAGTCGCTGCTCAACACGAACCCATCCGGTCCGCTGGAGTCCTTCGCTACGCTGAGTTTCACGTTGACATCGCCGGGCCAGGACCGGTTCTGTCGCCTGAGATTCAGATTGCTCAACGCCAGCTGCCAACCGTCGCCGTCGCGACTCCACTCCGTAGTGAAGGCCAAGTCCTCGTAACTGGAGTCCGCGTCGCCGAAGTCCGGACGCCGCGCTAGCAGCAAATTCTCTAACGTTAACTGGATGGTCGCACGGTCGACTCTGCCGCCGAGGAAGTCGAGCCAGACCGACACGTCACCGACACCCGAGCGAGGCATACCAGGCTGATCAGGAAACAGCGTCGCCAGCGTGCTCAGATCCAGGTCACGTAATTCGGCGAACAGTCGCCAGTCCCGGCCGGAGCCGTCCTCCGGCTCGATCACGTCACCGTCCGCCAATACATCGATGCGGCTACCCAACTCGGCGGGCGCGTCGGCGCGAGCCTCTATTCGAATCTGGTTGCCTTCGCGTGCCAACCCGAGGCTCACGTCAAGAAACTCCCAGGACACGCCGCGCACGCTGTCTTCATAGACTACCGAGCTGTCGCGGACGATGACCTCGACCGGCGGCAGGTCTTCGAGCGTGAGCTCAGATGCGGCGGCCTGCTGCGACGTTGCGCCCCGTAACCGCACAGTGCCGTCGGTGCCACGCTCGAACGCCAGGTGCGTATCGACCACCGTGAGTCGATTCACGACGAGTCGTCGCTCCGTGACAAGAGCCAGGGCACTCAGTCCGATACTCGCTTCTCGAGCACTGAAGATTGGCTCGCGCTCGCCCCCGGGAATGCTCACGCTGGCATCGTAGAAAGTAAGCTCCGGGCCGCGCAGCGCCCAACGAGCGTCCAGCCGACTGAAGTCCATGGTCAGCCCGAGCGCGTCCCGGGCCCAGGCTTGTATCTCGCCCTGGTAGCTCGGAAGCTGAGTCACAACAAGCCGAAACGCGCCGACGCCGATGGCGAGCACGATCACCAGTGACGCGACTCCTATATAGAGGCGCCTAACTAGTTTGCGAAAAAACTTCCACATACGCTTGTTGAGGACTCACATCAGAACTACGTCGAATTGATCCGGCGCATAGAGGCCCTCACTCTGGAGCCGGACCGGTGATCCGGTCAACTCCTCTAGCTCCGCTATGCTCGCGGATTCTTCGTCCAGTAGCCGTTCAATAACATCCGGCCTGGCCAACACCAGTAGCTCTTTAAACTCGAACTGGCCATGCTGACGCAGTATCTCCCGAAAGATCTCGTAGCATACGGTTTCCGAGGTCTTGACGAAGCCACGGCCTTCACAACTTGGACAAGCCTGGCAGAGGACGTGTTCCAGGCTTTCACGATTCCGCTTGCGCGTCATTTCTATCAGCCCGAGCGGTGAAACGGCCATAATCTGCGTTTTGGCGTGATCGCCGGCGAGGCGGCCTGACAGCGTGTGGGAGACCTGGCGACGATGTTCCGCTTCAGTCATATCGATGAAGTCGATGATGATGATTCCACCGAGATTCCTGAGCCTTAGCTGCCTCGCGATGGCGACGGCTGCCTCTAGATTCGTGCGAAAGATCGTCTCCTCGAGATTGCGATGACCCACGTAGGCTCCGGTATTGACGTCGATGGTCGTCATCGCTTCCGTCTGATCGAAGATTAGATAACCACCAGACTTCAGAGGCACCTTTCTCTGCAAGGCCCGCTGAATCTCATCCTCGATGCCGTAGAGGTCGAAGATCGGGCGTTCGCCGGTATAGTGCTCGATAATCGGTGACATGTGTGGCATGAATCGATCGGCGAACTCTGTCATTCGCGCGAACACCTGGTCCGAATCGATTCGGACACGCTCCGTTTCCGCGCCCAACAGATCCCTGAGAACTCTGATCGCCAACGGCAGATCCTCGTATACCAACTCGGCAGGGCCCGCCCCAGCCGCCGACTCATCTACGGCCTCCCAGAGTTTCGCAAGAAAGAGCACATCGGCTCTCAGAACCTCGACCGTGGCGCCCTCCGCAGCCGTCCTTACGATATAGCCCGGCGGCGAGTCCGGTTCCGTAATACTCTCCATGCACTGTCGCAGGCGCTCCCTCTCCTCGTCGTCCTCGATACGGGCCGAGACTCCGACGCCCTCGCCATGCGGCATCATGACGATATAACGGGAGGGGATTGTAATATGAGTCGTGAGGCGCGCGCCCTTCGTCCCCAGTGGGTCCTTGAGCACCTGCACGAGCAGTTCGGCATTCTCCTCGACAAGATCGCGGATATTGATCTCGATGTCGCCGCTGGGCGTCTCGTCGTGCGGATTCTGAGCGATATCCGACGCGTGAAGAAACGCCGTCCGTTCGATTCCGATATCGACGAATGCGGCCTGCATCCCGGGCAATACTCGCGACACCCGGCCTTTATAAATGTTACTGATCAGCCCTCGTCGACTCGCACGTTCGATCTGCACCTCCTGAAGCACGCCATTCTCTAATAATGCCGTGCGCACCTCCCGCGGCGTGACATTGACGAGTATTTCCTCCCTCATGCCGGTCTCTCAGTGGTATGCAGCCAGGTTGGAAAGCCGAAGTCCTGGAGCAGGAGAGCGGTCACTGCGACTGGCAACCCCATTACGGAAGAATAGCTGCCACTGATATGCTCTATAAATATGCCGCCCATCCCTTGTATGGCATAGCTGCCGGCCTTGCCCAACGGCTCTCCCGTCGCACAGTACGCCAGCCGTTCCTGCTCTGTCGTCGCCCGAAATCGCACTTTGCTGGTGCTAAGCTCGCTCGAGACCCGCCCGCCGTGTCGAACGACGACCGCGGTCAGGACACTGTGGCTCCTGCCCGAGAGGTCGGCCAGCATCTGCAGTGCCTCGTCGGTATCCCGCGGCTTACCGAGGACCCGCCGGTCGATGACGACGGCCGTATCGGCGGCGAGGACCGGCCGAGCCAGGCTGGCTGCCACGTCGTCCCAGATCTTGTCAGCCTTCTCGCGCGCGAGGCGGGTCACGTAGGCGCCGGGACGCTCGCGGGGCCGCCGGGCTTCGCTGACCTCCGCGGGCCGCGCCTCGAAAGGCACGCCGATCTGCTCAAGCAGCGCGCGGCGCCGCGGTGATGCCGAGGCGAGGTAGATGAAATCCCTTCTCATTCAATGGAATATACCCCGAATCGTGGCCTCGCCGCTTCAGCAAGGGGGGCGCACCCAGATAGCTCTTGCAAGACTAAATCTCGCCTCGCCGTCCATGGCTCGTCTCGAATCGTGAGCTCGTCACTTTAGGCCGTCCCTGGCACGCTCCTCGCCCACGACGCTCGCAAGAACTATCCGGGTGCGACCATTGCGAAAGTGAGAAAGCTAGCCGCGGTGGTAGGGATGCCCCTCATTGAGGCTCCACGCCCGATAGAGCGCTTCGGCGAGCAGCACGCGGACCAGGCCGTGCGGGAACGTGAGGGGCGAAATCGACCACTGTTCGGCGGCGCGCGCTTCGCACTCCCCCGAGAGCCCGTCGGGCCCCCCGACCAGCAGACAGACCGGAGCGCCCAACGTCGTCCAGTACTGTAAACGTCCCGCCAGCTGCTCCGTCGACCACGACCGGCCGGCGAGACTCAGAGCAACCACGTGGGCCTTCGGCGGGATTGCACGACGCATGCGCTCGCCCTCGTCGGTCTGAGCCTTTTTGTTCGAGGAAGACTTGGACCGACGCCCGAGGGGGACCTCGATCAACTCCAGCGTACAACTGCCCCGCAGGCGACGAGCGTAATCGTTAAAGCCTTCGTCAACCCAGGCGGGCTGCCGATTGCCGGCGGCGATCACGAGGATACGCATGATTTATCACAATCCAAAGGGGAACTCGTGGCACCTAGAGAGATTCTTCCGCGTCCTCGAGGTGATCGATATCCCAGAGCTTCTCCAGGTCGTAGAACTCCCTGACCGTCGGCTGCATCACGTGCACGACGACATCCGCGAGGTCGACGAGTACCCACTTTCCACTCTCCTGCCCCTCGACTCCAACGGCGCGATAGTCGTTCTCCTTGCACCGCTCGACGATCGCGGCTGCAACGGCGCGTACATGGCGAGCGGACCGACCGTTCGCAATAATCATGACATCGGTCACAGAGGTGAGATGCCTGACGTCCAAACAGGTGACCGCCTCGGCTTTAAGATCGTCCAGTACGCCAACAACGAGCTTGACGAGCAGTTCCTCGGGCCTCGGTTTGTTATTAGCGGTCTTCGACATAGCACCCCGACTCGATAATGATCTTCCTTACACTCTCCGGTATCAGGTACTTGGGATCGACTCCGGCGATCAGCGAAGCTCTCAACTCCGTCGCCGAGATCTCGAGCTGAGTCACGGGCGTGACGAATACGCGTCCACACATACCGTCGTGCAGGCTCGCCACCTCGTCGGTGCCGCGCTCGCGCAGCAGCTCTCCGAGCGCGCCATCTTCGGGTACCCGCCATCCTGGTCGATGAGCGACGACGATGTGGGCGAGATCCGTAATCTCTTCCCAGCGATGCCAGCCCGGAAGTCCGAGAAACGAATCCATGCCCATCAGAAGGCATAGAGAAATCGTGGGATTCTCATTTCGCAGGCTGCCGAGCGTATCGACTGAATAGGACGGGCCTTCCCGCTTGAATTCCCGGTCATCCACTACGAAAGACGGTTGGTCGGCTACGGCCGCCCTTACCATGTCGAGCCTGGATACGCCTGGAACCGTCGTCGCGTCACGGTGCGGCGGCTCTGCACAGGGAACGAAACAGACTTCCTTCAGGGACAGGCGTTGCAGCACCTCGAGTGCTGTGCGCAGATGACCATAGTGGATTGGGTCGAAGGTTCCGCCAAAGATTCCGATTGGACCCATACGCGAAATCAGTCACTCCTCGTCAAGCCGCGCGGCCCGGTCTCAGATGATCGGAAGCCAACATCGCCATGACGAGCTGCGTTAGCCCGTCCCAAGGCCGCCCCTGGTTGACACCTTTGATGACATGATCGACCTCCGCGGCTTGAGCCAGTAGGGCCGTGAGCTGGCGTAACCGATATCGCTGCAACGCTTTTTTCACGAGCGGCCGACGCCGGGGCCATACACGGTGTCTGGAGAACGCTCGCTCTTCACTATCGCCTTGCAGCGCCGCTGTCTTCAAACGAGTCAGCAGGCAGAGCTCTCGGCTCAACGCCCATGATACCAGAGTGGGCTCAATGCCCTCCGCTCGCAGGCCGTCCAGCACCGTGATCGAGCGATTCGCATTACCGGCCAGTATCGCGTCGGCCAGCCTGAATACATCGAAGCGCGTATTGCTGGCGACGGCCTCCACCACCATCCGCTCGTCGACACTGCCCTCGCCCAGCAGGAGCGCTAGTTTCCGGATCTCCTGGTCGGCCGCCAGCAGGTTGCCCTCGATTCGATCCGCCAGAAGCTCCGCGGCACCCGCAGACAGTCTCAGCTGGGCACGGCCGGCACGCTCCTGTATCCACCTCGGCAGCTCGCGCCGCTCGATCGGCCAGGCCTGCACGACGATCCCGTTCGTCTCGATGGTTTTCACCCAAACGCTTTTCGAGGCCGCCGAGTCGAGTTTAGTCGTGGCGATCAAGAGTAGACGATCGGGATCGGGCCTCTCTACCAGGGAGCGAATAGTTTTCCCACCTGCCTCGCCAGGGCGAGGACTCGCGAGTCGCAGCTCCAGGATGCGGCGAGTCGCAAACAACGACAGATTGTCCGCATCACTCTCCAAGTCTGCCCACTTGAAGCCGCGTTCGACGACGACCAGATCTCTGTGTTCGAAGCCGCTCTGACGGGCGCGCGTCCGTATCGAGTCGAGGGCCTCCGCTACCACCAACGGTTCGTCACCCGCGACGAGATACACGGGCGCGAGGGTTTTAGTCAGGTGGGCTGAAAGTTGACGCGCGGCGATCTTCACCGACCGCTCTTACAGGGCATCGAGCTGTGAGAGAGATATCCCCCGCTCTTCCAACAGCACTGGAATTCCGTCCACGACAGGATACGCAATCTTGCCGTCGTCCGTGACGAGCGCCTCCTGGAGCTCCTCCGTCACGACGTCGTCATCGCGATTTCTGATCTTCTGCTCCTGAATCAGGCCATTCAGCTTCGCCAGCGCACCGGCCGACATGGCCTGCATCGGCAAGCGGGTCACGGGGCAACAAATGATGTCCAGCAGAGCCTTATCGAAACTCACAGCGAGCCCTAATCAAGGACGGTCCTCTGCCGGCTGTCGGATCGACTGCTCGGGACGGGGTCGTAGCCAGACGTCGCCCACGGATGACAACGCGCGAGGCGCTTGATCGTAAGCCAACCGCCACGCAGGGAACCGTGCAGCCGGATCGCCTGGACCGCATACTCGGAGCAGCTCGGCGAGTACCTGCAATGCGGGCCCAACCACGGCGAGAGCAGATACTGATACGCTCGGATCAGGCCGACCACGATGTGCGCGAATGTGTTCGATAGCTTGCTCATGTCTTAACGTGCCCGCCGCCAGCGAGGGCCTTCCGGGCTATCCTCTATCACTATGCTTGCTTTCTCAAGCTGAGCCCTGATTCGATCCGCTTCGGCGAAGTCTCGCTCCTTTCGGAGCCGCTCACGCCGGCTCACGAGCTCGTCAATCTCGGCGGCTTCGAGCGATCCGGGCGGTCCGGACGCCTCGGAGTCGACGAACCAGGCCTCGGGATCCGCCCCTAGCAATCCCAGGAGGCCCGCGCCCGCACGCAACGCCGTGGCAGTTTTCAAACGTCGCGCGGGATCCGTTTCGCGATTCGCCTCTCGTGCCAGATCGAATAACGCCGCCAGGGCCCGAGGTGTGTTGAGGTCGTCATCCAGCGCGTCGACGACCGCCGCAGGCGGCGGCTCGTCGGGATCATCCTGTTGCGCACCATTCACGCCGGCGGCACGGAGCGCACCGTACATTCTGTCGAGCTTCTGCCGGGCTTCACTGAGGACGCCGGCCGTCCAATCCAGCGGCTGCCGATAATGGGCCGTCAAGAGGCCTAATCGAATAGCTTCCGGCGGCGCCTCGCTGAGCAAATCCCGGATTAGAAGAACGTTGCCGACGGACTTCGACATTTTCTCGCTCTCGACGTGTACGAGCCCGTTGTGAATCCAATAGCGGCAGAACAGGCGGCCCGCATGAACGCAGGTGCTCTGCGCCGTCTCGTTCTCGTGGTGAGGAAATACCAGATCCTGACCGCCACCGTGGATGTCGATCGTCTCGCCGAGATGAGCTTCCGCCATCGCCGAGCACTCGACGTGCCAGCCCGGCCGGCCACGCCCCCAGGGGCTGTCCCAGCCCACGACGTCCTCCGCGGATGGCTTCCACAAGACGAAATCCGCCGCGTCCCGCTTGTAAGACGCAACATCCACACGTGCCCCGGCGATCAATTCGTCCACAGCCCGCCCGGAAAGATGGCCGTACCGAGGGAAACTCGCCACCGAAAACAGAACGTGCTCCTCGGCCTCGTACCCATGACCCGCTGCCACCAATCGCTCGATGAGGTTGATAATCTGCGGGATGTGCTCGGTAACTCGAGGTGCCAGGTCCGGCGGCTGCACGCCGAGAAGCGCCATGTCCTCCAGGTAGGCAGTGAGATAACGCGCGGTCAACACGCCGATCTCGACGTTCTCAGCCCTGGCGGCCGCATTGATCCTGTCGTCGACGTCCGTGACGTTACTGGCGTAGACCAGTTCATAGGATCGGCGTAGAACGCGCGCGAGAACGTCGAAGACGACGGGCGGCCTGGCATTGCCGATGTGGGAAAAGTTGTACACCGTGGGGCCGCAAACGTACATCGTGACGCGCTTCGGGTCGTCGGGCTCGAACAGTTCCCGGGTCCGGCTCAACGTGTTGTGGAGGTAAAGGGCCATTCGACGGTGCGTTGCCGCGTTTCTCGATCTACTGACGGAGCGGCCTATGATAACAAGGATGCCCGATCCGGCCGCGCTCGCCAGGGTTGCAGGTAACAATGAGATCCGATTGCGAGCAGGCTGGCTTATAATCTTCTGCCCGCAGAACCGGATCGTGTGCCATGAGTCAGGAATTCGCCCCCAGGACCAGCGTGGAGCAGGTCGAGGAAGGGACGGCGTTAGCGCCAGGATTTGACGCGGACGGCCTGATCCCTGCCGTCACCACGGACTATCGCTCCGGAGAATTGCTCATGCATGCCTACATGAATGCAGAGGCCTTGCAGAAGACCATAGAGACCGGGGAGGCTCACTATTACAGCAGGAGTCGTGGCGTGCTGTGGCACAAAGGCGCCACGAGTGGGCTCGTGCAAACCGTAAAGGAACTCATGATCGACGATGACCAGGACTGTGTCTGGTTAAAGGTCGAGGTCGCCGGTGGCGCCAGTTGTCACGTCGGGTACCGATCCTGTTTCTATCGTCGTATCGCCATCGAGCCTGGCGGCACGACCCAGCCGCTCGAATTCACGGAGCGTGAGAAAGTATTCGACCCGAAGGCCGTTTATGGGGACGCGCCCAATCCGACCAAACTGTAAGAATCGCGACGAGGCCCTCGCTTCTACTGGACGGCTACGACACGTCCGCTATTCGCTTCGATGCGCCGTAGAATCTGCCGCGCCAGATCCTCTGCCAGGGCCTCACGCAGTTCCGTCTCTTCGAGGCTCTTGCCCAGAACAAGCGTCTCGTCGTAGGTATAGCTGCGTGTCGCGACGAGAGATTGCGCCTCGATCGGACTCTCGCCCTCAGACTCGAAGGAGAAGGTGACGGCGTAGAACACCTCGAATTCTCGCGGGATATTTTGCGCGGAGACGGAGAGCATTCGCTGGCCCGTGCTATCCTCGAGAATTCTCAGTACAGCGCCGGCTTCCTGTCGAGACTCCACAACCTGCACGCCGCGTGCCCTGAGCGCGTCTCTGAGGTAGCCGTAGAACTCCGTGTGTGCGTTCGCAGCGTCTATATAGGTCATCGTCGCCGCTGCGGGCAACGTCCCCGCGTCCTCGAGATGGAACCCACAGCCGCCCAGGCTGACGGCACTCAGCAGACCGAATGCGAGAACCGCGCGGGAGCACTGCCGATGCGCGGCGCTCATCTAAGCGGAGCCAGGACTGCGTTTCTATACATCACCTGCTTGATTCTAACCGGTTTTGCAAAGATCATCCGACACCATCGCGCCTCGGAAAGCGTTTCCGAAGCCGGAGCGCGAATCGAGGACAGCAGACGACGATGGCAGCGTACCCCTTCAAGGAGATAGAGCCGAAGTGGCAACGTTACTGGGAGCTTAACAAGACCTTCAAGACTCCAGCGGAGATTGACCCGTCTCGCCCGAAGTTCTATGCACTGGATATGTTCCCGTATCCCAGCGGCGACGGGCTGCACGTTGGACATCCCGAAGGCTACACAGCGTCCGATATCGTCTCTCGCTACAAGCGGATGCGGGGTTTCAACGTGCTGCACCCGATCGGATGGGACGCGTTCGGCTTGCCGGCAGAGCAGTACGCGCTCAAGACCGGTACGCACCCGAAGCGCACCACCGAGCAGAATATCTCCCGGTTTCGTGAGCAGCTGAAATCGCTCGGGCTCTCCTACGATTGGGACCGGGAGGTGAACACGACCGACCCCGGCTACTACAAATGGACGCAATGGATCTTCAAGCAGCTCTTCAACCGAGGCCTTGCGTATCAGGAAGAGTTGCCCGTCTGGTGGTGCCCGGAGCTGGGCACGACGCTCGCGAACGAGGAAGTCATCGACGGCAAGTCGGATATCGGCGGGTTCCCCTGCGTTCGACGCCCGCTGCGTCAATGGGTGCTACGAATCACAGACTACGCGGAGGACCTGTTGGACGGCCTCGACGGGTTGGACTGGCCGGAAAGCACGAAGGAGATGCAGCGTAACTGGATCGGTCGCAGCGAAGGCGCCGAGATCGATTTTCAGATCGAAGGGGACTCGCGTGGTTCGATTCGGGTGTTCACGACGCGCCCCGACACGCTGTTCGGGGCCACCTATATGGTCCTCGCCCCGGAGCATCCACTCGTCGGCGCCCTGACCGGCGACGCCGAAAAGGCCACCGTCCTACACTACCAGCAAGAGGCCGCACGCAAGAGCGAGTTCGAACGAGCCGAGCTTCAGAAAAATAAGACCGGGGTGTTCACGGGCGGCTACGCCGTCAACCCCGGCAACGGCGAGCGGATACCGGTGTGGATCGCTGATTATGTGCTGGCGAGCTATGGGACCGGCGCGATCATGGCCGTGCCAGGTCAAGATCAACGAGATTGGGATTTCGCGAAGACTTTCGACCTGCCGATTATTCGCACGGTGCAGCCGCCTGAAGGTTTCGACGGCGAAGCCTATCTCGGCGACGGCCGAGTGGTAAACAGCGATTTCTTGAACGGTCTCACGACAGGCGAGGCGAAGACCAAGATAATCGAGTGGCTCGAATCGGAAGGGCACGGGACCGCCAAGGTCAACTATAAACTGCGCGACTGGCTATTCTCCCGACAGCGTTACTGGGGCGAACCGTTCCCGGTGATCTTCGTCGACGGCAAGCCGAAGATACTGCCGGATGAAGCGCTACCGGTCACGTTGCCGGAGCTTGTGGAGTTCAAGCCGAGTGGTTCCCCTGAGGGACCATTGGCTGCGGCGAAGGACTGGCTGGAGACGACGGATCCCGAGACCGGCCAGCCTGCGCGTCGGGAGACCAATACGATGCCCCAGTGGGCCGGTTCGTGTTGGTATTACCTGCGATACCTCGATCCCGACAACGACCAGCAGCTCGTCACGGAGGAGCAGGCACGCTACTGGCTGCCGATCGATCTCTATATCGGTGGCGCCGAGCATGCCGTCCTTCATCTCCTCTACGCGCGCTTCTGGCACAGAGTCCTCTACGACGCCGGCATCGTGCCCTCGCCCGAGCCATTCGAAAAGCTCGTACACCAGGGCATGATTCTCGGCGAACTCGAATTCACGAAATATGTGGACGCCGAAGGCCAATCCGTTTCCGCTGAGCATGTCCGCTCAGGCAAAGACTCTCGCTCGGGGCAGGAGCTGCAAGACGAGACTGTCGATCCCGAGGCCGTCACGAAACGGGGCGACCACTTCGTGCTGGTAGATGACGAGACCGTCCGGGTGGATGCAAGAGCCCATAAGATGAGCAAGAGCCGCGGTAACGTCGTGGCTCCGGACGAGGTCATCGCAGCGTACGGCGCGGATGCCTTCCGACTCTACGAGATGTTCATGGGGCCGCTGGAGCAAGTGAAGCCCTGGAACACGCGCGGCGTCGAGGGTACACATCGATTTCTGAACAGAGTCTGGCGCCTCGTCGCAGCAGAGGATGGCGGCGGACTGAACGAGACCGTTCAGGATTCACCGCCATCGACTGAACAGTTGCGTTCCCTACACCGAACCATCGCGAAGGTCACGGAGGACATAGAGAGCCTGCACTTCAACACCGCCATCGCGGCTTTAATGGAATTCACCAACGCTGCGACCAAATGGCCCGTGTTGCCGCGTGATGTCGTGGAACCAATCGTGCTGATTCTGGCGCCGCTCGCGCCTCACATCGCGGAGGAACTCTGGGAACGACTAGGACATGAAGATTCCCTGGCCTACGCGGCGTGGCCTGAATTCGACGCCGAGCTCCTCAAGACCGAGACGATCGT
>JAZFYK010000168.1:0-12033 GCA_036443505.1 Gammaproteobacteria bacterium | reverse complement strand
ATCGCTTCGCCGAGCTTGAGCTCCAGCGTCTCGGTGTCCACCTGACGATTGCTGTGGTAGACCTGCAGCACGCGACCCAGCGCGTTGCCGTCTGATGGCGTGTCGTTTTTCAGCTGCGCCTTCACTTTCTGGCCCGCGATGGTCAGGGTGATGAGGCGTTCCAATGACAGCAGGACGCCCAAGAGGCCCAGGGCGATGATCACGTAACCGACGATCCCGCCCTGGTTGATGCGTTCGCGGAGATTCGGTGATTGCACCAACGAGGAAAGAATGACGCCGCTGGTCGGATCAAGACCGAAACGCACGACCCCGCTTCCGGGTGGGGCGGCCAGCAAGTCGGCGGTACTACCCGTGAATCGTCCCTCAGAGGGTTGACGCTGCAGTTCGGACAGGGTGTTCGTGTCCGGGTTGTGGCTCAGATAGCGGCCGTCGGCGACCACATTGAACGTACCGATTCGAACGACGTCCTCAAAGCTCTCCTCGCCACTCGAAGTGATGACTCTATAGTCGGGGATCCGCTTGACCTTGCCCTGGTCCGTGGCTTCGCGCTGCAGCTCGAACCAGAGCCGTTCGATCTCCTCGATCGAGGCCAGCTCGCTGCTGGAACCCATTTTCGCTGCCAGGTCGCTCAGGAATTGCGACCGGTCGGGGTATTCGACATTGGTAAACGAGTTGTCAAACTGCGCTCTGGCGTCGCCGGCCACCTGCTGCAGAATACCGAAGAGCTCACGCAACGAGCCCAAGCGAGAATCCAGCTGCGCGGTCACGTCGGCAATCAGTAACTCGTTTGACTCGAAAGTAGTCTCAAGCTGATCGCTGCGCCGTTCCTCCGCCGCCCGCTGGTTACGCGCTTCTTGCAACAGCCGTTCCTGCTGGTCCTGATTCTGCTCGAAGGTTCGTATACGCGCACGTTCCGCCTGATCGTCTCTCGCGATGCCCCGCTCGACGAGGTTCAACAGCTCGTTAAGGGTCTTTTCATCGTCTTGCGCCGCGGCGGGCCCGGTGAGCATGAGTGCCGTCAGCGCCGCCGCCGGTAGGATGAGATAGTTCTTCATTAGGTTTCCTCCGGCGCGGCGACGGGTATCAGTAGCAACGACGGACCGACCTGGTTACGAGCCAGCCGCAGTCCTTGTCGAATCGAGTTGCGGTATTCGTTGCCTAGCGGAACCCAGGTACGATTGGTCTGGTCCCAGACGCCCGTGTTCACGCCGTCCGGGGTCTGGTAGATCAATGACACGCGGCCGATCTGCAGGAAGCTGACTTCACGATTGGCGCCATCGATCTGCAGTTCGCCCGTGTACGCGAATATCGTACGTCCGTAGTCGTTCTCAATCTGCCATGCTTCCATGACCACGCGGAATTTCTCGGCCGAGGTGACATCGGCTCGGCTGAGCAGTTCGCGGAGTCCAGCGACCCGTTCGGTGCGTTCGTCGGCCAGGAACGGTACGTCGAGCGCGACAAAGCGCTCCAGGCCGTCGATCATCCGTGTTAGCAGCGGCAGGATCTGGCGCTCAATGTCGGTGACGCTGTCGATCGATATGCGCAGGTTAGTGAGCTCCTGCTCCTGATCTGTGATCTGTCGATCGAGTAACGTGTTGTAAACGATCAGCCCGTCGATCTCTTTGACGACCCCTCGGTACTCTTCTACCGTCTCACGAGTGTCGTCGACGATGCCGTCAATAGTCGTCTGAGACGCTTGCGCTTGCTGAATGCGACGTTCCTCGGCCGCGATTATCTGGTCGACTCCCTGGCCCGCGACCATTTCAACGGTAAAAATCGCGCCGAGCGTGCTAACCAGAAGCACTCCGTTACGTATCGCTCTCATGCCCACTCCTCAACTAAATCTTAAAAGATCACTAGATGTTCAATCAGGATTCCCACACGACGTCTTGGCATTGTCTTGTCTGCCCGGTATAGACCTATACAACGATCTTCTTTGGAAGCGCCAACGACCAACGCCGATCCAAATCACACGGACCAGGTGGTGTTCGTGCCTACCGGTCTAATCCCGAGATTGTTACCCGAGCTCCTAAACTTACAGGTCAATCAGTCTCTTTTATGGTGTCTCGCATAGACAACGTCTACGCGCTTCACACACGAACTTCTCCGTTCGGGCACCGGGTGTCCGGGCGAGAGGATAGCGCAAAACGGCAGACCGGTGCTATAGCAATCTTATGATAGACCAATAACGGCGTCGGTCGACTCCTCAGGTTGCAGGCGGAGCCAATCGCCTTGCCCCGCTTCACCGCTTGCTGGCGTAGCGACGACTATAGAATAGCTTGGTAAATAAAGGCTTATGCTGATTACTTCATTAGGCTTCTAGTTTGCGTTCTACGGCGTTGACAACACTTACTCTTTTTTAGATGATGTGCGATTCACAACGTAGCTGACTGAGATGACCCGAAACCACCACGCGCTGCTCCTTACCGTACTACTTAGCGACGGCAGGTGCGGGCGCGCGGGTTGACGACGATAAACCATGCGAACCCCGCACCCGAAAGGATGCGGGGTTTTTTTTTGGCCTGATTTTTATGAGCGGGAAGACCGGTAGATAGCGAATAACAGGAGTAGTGACATGAAACTCTACGTGGAAGCCGATGCTCGGCCCGAAATTCTCAGCGGAGAACTCCTGGCCGTCCTCGGCTATGGCAGCCAGGGTCGTGCCCATGCGATGAACCTGCGCGATTCCGGGTTCGAGGTCGTTATCGGTCTAAGACCCGGCGGGGCGACATCCGCCAAAGCCGAAAACGACGGCTTCGCCGTGCTCCCGCCGCAGGAAGCCGTGGACGGCGCCGACCTCGTCGCCTTCCTGGTTCCGGACATGGTTCAGGGCAAGCTCTATCGGCAAATCGAGTCGCAGCTGAAAGAGAACGCCACAGTCTTGTTCGCGCATGGCTTCAATATTCATTACAAACTGATCGAGCCGCGTAAGGACCTGGACGTCGTGTTGATTGCCCCGAAAGGGCCCGGTGATCTCGTCCGGCGCCAGTATGAAGCCGGCCGAGGCGTACCCTGTCTCGTCGCTGTCGCCCAGGATGCGACAGGCAACGCTCATGCGCGTGCACTGGCTTACGCGGATGGCATCGGCGGAACCCGGGGTGGCGTGCTCGATACCACGTTTGCCGAGGAGACGGAGACCGATCTATTCGGCGAGCAGGCCGTGTTATGCGGCGGACTTTCCGAGCTCATCGTACGGGGCTTCGGCACACTCGTTGATGCAGGTTATCAACCCGAGGTCGCCTACTTCGAGTGCATGCATGAGGTCAAGCTCATCGTCGATCTTCTCCATGAAGGCGGTTTAAGGAAGATGCACGAATTCGTCAGCGAGACGGCCAAGTATGGCGACCTCACTCAGGGGCCGCGAGTCGTCGATGACCACACGGGCGAGCGGATGCAGGAAGTGCTAAAAGACATTCAGGACGGCACGTTCGCAAAGAACTGGGTATCGGAGTACGAAGCTGGTTTACCGGAATACAACCGACTTCTCGAGGCGGATCTCCACAGCCAAATCGAGACAGTCGGCAAAGAGCTTAGAGGCCGTATGAGCTGGTTGCAGGAGTAATACAACGGAGGCATTGAGTCGATAGTTAAGGAGAAACATCATGAACGCAGCGGATGACAAACGAGTCGTCATTTTTGACACGACATTGAGAGACGGGGAGCAGGCTCCCGGATGTAGCATGACTCTCGATGAGAAGCTCCGTGTTGCCGCCGCGCTCAGGGATCTCAAGGTCGACATCATCGAGGCAGGCTTCCCGGCAGCCTCCTCCGGCGATTTCGAGTCCGTGCAGGCGATCGCCCAGACCATCGAAGGGCCGACGATCTGCGGGCTGGCGCGATGTAACACGAAGGACATCAAGCGGGCCTGGGACGCCGTGAAACACGCACAGCACCCGCGCATTCATGTCTTCGTCGCGACGAGCCAGATCCATCGCGAGCACAAGTTGCAGATGGCGAAGGAAGAGATCATTAAAGCGGCCGTCGAGAGCGTGACGTTAGCTCGATCACTATGTGATGACATCGAGTTCTCGCCCGAGGATGCGGCTCGGACCGAGCCGGAGTATCTGGCCGAGGTCGTACAGGCCGCGATCGAGGCCGGCGCGACCACCGTGAACATTCCCGATACGGTCGGGTATGCCGTGCCGGGAGAGTTCTACGAGCTGTTCCGCTATCTGAGAGAGAACGTCGCGGGGATAGACAAGGTCCGGCTCAGCGCCCACTGCCATGACGATCTGGGCCTGGCGGTCGCTAACAGCCTGGCGGCCGTGCAAGCCGGCGCGAGACAGATCGAGTGCACGATTAATGGGATCGGCGAACGCGCGGGCAACTGCTCGCTGGAAGAAGTCGTTATGGCCTTGCGCACGAGGAAGGAGTACTTCGGTCTCGAGACGGGCATTGAGACGCAGCGGTTGTATCCGACGAGTCGTATCGTGGCTAACGTGACCGGTATGCACTCGCCACGGAATAAGGCCATCGTCGGGGAAAACGCTTTCGCTCACGAGGCCGGCATCCACCAGCACGGCATGCTCCGCCATCACACAACCTACGAAATCATGCGCCCGGAGGACGTAGGATTGTCGCGGTCCAATCTCGTCCTGGGTAAGCACAGTGGACGCCATGCCTTCAGGGAACGAGTCGAGCAACTCGGGTTTCCACTGGATGACGTCGAGCTGAACCGCTGTTTCGAGGAGTTCAAAGAACTCGCCGACCGGAAGAAGGAACTATACGACCAGGATATCGAGGCGATCATCATGAACGCCGGTGTCGGCAAAGCCGGACCCTGGGCGATCGAAGAGCTGCACATTACGGCGGGCACGGGTACTATCGCTGCTGCGGCGCTACGTATCAGTCACACGGACGGACGGGAATTGCGGCAAGCTGCCGAAGGCGACGGCCCGGTCGCAGCGGCTTTTCGGGCGCTGGAGCAGGCGACCGGCGTGAACCTGGTCCTGAAGAACTTCGAAGTCCACGGTGTCACGGTTGGCGATGACGCTCAGGGTGAGGTTACGGTAACCGTCGAATATAATGACCAGAGCTATCGCGGACATGCCGTGAGCACCGACATCGTGGAGTCCGCGGCCTTCGCCTATCTCGAAGTGATAAACCGTGTGATCCGGCGCCGGGAGGCGACGGGCGAGGTAGCGGCGATGAAGATTGCGCTTGGCAATCCTTAACGGCGAGGACTAGAGGAATGCCCCTGAAGACCAGCAAGTATATCTGGCATGACGGCGAATTCGTCCCGTGGGAAGAAGCCACGGTGCATGTACTCACCCATGCTCTGCATTACGGTTCCGCCGTGTTCGAGGGTATCCGTGTTTACAAGAGCCCGGCCGGACCCGTCGGCTTTCGTCTCACCGACCACATTCGTCGCATGTTCAATTCGGCCAAGGTCTACTACCTCGACATTCCTTACACTCTCGATGTACTCGTCGCAGCGTGTAAAGAAGTCGTACTGAAGAACGGTCTTCTCGATGGTGCCTACGTGCGTCCGCTCGCGTACCGAGGCTATGGCGAGATGGGTGTTGCCGGGGATCCCGATGCACCGGCGAACTGCTCGATCGCGGCCTGGGAGTGGGGGTCTTACCTGGGCGACGGTGGACTCGAGAATGGCGTCGACGTCTGCATTTCTTCGTGGCAGCGGGTCGCGCCCAATACCGTGCCGGCCTTGGCGAAAGCAAGCGGAAATTATCTCTCGAGTATCCTCGTGACGCTCGAGGCGCGCCGCCTGGGATTCGCCGAAGGAATTGCACTCAACACCGCGGGCTTTGTCAGCGAAGGTGCAGGCGAGAATTTGTTCCTGGTCCAGGACGGTACGCTCTACACGCCGCCGGTCTCGGCGTCGATCCTCGCCGGACTCACTCGTAATTCCGTGCTCGCGCTGGCGGACACCCTGGGTTTGACGATACTCCAGCAGGACATTCCGCGAGAGATGCTCTATATCGCGGATGAGGTCTTTCTCACAGGCACAGCGGCCGAGATCACCCCCGTTCGATCCGTTGACAAGATCACGGTCGGGAGCGGGCGTCGCGGTCCGATTACGGCGAGCCTGCAGGACAAATTTTTCGGCCTCTTCGACGGGTCAACGCCGGATCAGTGGGGTTGGCTGGAGCCGATCGCGGTAGGCGGCGACGGTCAGGTTGACCGTTCGGTCGCCGTCTGACCGGACAGACGACGATGAATTCTCTGTTCGAGAAGGTGTGGGACCAGCATGTGGTCGTCGCCGAGACCGACGAGTCTCCGGCGATACTCTATATCGATCTGCATCTCGTCCATGAGGTCACCTCGCCGCAGGCCTTCAGCCTCCTCCGAGATCAAGGGTTAACGGTCAGGCGGCCCGAGCAGACGCTCGCGACGATCGATCATTCCATACCGACGACTCCCGTGAGTTCGCTGGCCGATCTCGTGGTAACGAGCGACACACCCGCCACGCGGCAACTCGTTCAGATGGAAAAGAACTGCAACGATTTCGGCATCGCGCTGCGCGACTTCTCGAGTCCCGAGCGCGGTATCGTGCACGTGATCGGTCCGGAGCTCGGGGCGACGCAGCCCGGCATGACAATCGTTTGTGGCGACTCCCATACGAGTACTCACGGCGCCTTCGGTGCACTGGCCTTCGGTATCGGCACAACGGAGGTGGCCCACGTGCTCGCGACTCAATGCATGTTGCAGAGGCGTCCGAAAACCTTCGCGGTGAACGTGGAAGGGAGTTTGCCTCCCGGCGTGGCGGCTAAAGATATTGTGCTAAGCATCATCGGTCGGATCGGTGTCGACGGCGGCATCGGACATGCGATCGAGTATCGCGGCTCGGCAATCTCGGCGCTCTCGATGGAAGAACGCATGACGATCTGCAATATGTCCATCGAAGGGGGCGCGAGGGCCGGGATGATAGCGCCGGACGATACGACGTATGAGTATCTGGCCGGCCGGCCATACGCGCCGTCCGGAGCGGACTGGGATCGGGCGCTCGCGGCCTGGCAGCAACTTCCCGGAGATCCCGAAGCGCACTTCGATAAGCAGATCACGCTGGATGTGTCGAAACTGAAGCCCATGGTGACCTTCGGGACGAATCCCGGCATGGTCATCTCGATCGACGAACCCGTGCCCACCCCGGCGGGAAACGACGAGGCGTTCGCCAAGGCCTTGGCCTATATGCAATTGGAATCGGGCAAGCCGCTGGCCGGAACACCCGTCGACATCGTATTTGTAGGCAGTTGCACGAACTCGCGCTTGAGCGATCTCGAAGTCGTCGCCGGTCTTCTGAAGGGGCGCCGGATTGCCGATGGTGTCCGCATGCTCGTCGTCCCGGGCTCACAGCAGGTCAAGGTGGATGCCGAGGCGCGCGGCTTGGATCGGGTGTTCAAGGCCGCCGGAGCTGAATGGCGCGAGGCGGGTTGCTCGATGTGTATCGCCATGAACGGCGACTTCGTGCCGGCCGGCAAGCTGGCCGTGAGTACGAGTAACCGGAATTTTCAAGGCCGGCAAGGCACCGGTGCGCGGACCATTCTCGCGAGCCCGTTGACGGCTGCTGCGTCGGCACTAACAGGTGTCGTCAGCGACCCCCGGCAGTTCTTGGACTGATGACGATGGAACCTGTGACGCGCATCAATGGTCGGACTGTCGTTCTAGCGTTGGATGACGTCGACACCGACCAGATAATCCCGGCCCGCTTCCTGACGACGACGGTCAGGCAGGGACTCGGGCAGCACCTGTTTGCGGACTGGCGCTACGACGCCGACGGCCGTGAGAACGCGGACTTCGTTCTTAACCAACCCGACGCAGCGGGTGCCGCCGTTCTGGTCGCCGGGCGGAACTTCGGTTGCGGTTCCTCGCGCGAGCATGCACCGTGGGCCTTGCTGGATAACGGCATTGCGGTCGTCATCAGCACGGAAATTGCCGACATCTTCCTCAATAATTCACTGAAGAACGGGTTGATTCCGGTGATCGTGGATGAGGAGACCCATCGTTGGCTTCTCGATCATCCCGGCGTCGAGGTCAGTGTCGACGTTGATGCGCTCGAGTTGGTGATTCCGGAACATGACCCGATCCCGTTCGACATCGACCGCTTCGCCCGTCACTGCCTGTTGAACGGCGTCGATCAGCTCGGTTATCTACTGCAGCACAGCGAGGCCATAGACGCCCACGAAGCTCGGACTCGATGAGCCGATCCATCGTCGTCCTGCCAGGAGACGGTATCGGTCCCGAGGTTACCGCTCAGGCGACGCGTGTATTGACAGCCGTCGCGGCAAAACTCGACCTCGGCCTGGAGCTCCGCGAGGCGCCGATCGGCGGCGCGGCCTACGACGCCGTAGGCCGGCCGCTTCCGGACGACACACTCGCTCTGTGCCGTGAGGCCGACGCGATAGTTCTCGGCGCGGTGGGCGGACCACAATGGGACGATGTGCCGGTGGAGCTGCGTCCGGAGCAGGCGTTGCTCGGGCTTCGGCAGACACTCGGCCTGTTTGCAAACTTGCGGCCGGTCAAAACCAACCCGGCGCTCGCCGCGGCGTCGCCGCTGCGGCCGGAGCGGCTAGCCGGCGTGGACATCGTCATTGTCCGCGAGCTGACGGGCGGCATCTATTTCGGCAAGCGTGGCCGGAGTGAGACAGCGGCGTTCGATACCTGTGAGTACTCGGTCTCGGAGGTGGAACGCATCTGTCGTGTCGCCGGGCGTCTCGCCCAGGAGCGGCGTCAAAAAGTGACGTCGGTCGATAAGGCCAATGTGCTGGATACCTCGCGGCTCTGGCGCGAGACAGCGAGCCGTGTGTTCACGACCGAATTCCCCGAGATCGAACTCGAGCACCTCTACATCGACGCGGCCACGATGCACCTGTTGAGCCGACCAGCCGACTTCGATGTCATGGTCATGGACAATATGTTCGGTGACATCCTGACGGATGAGGCCTCGATGCTGGCCGGTTCGTTGGGGGTACTGCCCTCCGCGTCTCTGAGCGCGGCTGGGATGGGACTATATGAGCCGATTCACGGCTCGGCGCCCGATATCGCCGGCCAGGACATCGCGAATCCCTGTGGGGCGATCTTAAGCATCGCCATGTTGCTGAGGCACTCTCTGGAGCTACCCGAGGCCGCCGATGCCGTGGAGCTTGCCGTGCGCAACGCGCTCGAAGCCGGCATACGGACCGCCGATCTGGCCGTGACTGGCGGCGAGGAGCCAACGGGCACGACTGGCTTCGGTGACGCGGTTCTCGCTCGCCTCGCAATCTGACCGAAATGCTTGACCACGACGCTCGTCCGGTATAATGTATTAACGCATTATTACATTAATACGACGTGGGTCAGCTATGAAACTTCATCGCGGTATGAACGAGCGGGCCGCTGCCGCAGCCGAATCCGGGCTGTATCGAGCCATTCTTAGCCTCCGCACCAAGGAGGAATGCCGGAGATTCTTCACCGATCTATGCACACCGGCCGAGCTTGAGGCGCTCGTGGATCGTTGGGCCGTCGTCGCCTACCTCAATGACGGACTGCCCTACCGGAAAATTCATGCGCTAACCGGCGTTTCCGTTACCACGATCGGCCGCGTGGCTCGATTTCTGACCGCCGGGAACGGCGGCTATAGCAAGGCCTTAGAGCGCCTCAATTCATCATAGGAAGAGATACCGCCATGCCGCAAGAAGCTGCACGCATCAAAATCGCCGTGCAAAAGTCAGGGCGCCTGACCGAGCACTCATTGGACTTGTTGAGTCGCTGCGGTCTGAGCTACTCGAGAGGCCCCGATCAATTGATCTGCTACGGGGAAAACATGCCCGTCGATGTGCTGTTGGTTCGTGACGACGACATCCCGGGCCTCGTGCAGGAAGATGTCTGCGATCTGGGCATTGCCGGGCTAAACGTCATCGAGGAATACCGACTCGGCGTCGAGACGACGGGCGCGTCTTCGCTGTTTCGGCAGGTGAGCCTGCTGGATTTCGGGCATTGCCGCCTGTCCTTCGGCATGCCCGACGACACGAGCTACGAGGGCCCGGCGTCGTTGGCCGGAAAGCGAATCGCCACGAGCTATCCGAGAATCCTCAACGACTATCTGCAGAGCGAGAACATCGATGCGACTGTCGTCGAGTTCTCCGGGGCTGTTGAGATTGCACGGAGCCTGGGCAAAGCGGATCTGATCTGTGACCTCGTGTCGAGCGGTTCGACGTTGCGCGCCCACCAGTTCTACGAGGCTCATACGATTCTCGAAAGCCGTGCCACACTGATCCAGACCCCCGTCCAGGTCCCGGATGAGAAGGCCGCATGGGTCAAGCGACTGCTGCAACGCATCGAGGGCGTGCAACAGGTCCGCGAGAGCAAGTACATCGTGCTGCACGCGCCGCGGCCGGCGTTAAAGGCGATTCGGGCGCTTCTTCCCGGCAGCGAGGCACCGACGATCATGCCGCTCGAGGGGCGTGACGACAAAGTGGCCCTGCACGCCGTCTGTCGCGAGAACGTCTTTTGGGAAACGCTGGAGCAACTCAAGGAAGCAGGCGCGAGCTCGATTCTTGTCCTGCCCGTAGAGAAGATGTTGGCGTAGTCGCAGATCATGAAACAGGTCGTCTGGCAAGAACTGGATCCCGAAGGACGCGCAGCATTACTGCGTCGTCCCGCGCTCGCTCAAGACGATCGACAGCAAGCGGAGGTCGCGCGTATTCTGGAACGCGTCCGTCGGGATGGCGATCAGGCACTAAGGGAGCTGACCGAGGAACTCGACGGCATCAAGCTATCGGTCTTGAGGGTCGCCGAAGACGAATTCACGGCCGCGGAGAAAGCGCTGAGTCAACGGCAACGCGACGCTTTAGCCGCGGCGGCGGCAAACATCCGGTCTTTCCACGAGGCGCAGTTGCCCGAGCCGATCGTTGTCGAGACGGCGCCCGGTGTCGTTTGCGAACGCGTGACGCGTCCGATACAGAGCGTCGGCCTGTACGTGCCTGCGGGCAACGCCCCCCTCCCCTCTACGGCACTGATGCTCGCGATTCCGGCCGCACTGGCCGGCTGTCGGACGCGGCTGTTGTGTACGCCCCCGCAGTCGGACGGCCGGGCGGATCCGGCGGTCCTGACGGCCGCGAGATCGTGCGGTGTGCAACAAGTATTCAAACTGGGCGGCGCGCAGGCCATCGCGGCCATGGCCTACGGCACCGAGAGCGTGCCGAAGGTAGATAAGGTATTCGGTCCCGGCAGCACCTGGGTCACGGCGGCCAAAGCACAGGTTGCCCAGGATCCGCTGGGCGCCGCACGCGACCTGCCGGCGGGGCCTTCCGAGGTGCTTGTCATCGCCGATGACGCCGCGAATCCTGCATTCGTGGCTGCCGACCTCCTGTCGCAAGCGGAGCACGGGCCGGATTCACAAGTGATGTTGGTCACGACAAGCTCGGCCGTCTGCGCCGCTACGCTGGCCGAGATAGAGAAGCAGCAGACGAGCCTGTCACGCAGCGACATCATCTCCCGATCACTTGAATTTTCCGCCGCGATCCTCGTTGACGATGTCGCTACGGCCGTGGAGGTCGCGAATCTCTACGCGCCCGAGCACTTGATTCTGCAGATCGAAAACCCCCGGGACTGTCTCGATGGAGTACAGGCAGCCGGGTCGGTGTTCCTGGGGCCGTGGGCGCCGGAGTCGGTAGGCGATTATTGCAGCGGTACGAACCACGTCTTGCCAACCTACGGCTTTGCACGCTCCTACTCCAGCCTGGGTGTCGACGACTTCCTGCGCTCGATGACCGTCCAGGAGTTGACGCCGGCGGGGCTTAAGACCGTGGGGCCGATCGCCGAGATTTTGGCGGACCTGGAAGGCCTCGATGCCCACAGCCGTGCGGTGCGACAGCGCCTGGACGTCCTGGCCGGCGAAGCCCCTGGGAGTCGCTCATGAGCGGCATCCTGAAACTGGCCCGCCCGGAGCTGACGAGCCTGCTGCACTATATCCCGGGTGTCTACGAGCCCGGTTACATACGTCTGAACGCGAACGAGTCGCCCTGGCAGGCGCCGGGCGATCCGACCAAGCGCGGCCTCAACATCTATCCACCGCCGCGTCCCGTTTCGATAACC
>JAZFYK010000167.1:0-5253 GCA_036443505.1 Gammaproteobacteria bacterium | reverse complement strand
ATTACGGCAAATTACAGCGATCTGGGATGATAATCCAATGGGCGACACAAGCCAGGCCCTGGGATGGGGCGTGAGCCTGAGCGGCAGGGCGGCAACGCGTATCTGGAATGACACTGGTAATGACAACTTCATGTTTCAGATCAATGTCGGCGAGGGCATCGGGCGTTACATCAACGACCTCAACACCGTCGGCGGCGAGGACGCCAAATTCGATCCCAGCGGTAACCTGGAGACTTTGCCCGTGACCGCAGGCTATATCGCTTACCAGCATTGGTGGCGTGGAAACGCTCGCTCGACGGTTAACCTCAGCTGGGTCGATGTCAACAACCTCAGTTTCGAACTTGATAGTGCCTACCACAAGACATTCCGTGGCGCCGTGAACTATATCTGGTCGCCCACGCCAAGAATCGACATCGGCGGGGAACTCATTTACGGTTCACGTGAAAACAAAAACGGGGAGCGGGCGACCGCGACCCAGATTCAAATCTCGTCCAAGTACCGATTCTGATCGTATCAGGCGGCGTCAAGCCCTGACAGGAGCACAAAATGAGACATGTGGTCAGTCTACTCCCACTACTCGTTCCAACTCCTCGAGCGTGCCCGAACCGCGCCCGTGAGCGCCCACGAGTCGATCTACGGGGAGCCTGAGAAATCTGATCGCTTGCAGAAGTTCGCTCGCCCACAGTTGATGCTGCGTCTCTCTGCCCGGCGAGTACAGATCCGAGTTGAATATCAGCCGCTGATCCGGCAGGTAGACCATCAGCATGCCGGCGACGTGCGAAGTCGGCACATCGTATAAGCCGATCGCGAGGCCACCGATCGATAGCTCGGCCTGATCACCAACTCCCCGGATCGGCACCGCGCCGAGACCTTGCTTCGCGAGCGCAGCCGCCAGAAACTCGGCGTTCGCCGCGTGGATCACAATGGGAATTCCCGCCGCGGCAAAGGCCGCAACGCCACCACTATGGTCGTAATGGTGATGTGTCAGGATCAAGCGTTGCACGGGCTTATCCGGCCAACGCTCGGCCAGCGTCTCCAGCACGGCCGCCGAACGAGTCGGGTAGAGCGGCGCATCCACAACGACCAGGCCGTCCGCCGCTTCGATCACCAAGCTGTGGTGGCTGCTGCCCAGGACCTGGTAGACGCCCTCGCCCACCTCGAGCAACTCCACTGGATAGGACTGATCCGTATCGGCGGGGCCTCCGAGCGCGATGCGCCGCAGAAACCAGTGGGCCATGTTCCAGCCCCGCGAATATGCCGGCACATCGAGGGCTGGCGAGTGATCGACAGTTCGTCCTCGGGAAGCCAGCGAAACAGTCAGGTCATTGCGCTGCTCCTGCTGGATCAACTGTCCGTCGACACGATAGACGAGCTGGCCCGGCATGAGGACACCATCATTCCCACGCCAGTCTGAATACTGCATCGTCGTCTCCACCGTGCCGAACAATGGGTCGTTCTCGGTCGTGGACAGACGCATCGGGAGGCCGGTCGTCACGTCGAGATGGACGCGCCATTGCGTATCCATCGCGACGAACTCGTAACCGTTCGGCTGTCCCGCGATCGGAGTGACTTGCCGGGCGTCGGCCATGACGAGCGCCGGCATGGTCATCGACAAGTACTTGGCGCGTGCGCCGACGCGAGCCGGCGGCAGGGCTCCAGCGGCGCTAGGTCGAAATCCGTCGGCGCCCTCGATCTCCCCATTGCCCGACGAGTCCATGGATTCCTGATACTCCCAGGTCGATACGAACGGATAATGAATATTCAGCGTCCACCGGTAATTAGTATCGCCGCCAGGATGCCAGGAACCCTCGACGCTGTAACTGGAGATATGGCGCGAGCGGCTACCGGCCACGATCGTCTGCGCGGGATCGAACGAGTCCCCGCGTGCGGTCCAGCGAACTTCCTGAACTCGACTCAGATTGCCTGAAGTATCGAGAAGCCGCGTAAGATCGGGAGCCTGCTGTGCATTCGCCTGCGACAGGCCGAGCCCCAGAAGGGCGATACAGCGGAAAGATAGGCTTATTTTCATTGTGATCTCCTTCGTTTCAGGGCGCTAACCCTGAACGCTCACGAGCACGATTCTACTGTGTGGAGTCGATCGGTGCTCCCATAGATAGATGCCCTGCCACGTTCCCAATGCCAACCGCCCTCCCCGGACCGGAATGCTCAGGTCGGTCTGGGTCAGGACGCTGCGAATGTGGGCCGGCATATCGTCCGGTCCCTCCGCCGTGTGCCGAAACCGCGGATCGCCGTCCGGTACCAGGTCATGCATGAAAGTCTCCAGATCGCTCAACACAGCCGGATCTGCGTTCTCATTCACCATCAAAGAAGCACTCGTGTGACGAATAAACAGATGGCATAGCCCGTCGTCGATATCGCTCGCGTCGACCGCGGCAGCGACGTTCGCCGTGATGTCGACGCTACCGCGCCCCCGAGTCTCAATGACCAATTCTTCCTGAAACATCCAACCTCACTCCCGTGGGATAATAATAACAATGACCCCGGAGCGATTTCACAAACTTAAGGAAGTTCTGACGCGACGGCAACCGGATCTAACGATTCTGGCCGCCGATCTCCACAAATCTCACAACATCTCGGCCATGCTCCGGACCTGTGATGCGACCGGCATTCACCGCATGCATGCCGTGTCGCCCGGAGGACAGCTACGCCGGCACCACATGGTGGCCGGCGGGAGCAAGCGCTGGGTAGATCTCAAGATTCATCCCGGCCTGAACGAAGCCATGCAGAGTCTGCGCGACGACAACTGGCGGCTAGTCGCCGCTCATGCGAGCGATCGCGCTCGAGACTATCGAGACATCGACTACACGAGAAAAGTGGCGATCGTGCTGGGCTCGGAGCTCGATGGGTTGAGTCCGGAAGCGGTCAATGCGGCCGATGAAGCCATCGCGTTGCCGTTGGAGGGCATGGTGGCATCACTGAACGTATCTGTCGCGGCCGCGATCATTCTTTACGAGGCCCAGCGTCAACGGCGGGCGGCAGGATTGTATGAGAAGTCGCGGCTCAGCCGCGATGAGTTCGAGTCGACGTTGTTTCAGTGGTCTTACCCGGAAATCGCGGAGCGCTGCCGGGCGCGCGGGCAGCCCTATCCTGATCTGACCGATGACGGCGTGTTAAAGAGCAATCCTCTGGCGACACCGCTATAGCTGATTCAGCCGACTGTCCGAGAACGTACCTCTGTTCGGTAGAAACGATAGATCGTAACGTAGGCGTAGTGTCTTGACTTTACCGAACCACGGAATGGTCACGATATAGAGATTGCCGTATTCGTCGGGCTCAATCTGTGGAAGGTTCTTACTGCCGTGGAGTTCCTCCACTAGCGGGGCGAGGATGTCATCGTGCGTCACGACGAGCACGATCTCGCCTTTATGTTCGCTTAAGACCCGTGCCATAAACGGTTCGACGTCATAGGGATCCGCGAGCCGAACCTCTAAGCCCAGTCTCTCCGCAAGGTTGGCCGCGGTCTGTTGGGTTCGTTGAGAGGGGCTGGCATAGATCGCGTCAACCCCGGCGATGACATCGATATCTTCGAGCACATCGGCCAGGAGCTCGGCGCGTTCGAATCCCGACTCGCTCAAGGGGGGATCATTCGTCTCGGACGGCGTCACGACCGTGTCGGTATGGCGAACAAAGATCAGGGTAGTGGTCGCCTGAGACTCGAAGAACCAGGCGAGCCCCAGGGCCGTGACCATAAATCCCGCGATAGGCAGGAGCTTGAACCCACGGCGTTCCATGTCACGGGGTGTGGGTCGCCGCTTTCTCCTGCGTGCCACTATCCGGAGTCTCGATGACGGCTGTGGTTCACGGACCGCTCCTCGACGACAGTGTACTCGACCCCAACGATCTCGCCGCGTTGCGTGCCGTGGCTGGTCTCGCCCCGTCGCATTCGTCGACGCAACCACCACAAGCGAATCGTCAGGACCAGCCAGACCAGAACGGCGAACCCGACGAAGAAGGACAAGACCACGGCACCCAGCAGCACTGCGCCGACGACGACCAGGGCCGCGACAACCATAGCCGCGATCTGTACCAGTGGATTACGGGAGTACTGCGGATTATGGGCACTCTGGCTCATCGGGGAATATTCTACCCTACGGCTGTGTCCTCAAGCGGTAATAGCCGTCGAACCACGTATTCCAGCCCTGGGCGACTAGATTGAACTCTTCGAAGTGCTGTCTGACACGACCATCCGCCCCAACTGTCCAGGTTCCTCGAAAGGCCAGGACCCGGTCCTGGCCTGCATACTCGATTGTGCCCTCCAGCCGCATGCCGTCGGCCACCGGGCTGCCGACCATATCGATCAGCGTGCCCCCTGAGCCGACCCAGATCTGTCGCCATTGCTCTCGGCTGGGTAGAAAATAGTTGATACTCGTGCCCGAGGAACCACCGGCGCCATCCCAGGTCTCCACGACCGAGCACCCGCCATCTCGTTTCCTGACCGTGCTGTGCCCAACCAAAGTGCCATCGGCAAGTCGGACATCCCAGTCACCGAGCCAGAAGTCGAAAGCGCTTGACGCCGGAATTCCTTCACAGGGATAGATCCTGTTTCGCACACTCCGGTAGACGCGTTCAAACTTCGCGTCGGTCCGCAGTGACGCGAACTCCTCCGCCTCGTCCAGGGACGAGAGCGCCCTGAGCCCGAGATGGTCGGCGGCTTCCAGCGCGCTGAGCGCGAGCGCCGGCTGACCGAGCGACACAAGATTCCTTGCTCGCTCCAGATCGATCATAGCCGCTGGTGCTTCGGCGTCCGCAGCACGCTCGAGGGTCTCCAAGGCCTGTTCGTATTCTCGCAGCTCCCGTTGCGCCTGCGCGATTCGCAACCACGTGATGCCGTTATCTGGATCAGTTTCGAGAAGCTTTCGATACGCCTCGATGGCCAAGGCCCATTCACCGGCCTCGAAGGCGACGTCCGCCGGGTGGTGGGCCCCGGCAGACTCCTGGGCGTCTACGAGTTCCGTCGGCGCCCCGAAAACTGCAACGGCTACCGTTAGACAGGCGACGCTTACTCTGATCATGGGACTCAAACGGACTGCGGTGAGACTATGGTCGCGGGTTAGTACCCTGTTCGCAAGCGCGAGCCAGATGCCCGGCGAGTTCCCTGGGCTCCTTGCAAACACGGGGGACGCTCGAGAGAATGCAGGCGCCGGAGAGGTGGCAGAGTGGTCGAATGCGGCGGTCTTGAAAACCGTTGTCCGTTTGCTCGGACCGGGGGTTCGAATCCCTCCCTCTCCGCCA
>JAZFYK010000166.1:0-6624 GCA_036443505.1 Gammaproteobacteria bacterium | reverse complement strand
CAACCCGTGGACCTGAACGTGGGCGTCAAACTCACGGGCCGTACGGATCGTTTCAATATCGGCGTCCTCGGCGTGCAGCAGGACGAGTTCCAAAATGTCGCGAGCAGCGAGTTGTTCGTCGGCCGCGTGGCGGCCAACGTGCTTAGAGAATCCAGCGTCGGCTTCATCGTGACCGATGGAGATCCCCAGACCAATCTGGAAAATTCTCTCTTGGGCGTGGACTTTCGCTATCGCAATACGAATCTGCCGTCGGGCAAGACCGTGGAAGGCGAGGTCTGGTATCAGAGTTCGGAGACGGAAGGCGTCGATTCCGAGCAGGATGCCTGGGGGATTCGAGTCGCCTCCCCCAATAGTGAAGGATTACGCGGTCACCTTGGATATACGAGCATTCAGGAGAATTTCTATCCGGCACTGGGTTTCGTCAACCGAAGAGATATCAGCTACGCGGAGGCCAGCCTCGGGTATACGAATCGGCCCGAGCATCGCTGGCTCAGAGCGATATCACACGGTATCGATTTCAAGAACTACGACCGGATATCCGGCGGTCTGGAGAGTCGTCGCCTAATCATCGAACCTGTGGAGATCGAGTTCAATAGCGGCGATGAAGCCGGCTTGCAGCTGCGTCGTAGTCGCGAGGTGCTGCTCGAGGCTTTCGAGATATCCGATGGCGTGATCATCCCTCCGGGGGACTACGAGTTCGATCGCTACGGGATCGAGGCGTCCGGCGCCAACGAGCGTGCGTTCGCGCCGAGGTTCGAGGTAGAGGCGGGCGAATTTTACGACGGTGATCGCGTCGAAGTGTCCGCCAGCCTCGACTGGCGGCCGAATCGGCGGTTGTACCTGGGGTTCGAGTACGAATATAACGACATCGAATTGCCGGGCGGGGATTTTGTCACGCGGCTGATACAGGTTAATGCCGACATCAGCTTCAATGCCAGGTGGTCGTGGCTCAACCTGCTGCAGTACGACAACGAGTCAGGATCCGCAGGCATTAACAGCCGGTTGCGCTGGAATCCCCGTGCGGGCCAGGATCTCTATATCGTCCTGAACCACGGCTTCAGCGCGACGGGGGCTTTCGCCGGGCTCAAGTCGACGCAGTCGCAGTTTTCCGTCAAATACAGCCAAACGTTCCGTTTTTAGGCTACTGACTCAGGGCGGAATGGATGGCGTCGAGATTTCTTTCTAAGATCTGCTGCAAGCCGTCAACGACCAGTCGGCGATCCTCGACCATGCCGGGATCGCCGGAGTCGAGTACGACAAGCTCGGCACCCGCACTGCTAACGGCGGCCTGGATGGCATCGCTGGGCATCCATTTGTGAATCACAACCCGAATATCGCGTTGCCTCAGGTGGTTCGTCAGCGACGCCAAGTCGGCCTCGGTCCAACGGATATCCTGTTTGATGAAATAGCCGTCGACATACAGCCCCATGTCGTTGGTCAGGTAGACGAAATCGCCGGTGAGGGCGAAGACCGTATCGGCGCCGGCCTCGATCAGGCGATTCTGGTACTCGTTGCGAAGATTCAATAGCGACCACTTCAGATCATCCAAATTGCTCTGGATTACCGTTTCGGAATCGGGAAAGAGTTCAATCAGGTCATGGGCGATGATGTCGCCCATGCGAATCGCGTTGGAGAGGCTCAGCCAGAAATACGGCGCGTTCGCCGAGCTGACGGGGTCGGTATCGCTGCCCCACTCAACGTTGGAGACCGGCGTACTCGTCAGAGCGACGCCGGCTGTGTTCAGCGACCACGGCAAGGCGGCATCGATATCGACGATACGGATATTCGCATCGCGGGCGTACCGGTAGAGCGGGTCCCCGGGCAGGGCGTTGGTGAGAGAGATGACCGCCGTCGCCGCGGCAAACGTAGGCGCGAGTCTCTCCGTCCGCCTGCCGATGTAGTCTTTCAAGAGCGACATCTGCCGGCCGTCTTCGGGTACGTTGACCACCTGTATGGGTGTCTCGCGCGTCAGCGCGCTGGCGAGTGAATAGGTTGCCTGATTGCCCGTCAGTACCGTGGTCTGCGGCTGAGCTACAGCCTGCGTGGTAGCCGCCAGCAATGCGAGAATAGCTGTCAGTCGCGTCTGCGAACTTTCCACGTCAGATACTCGCTTCCCGATAACGGGGCATCGCCATGCGTATGATCATGGTCACCACGAAGATCATCGCCGCTGTGAGAATAATGGCTCCACCCGAGGGTATCGGCAGATCCCAGCGCATGGGTGCGTAGATGCCGATCAGACAACTCGCGGTCGAGAAGATAATGCTCCACAGGACGAAACCTCTTATCGAGCGGTTGAGATTGCGCGCGGCAGCGGCGGGGATCAGCAGCAGGGCTTCGACTAAGACGGCGCCGACGATCTTGACGCAGGCGACGGTCAGAATGGTCACCAGCAGAACGAACACGTACTCGAGTAAATGGACATTGATGCCGCGGACATGAGCGAGGCTCGGATTGAGACTGGCGAGCAGCATCTGGTTATAGAGCGGCAGGGCGACGAACGCAGTAATCAGTGCCGTCACCAACAGGACATTCATGTCGATATCGTTCACCGTGAGGATCGAACCGAACATGATGGTATCCAGGATATGCGTGTTGACTCTGGCTGAAACCCAGAGCAACGCGGTCGCGCCAATGGCCAGAGAGATGGACAGAAACACCCCGATCAGCGTGTCCGAGGACATCTTGGTCCGATTCTTGGAGAAGTTCAGGAAGAGAGCGAAGAGGATGCAGAAGCTGAACATCGAGACATACGGTGCCGTGTAGGATTCGCCGATAATTACTCCGATCGCGACTCCGGTCAGTGCGGCGTTACCGACCGCCTGGGAGAAAAACGCCATGCGTTTGATGACCACCATGGTTCCGATACCGCCCAGCAGCGGGCCGATGACGAACGCACAGAGAAAACCGTTGACGACAAATTCATAGAGGAACGTGTAGTGAATAGTTCCCTGGTCGGCGAGGCCGATGATGTACTGGCGGAGCAAGTCGTAGAACGCGCTCATGAACTCAGTTCGCCCTCGCGGTCCCGGTATTCAACAGTTCCAGGGTCGGGAACAGGTGAGCGGCGGCGCCACTGGCAAGCACCTCACGCGGGGCGCCTTTCAGCAGAACCTCCCGGTCGACATAGGTCAGTGTGTCGGCAATCTCGTTGACCTGAACGATGTCGTGATTGATCCAGACGGCAGTTCCACCGGCTTCGGTGAACTCGACGATCGAGCGTTCCAGGATTTCTCTGCCGGCCAGATCGAGGCCGGTCATTGGTTCGTCGAGGACCAGCAAAGCGGGCTCTGGGATCATTGCCTGGGCGAACAGCACTCGCTGCCGTTCCCCGCCGGATAGACTGCCGAGTTTGGTCTTGCTCTTATCGAGCATTCCCACCCGGTCCAGCACCTCCTCGATCTGACTGCGACGCGAGTGGGCGATGCCGAGAAATACAGGCCGCTTCTGGCAGGTCATGCCCATGAAATCGCGAACCGTCACCGGCAGGGTATTGTCGAACTCGAGGGTCTGCGGCACGTAACCGACGACCCGGCTGTCGTGCCAGTCGATCGTAATGTTGCCGGAATGCGGCATCTGGCCCAGCATCGAGCGTATGAGCGAGGTTTTGCCGCCGCCGTTGGCGCCGATGATGCAGTGGATCTCGCCGGAGCGGATGGCGAAATTGATATCCTTAAGAATCCGGGTATTGCCCAAACTCAGGTTGACGTTTTCAAACTCGATCGATGGGCCCTGCATAAGGCATTCCTTTCCTTGGGGATCGAGTTATTGCTGGCTCGCGGCGACGTCGTTGATGGCTTGTGCCAGCGTGTCCAGATTCTCGCGCATCTCCTCGACAAATTTCTCGGGCGTGTAGGGACCGCTGCTGATGTGCGAGATCGAATACATTCTGACCCCGGTAGCGTCTCGAATCGTATCCGATAGCTTGCTGGCGAAATACTTCTCGGCGAACAGCACATTGACTTCGGCGACGTTGATACGGTCGATGGTGTCGGCCAGCTGACGAGCGGTCGGCTCCACGCCGTGGCGTGGCTCGATCACTGCCGTGACCTGCAGCCCGAGTTCCTGAAGAATGTAGTCATAGCCGCTGTGCATGGTGGCGGAGCGGAACTTCGACAAGTCCGCGCCGGTTACTTTCGCGTCGAACTCCGCTCGCAGCTTGCGAATCTCCAGGGCGTACTGGCGCGCGTTGTCCCGGTAGAGACCGGCATTATCGGGATCCAACTCTCCGAGGCCGCGCGCGATTGAATAGACCTGCTGGATGGCCGCGGTCGTCGAGATAAAGGTGTGCGGGTTGACGATTTTCTCTCCGCTGTTGTCGCCCGCGATCGGGATCAGCGAGACCCCGTCATTGGCATAGATCAGCGGCAGGCTGTCGCTCATGCCGGAGGCATCGAGAATCTCGAACGCCCAGGCATCGTGCCCGATGCCGTTGACGACCATCGTATCCATCGACGTGATGCGCTTCATATCGTTCGGCTGTGGCGCATAGCCGTGGGGATTGGCGTCCGCATCGATCAAGGGGGTGATTTCCGTGCGGTCGCCGACGATATTGGCAACGAAACTGTAGTACGGGTGTAACGTGATACCGACGTTAAGCTCGGCGGCGTGTGCCTCACTGCCTCCGATCATCAAGAGCATGATCGAAGCGATGCCGAGCGTCCTGAACATTCTATATTCGGGGAAAAACATTCGACTACTCTCCAAAAATTCGCCTGACTTCTTCGCTCCCGCTGTAGGGCACGACTTCTTTCCAGCCTCGCAGAATCAAAGAATCACGAACGCCGTTCCCCGGCATATCGGCGTGATTCGCTTCGTTCCACCAGATAACGATGGCGTTGCTGTTGGTAAAACCGGCATGTATGTGGCTGATCACCAGCAGGAAGGAGCCTTGCTCAGGAAGTTGCCCATCGGTCCCCAGATACATGGCCGAGCCCTGCATCTCACCTTCCGGAGCCGGCTCGAATAGCGTCCATTGCAACGAACCGTTCTGCTCCCAGCTTGTGTCCATAAAAAAAGGCGGCAGGAGGTAGTCCTGAAAGTCTTGCAGACTAGGCCAGCGAAATAACTCGCCGGGCGCGTTGAAGAGATTGACATCGTCGTAGATGTAGGGGATCTCCTCCATGACGGAGAAGAGCGAGTTGTAGATCGCCTGATCGGCGCCGGTCAGCGTGTTGAATGAGCTGACCTGCCAGTCATATATTTCCTGAACGTCCTCGTTCTGGCCGCGTGTCTCGACATAGAGTGCCAGCGTGGCCAGCAGCGTCACCGTGACGGCGGACAGCACTGCCCCCTCGTAACGACTGCCGGCTGGGCGGACCTGATATGTCGTGGTATTCACGCGGTCACCCGGTTACTTCGTCATCGCCGTGGCTTTGACCCACAGCACGGCGTCGAGAGACAGCTCCTTGCCGTTGTATTGGAGGTCATCGTCCAGATCAAGGGCACAGATACCCCACCAGCCGGCTTTCGGCAGTCCAATGGTCACTTCGCCCTGGGCGTTGGCGCGGATGCTCAGGTTGATGAATGAGGCCTGCGGCGCCGTCACCCGGCCCTCGGGATCGAAGCGGCGCTGATCGATCTGTGGCTCGTGATTGAGATACTCGATTTCGATTTCAGCGTGTGGCACGGGTTTGCCATTGGCCAGAACGACGGCGCGGAAAACCCCGCCCTCCCAGTTGGCGTACGGTTTGTCCAGCGGCACGATCTCAACCGGCAAGCCGAGGGGTTCATCCCAGCTACCGGGCAGGCCGCCCACGTTGATGACGGTTTTGGTGATTTGTTGGATGTACTTGTCTTCCGGCTCCTCGTAGTAGGGGGCCGGCCGCAGGACGTACGTGTAGTCGCCGAGCGAACGGGTCACGCTTCTCGGCGGATGGGCGACGAATGCGTCGCCCTGGCTGTCGCTCCCGGACCACGTGACCGGCTCCAGGTATTGCAGCAGATCGGTTTCTCTGCGTTCGGCATCCGGGCCCCGCTGGCCGATCACATAGAAGGCTTCCGGTTGGCCCATGTTCATCGTGTAGCCGTTATCGAACGGATGGGAAAAGACCAGCGCCAGCGGCATCGCCCGGGATTCATTGAGCGCCGCCTCGGGCGTGTATAGCAATTGAAAGTGGGCACAGGCCGTGGAACTCGTCGCGGCGATGAGCAGTGCGCCAAGCAGAGCGATCGGTTGGCTCACGCGCCTCGCACGACCGGCTTTGAGTTGTTCACTCTTCAATGTCACGGCCGTCGATCTGAATGATATGACCGACGCCTCCCTCGAACTCGACATGGAAGTCGCCCTCCGGCTTGGCAAAAGTGAAATCGCTCTGGTCAGTCATCGCACCTTCGATCAGTATTTTTCCGGCGCCGTCGATAATACGCATCGGCACGCCGGCAGCCGGAGCGCCATCGGTAAACCCGCCCTCACAGGTGATGGTATTGTCGCCGTTGTCATAGCAGTCGCAGATCGGGCTGTGGGCATACGCGAGCTGAACCACCGCGGCTAACGGGAGCAGAAAAAATGCAGATTGTCGGTTCATTGGAATTCGCACCCTCTGAGCTTGTTACGATCATCGAGTTATATGAATGAGTATAATCCGAAAACGTACTGGCTCTCTAAAGAAAGCCCAAGAACTT
>JAZFYK010000165.1:0-9827 GCA_036443505.1 Gammaproteobacteria bacterium | reverse complement strand
GAGAAAGTCGTCGGCGTCAAGGCGCATAATGTATTCACCTTTTACCATTTCCAGCGCCACGTTGGCACAGCGCAAGAGCCCTTGGGCTTTGTCGTGATGGTGAACGCGGATTTTTTCCGGGTACTTTCCCGCGTAAGCATCAGCGATCTCGGTCGTGTTGTCCGACGAACCGTCGTTGATGATGACCAAGTCCCATTCCGTCATGATCTGGCCCAGGACGCTGTCGACTGCCTGGGGCAAATAGCGGCCATAATTATGGCAAGGGATGTAGAGGGAGACTTTTATTCGAGCTGAAGTACGCATCGATAACTTTTCTTTTCCAGGTGGTGGTTTCGCCGACGTATTGTCCTTCGCATTCCCTTATTCGTCCGCTTCCGACCCAAGATTGCCCCGTGGGCGGGCGTGGGCCCTTGTTTGGCTCCTATGCGGACAGTCGAAGCTCCAACCGCCAATTATTAGAAATGTAGCACTCTAGGCACGCTACCGCAGTCCGGGTGAAAACCCTTCACCCGGACCGGCCCCGAAACGCCAGCGCAAAAACCGCCCGTTAAGGCGTAAACGCCGACCGCGTCCAGGGCCAGGCGCTCTGCGGAAGACTCCGGCGTACACAGATCCTGGTTCATGGTATTGGCTGACATATTGGCTCTGGAGCGGTTGGGTGTAGCCGACTGGCAGTCGAGTTAGAGTTCGGCGACCAGACGACGGCATTCGCGGTACACATCGAAGACGGGTTCCGTGAACTCCGGCCGAGCTTGATCGAACGATATCTCGCGGTTCCGCCGCGGTTCCGCCGTACCGTCGAGAAGGTCCTTGGTCAGTGCGCCGAACTCACAGTCGAGAATTTCGGCAAGTGCCGCGAATTTCCTGTGGGGCGCGGTGACGAACTCGTCATAGTCCACGACGATACAATCGTTGCGTCCAACTAAGTTCCGATACTGGTAGCTGTAACAGAAGCAGCAGCGCTCCAGTTCGCTCATTTCCGTCCACCGGTCTACGATCCCGTCGGGGAGCCAGTACGGGATCCTGAGCGTGCACCCCTTGCGAAACAGCCGTTCACCCGTTTCGTCGCTCAAGGCCTCGTCGGAGTACCAACCCTTGGCCAGAATCGACGCGATGACGCTCTTCGGGCACCGCAGCATCACGATGGTCACGAGATCCGGATAGTACGCCCGAAGCTTGGGGAGGTACGGAAGCATTTCCGGCATTTTGAAGCCGAAACGCCCGTTGAGTGCTCTGGGAAGAATCTCGACCCGACGCATCGTTTTCGCGGTGCGGGCTTCGATGTCCTCCCGTGTCTTTCCGCGAAAGACCGATGAATCATCGCCACGGTTAAAGTTTAGGCGGCGTCCCGGGATCGCGAGCATGTGATTGTCTTCGAAGAGGTAGGATTCGAACATGATCTTCCAGGTTTCCTCTTCGACGTCGCCGATCAACGCGATGAGGAGGTAAATGAACGGCGGCTCGTGGAAGAATTCCACTCCGTCGAGCGACAGCAGGAGCTGCCCCATGATCGTGGTGCCGCTGCGGGTCGATCCCGTAAGAAAGATGCAGCGCGAAACGGCCCTGCTAACCGCCGGGTCAATTCTGTACTTCATCCGGCGCGTCCCGATCGATCCTCGACAACCGCGTAATGGTCCTGCGTTTCCCGGTGCCAGCGCTGGAAGAAATCGATGACCTCTCGGTAGTCGTCCTTCTGCCAAGAGATCGGCCGCGACCGATCCGTCTTGCGCGCGATCATGCACAGGACATCGTGGTCAATGTGGCGGTTGGTGTGTGCGACCTCGAGACCGCATTCCGCGAGGATCCCGCGCAGCGTATTGGCACTGAAGCGGAAGCAGTGCGTGTCGGCCGGGTTGGTGCTGAGGTAAAGCTGAAGGGGTTTCTTGAACGGGACGAGGATACGGCTTCCCGTGGCAACGACCACATGACCGTTCGGCTTCAGGAGCGCGTAAGCCGCATCCAGCATTGCACGGCAGTCCTGGCAGTTCTCCAGGGTCCACATGATGGTAACGATGTCGAAGGATTCGCAGGCCTGTCCAGATGCAGCGAACTCTTCGATCGTCCCCTGGAAGTGTTTAACACCGAGATCCGATAGAGCCCGGCCGTTGATCGGTGACGGTTCGATTGCGAAGACATCCGCCCCGTAGTCCGGCCCGCGCGCGATCTCGAGAAACTGACCTTCCCCGCCGCCGATGTCACACAGGCGGTTGCCGCGCAACCCGAGCGTCGCATCGATCATCTCGCCGACGAAAACCTGCCGCGCTTTGACCGCGGGAATTCGCGCGGTGTAGCTCGTTTTGTAGAGCTCTTCCGTCCACGTATTTGCAATCGCCCGTGCGGACCGGCGCTCGCGCACGTAGACGAAGCCGCAGCTCCGGCAGACGTGTAGGGGCTGGCCGTTGGTGTAGTGCCGCGCGATTGCGATCTCCGCCGGGTCGTCGGCGCCGCACAGATCGCACGGGAAGGTTCGGGTCTCTTCGGTCGTCATTCGCGTTCGTCTCTGCCCTGGCGGCATGGGGGATGGCGCGCCGTCCTCACTCCGGCGGATACCTCAGCTTCCACTGGTTGCCCTCGAACTTCCAGATCTCCGCGTTGCGGTGAAGATCGCCGATTTCCGTGAACTCGGGCTCCGTGATTCCGAGGTAGTCCAGATTGTCGTGCAAATGCGTTTTTGGGAACTCATCGTCGTACTCGCGGACGAGCTCCAGAGCTTCGGCTCTCGTCATTCGCCCGTTCTGGATCAGCCGGCAGGAGTCGCGGACCGCGCGGCCGAAGCCGAACTTTATGAACTGCATGTAGTAGTAGAGGTTGTCCATCTTGTCATCGAGGCTATCGAAATTTGTAAAGGTGCCGTCCGTCCGCCCCGATGGCGCCGTGCGAAAATCGATCTTGTTCCGGAGGAACTGGTAGTTTTCGTGCATGCTCCAGCGGAAGAAATAGCCGAAATAGAGCGCTTCGACCTCGACGCGCTCCACCTCCTCGAGATCCGGATAGAGATACGGCGCGAGATCGCACTCCGTGATCTCGTCGTCCACCCAATTCCGCGGATCGTCTCCGATTTGGTGCTCGAGCACTTCGGCGAAGTCCCGCATCTTGCGGTGCTCTTCCGACAGAACGCGTCCGCCGTACTCGCTCTCTCCGTGCTCGGCATAGAAGATGAGCGGGATGTTGAATTGGACCGCGATCCGAACCGGGACGGCGTTGATGCCCGCATCCCAGGCGACCTTCGGGTTGCCGCGCTCCGTGAAGAAGCGGTTCGCAAGGCGGCGTGCGACTTTCTGATTGGGGCGCACCATGACGTGGTCGAATCCGCGCTTGAGTAGCTCTTCGCGGTTGTGGACGCCGACCTCGTTAGGGAGCAACGGTGAAAATGTCACAAGCAGCGGGTTCAATCCGAACTCGAACTTGAGGCGGTAGGCGATCATGCTCGAGTCCTTGCCGCCGCTCCACGGCACGATGCAGTCGTAAGGGCCCGACCTCGGTCTCAGCCGGTCGACGTAATCGAGGAATTCTTGGCGGCGTGCGTCCCAGTCGATGCGGTCCTTCTCCTCCGCGTTCCGGCAGGCATTGCAGATGCCTTCGTCGTCGAACACGATCCGCGGGCGCGTGTTCGGCATCAAGCACGTCTTGCAGTATAGGACGGCTGGCAGCGCTGCGGTTTCGGTCATGTCAGACTCGCACCGAGATGTTCGCGTTTGCCAGGTGGCGCTTGGCGCTTTTGATGCTGTTTTCCGTGAAGTGGTAGATGTTGGTCGTGCACACGGCGCTTGCCTTACCGGTGAGGAAGCCATCGACGAAGTGATTCCAATTGCCGGCGCCGCCGCAGATCAGCACCGGAATGCGCACCGCGTCTGCGATCTGCCGGCAGAGTTCCAGATCGTAGCCCTGCAAGGATCCATCGCGGTCGATGGATGTCACCAGAAGTTCGCCCGCGCCAAGCTGTTCCGCCTCCCGCGCCCACTCCGCCGGCCCCAGCCCCATCGGGCGGGAGCCGAAGTCCGAATAGACCTCATAAGATCCCTCGTCCGTTTTTTTTGCATCGATTGACACGACCACACACTGAGATCCGTAACGGTTGGCGATCTCCGTGATGAAATGGGGACGCACGAGCGCGCCGGTGTTTACCGTCACTTTGTCCGCGCCAAGGCTCAGGAACTCGCGGACATCGTCGAGCGTTCGGATTCCGCCTCCCGCGGTGAGCGGCACGAAGCATTGCCGGGCAAAGCCCGTGATCACGGTGCGGAAGTTGTCGCGGTGTCCCCGCCCCGGGCGGGTGACGTCGAGAACGATGACCTCGTCAATCGACCAGGCATCGACGAAATTAAGCGTGTAGCGGTAGTCCGGCGTGAACAACTTCGTCCGGAACAGGACTCCGTCGTTGAACGTCAGTACCGTGATCAGACGCTTGCGGAGCACCGCCTTCAGATCCGCTCGACGAAATTGCGCAGCACCTCGAGCCCCAGGCGTTGACTTTTTTCCGGGTGAAACTGTGTCGCGTAGACGTTGTCTGTCTGAAGGGCCGCGATGAACGCTCCTCCGTAGTCGCACGTTCCCACGACGAGATCCGGCTCGTCGGCGTAGATCGCATAACTGTGAGTGTAATAGAAAAGAGCATTCTGCGGGATGTCAGAGAAGAGCAGGCAATCACGCTTGCGATGGAAGTCGTCCCAACCGACGTGCGGCACCCGGAGGCCCGGATCTCTCGGCGCAAGCCGGCGCACCGTGGCCCGCACCCAACCGAGACCCTCGTGGGTACCAGCCTCTTCGCTGCCCGTGCACATGAGTTGCGCACCAAGGCAGATGCCCAAAACGGGCTTACCGTCCTCCATGGCCATCCGCGCCAAGGGCTCGACCAGACCGCGGTCGCGCAAGTTGCGCATCCCGTCGCCGAAGGCGCCGACGCCAGGTAGGATCAACTTGTCGGCGGCGTCGAGTTCGCCCGCATCGGCGCTTACGACAACGGTTTGGCCTAGCCGCTCGATCGCGCCGGCGACCGAGGCCAGATTTCCCAGTCCATAATCGACGATTCCGATCATCTCAAGCGGTGACGCTCTTTTTGGGCGACGCGCGGAGCACCCGGGATTCGAGGAAGAGCTTCGAGGAGATGAAGCTGAACATGAACTTGCTGAGACTGTTGTCGGTGAGATCGGCCGAGATCAGCTCCTCGATGGCGTCGCGCCGCACGATATCGAAGATGGGGCTCGGCTCGAGCAGGCGGTCAACGGTGTCGCGGTCTTTCCGGTCGATCAGCGTATCGATGGAGGCGTTGAAACCCCGCTTGCGCTTGTCAAAGATTACTCCATCCGGCAGAAGTCCCTTTGCGGCGGACCGCAGCAACCATTTCGCGCACCCGTTTCGGATCAGGTATTCGCTGGGCACGGTAAACAGGAACTCGACGAGGGGGCGATCCAAGTAAGGTGATCTGTTCTCGACGGAGAACATCATCGAGTTGAGGTCGTCTTCCTTGAGAATCACCGGGACGACCTCGTGGAACAGTTCGTTCATCATGCGATTGCGCAACAGGTCTTCGGCGTACGGCGTTTCCTCGAAGGGTTCCGCGAACGCGTCCCTCATCCACGGCTTAAAACGGGCGGCGTTGTCGTAGATGTGCGTCCTCATCTCTGGGTTGCGCACGAAGGCGCACGGGTCCTTGAGCAAAGGGTTCCGCACTGCGCGGCCATAGCCGGTTCGCCAGTCCTCGACCAAACCCGGGAACTCCGGCCGGGCCCGCATGTCTGCAAGCCACATCGTGTAGTGATCGTAGTATCCGGTAAAGATCTCGTCGGCTCCGGTGCCGGAGATCGCGACCTTGCATCCGGAACGGGCTATCAATTCGGATAGATAGGAATGAACGTAGTAGCTGATGGTGGCGACGGGCGCGTCGTGATAGGCGACCAAGGTCTCCATGCGGTCGAAAAAATCACCGCTGCCCGCGTGAACGATGGTGCTTGCGCAACCCAGGGCGTCCACGATTTGGCCGATATTTTCGCTCTCGTCATAACGCGGGTCGTCGTCGACGATCGAGAATGTCGCGATGTCCTGCCGTAGCTCGCGCGTGACCATGGCGGCTAGCACCGACGAATCGATGCCGCCGCTGAGACAGAACGCGATCGGCACGTCGGCGCGCATCCGCAGCTCGACCGCCCGACGAAGTCTCGCGCGCGTTTCCTCGAGCGCGGCGTCTTCGCTCATCTGGGTCGGTCGAAACGCGAGGCTCCAGTATCGCTGCGCCGCGATCACCGTGGGATCGGTGACGACGGCGGTCGAGGCCGGTGGAAATTCGTGGATGTCGCGGAAGAAAGTTCGGGGCCGCTTGTAGAGCGACTTGTAGCCGTTTACGAGATACCGGCGAAGCTGGTCAACATCCGGGTCTGGGGCCGACTCGCCGAGGCTGACGACGAACTTGATCTCCGAGCCGAAATAAAGCTGACCCCGGTCAATCCGATAGAAGAGGGGCTTTTCCCCGAACCGATCACGGCTGAGAACGAGATGACCGGCTTTGCGGTCCAAAAGGGCAAACGCCCACATCCCCTCAAAGCGGTCGACGCAGGCCGTTTCCCAGGCGCGATAGGCCTTGATGATGACCTCGGTGTCCGACTCGGTGCGGAACCTGTGGCCAAGTCCCTCGAGATCCGCCCGTAATTCGCGGTAGTTATAGATCTCGCCGTTATAGACAAGCGTGCAGTCGTCAGCGTCGAACGGCTGGTCCGCCTCCTGCGAGAGGTCGATGATGGCGAGCCTTGAATGTAGTAACACTACTCGGTTGGCGCCGACTTGCTCGCAATGAACGCCTCTTGCATCCGGACCGCGTTGGCCCATAAGGCGGAGGCAGGCACGGATTTTTTCCTCGTCCACCGGATGCGAGCCAAAGGCGCCGGCAATGCCACACATGTCAGGATTCGTTAGGATTAAGCTGGATGTGCGTCAAGGCCTTGATCCAGTGCCACCACCAGATCCGGCTGGTCCGGGCATATTGTTCGCAGAAGGATTTGCGCGCCGCCTGGACATCTGCACCAGCCCACCAATCGTCAACGCTATCCCAGGTCGCATTGACGTGGGCGGCTGCTTCAGTCGGCGTCCCGAACAGAATGCGCGCCCTTTCGAGCTCTTCGAAAAAGGGTCTGGCTTGGCGGGACATCGGCCAGCTCGACTTCGCCCAGAAGCACACCACGGGGATGTTGGCGGCCAATGCGAAATTGAGCATGCTGCCCGGGTAGTCCATCACGATGAGGCGGCAGCGCAACGCGGCCGATTCGAGATGCTCTTCGAGGATCTTCAGCTGCGGAAAATGGCGGCGGACATAGTTGCCGTCTTCGAGATTCCCCTCGTCCCGAAGGAAGGGCCTATAGAAGCACTGCTCTATGACCGGCCCGGCCAGAGTCCGCAGAAAAGACAGTTTCGACTTGCGATACGAGATCCATTGCGCCGGCTGTGGTGTTGAGGCCAGCCGCCAGGGAAAGGACGTAATACGGGAGCCGACGAAAATCACGCGTTCGTCTCGCCGCCGGTGAGCGTTGCGCACATGGCTCAGCACCGGTGATGGGACCGGGATGAACCGGCCCGTTTCGCTCTCCTGTCCTGTCCAGCCCCATGTCAGAAACGAATCGCGCGCGTATTCCATCTCCGCAACATCCGGGTGGACGAGGCAGGTGCCGTAGCTGCCGCCATGTTGGATCGAGACGATGCGTTCCCCTGCCTCCTCGCCACGGGCGGCATCCAAGCGATGCCAATCGTTGTAGAGCGGAATCGAGCCAACGATCAGGCGCCCCGGAACGAACCGCTTTTGATTCGAGGCGTCAATGCGCGAACCGAAGCCCACGCCGAATGTGTCCGGCATCGTCGCGTCGACCAAGCGGTCGAGGATCCCGAGATACGTTTGCGGGAAACCCTTGGGAAACTCCTGTGGTTCGGTATCGGCTGCCGACGTCTGGCGGGCGGGGATAATGCAAAGGTACAGATGAAGTGCGAGCTGGAACGCTCCCGCGCCCGCTAGGTAGTCCACGCGCATGCGTGGCACAACGGATCGTACAAGGCGCTTGATCCTGCCGCCTTTCTGCGGCACGGTCAAGGCTGCGAGCGCGGCTGCGAGGGTCGCCCTGCCTTTCGGTGGAAGCGGGAGACTTCTGTCCAATGTCCAGGTGGGTGGTGCCAGGTGCTCGAGGATGCGGGAGGACATCCACAGGCCTAGGCCGGATCCACGAACGCCGTTTTCGATGAAGTCGTAACAATCATCGAATGTGTAAGGTGCGGCGTCGCGACAAATGGCACAGGTGATCGGTTCTTTTGAATGGAGCGCGACGAACCGTTCAATATAACGATAGTACGACCAGCTCGCCTGTGTGAGATGGATCAACCACGGCATCAGCGCATAGCGCCAAAACCGCAGACTAAAATCCGTCCCGTGGCGTTGGTTGAGTTGTGACCCCAGTCCGTCCGACAACGCGCACGCCAGCTGGCGCACACGCACGGCCGCTTGGTAGAGCTCGTCTGGAGTTTCGAACGCCAGCGGGAATTCCAGCTCTTCAAAATCCGGCACGCGGGATTCCTGCCCGATGAAGCACCACGGCCCCAAGGCTAGATCACGTTCACGATCAAAATCATTGCCAATACTGCCGATTACTAAGCGGTGCTGTTTGTCGCGAACCTCCGGCGACACTGTGCAGCCTTCAGGTTCCGTCGGGGAGGTTTGAGGTTCTACCGCGTCGACCACGTGAGAAAACCTTATCAGGAACGACCTCGGACAGAGTTGGTCTGGCCGGTGATCAAAAGGTCAAAGTTTGGATTTCGACGCGACCAGTACATGGTTTTTGCGCCCGATCCGTTCGATATGGAGCCGGTATCCAAAGCCGCCAAAAAGATCTACGTAATCGCTTCTTCGGTAGTAATGGTCCCCAGTCTCTGGATGGGGAGGAAAGAGTTCCCGATACTCGAACAGAAGTTGCCTTCGCCGGACGAGTGTCGACGCCATGCGCCACGCTTGCGCCGTCCACGTGACCGGGCGCTCGCCGATAAGCACCATAGCCCCGTTGGGAGCGAGACAGCGATCGAGTTCCGCCAGCAACCACACCACTTCGGCGCAATGATGGAAGGCGGCGGAAAGGAACACGATGTCATAGATGTGGTCGGGACGGTGAACATCCAGGAACGACCCGAATATGCGGGATATTTTGGAAGGGATCCCGTCGAGTTCGTCAATCGTTCGTTCCGCGAGAAACGTGATTCGATGCCACGAGAGGTCGACGGCGTCGATGTGGTCGACCTCCGGGAACCGGCTCAACAGCGCAGCGGTCCAGCAGGTCCCGGCTGCGGCATCGAGCACACGACCTTTCAATTTTGCCGACTCCTTGAGCAGCCGGATTGCCGTATGGAACTCGGCCAGTGATCCGCTGCGTTCGAGGTGCGCGCGGAGTTCGCCGCCGTCGCTGCCGTCTTCGATCCACCACTCCTTGCCTTTCTCAACCTCCTGATCGTTCCAAAAGGCACCGCTGTAGAGGTGACGCGCCTCTTCTTGGGTGATCCAGCACTCCACCTCGACGAGCCCTTCGTCGTGGTTTGGCTTAATAGGGATCGGATGTTGGATCATTGTTCTCGCCACAAAGGTGCTGGAGGATTACCCACGCTACCGCAGTCCGGGTGAAATGCCTTCACCCGGTCCGGCCCGCAAACGCCGGAGCGAAAACCGCCCCTCAGGCGTAAACGCGGACCGCTTCCAAAGGCACGCGCACCTTCACATGCCTGCCCAACAGCTCGAGCAGGACGATGATGCGCTCGTTATCGGTGGCGCAGTCGAACAGGCCGACCTGGTCGCGCAGGGCGCCGGCCGTGAT
>JAZFYK010000164.1:0-4299 GCA_036443505.1 Gammaproteobacteria bacterium | reverse complement strand
TATGGCGATGCTGGCGCCGGCGAGAAGTCTGCCATTCATGTTGTGCCCCCGGGGTAGATTATCTGTCAGCTTAGCCCTTCGACCCCACAATTGACAAGAAAGTTCGCGAGTAGTTCCGAGCCAGCGGGGCTCGGCTCGTTGACTGTACCGCTAAGGTTAGGCCATTGGTCCGGCGTACCGTATGATGCCGAATCTTTTACAAAGGACAGTTCTCTTGAAGCCAATTCAACCGTTAATAATCGCAGCGAGCACGGTGTTGACGACACTGACTTTGCTCGAAGCACAGCCTGCCCATGGGCAGAATTCATGCCTCCAGTCTCCGGTCGCTGTGCAGGTCTTAGGCTCGGGAGGCCCATTCGCGATCGACGATCGCGCGTCGAGCAGCTACGTTGTCTGGGTCGCGGGACAAGCCCGCGTCCTGGTCGACGCCGGCGGCGGCGCCTTCGTTCGGTTCGGTGAGTCAGGCGCGAGACTCGAAGACCTGGACCTCGTAGCCATCAGCCATCTGCATCCCGACCACGTTGCGGATCTCCCCGCCTTACTGTGGACGAGCAACAACTTCAGAAGCACCCCGCTGTCTGTTAGCGGTCCATCGGGCAATGATCAGTATCCCGGCTTTGAGACATTTATCACCAGACTCTTCGATAGTTCGGATGGAGCTTTCCCGGGGCTTTCGTGGACCCTGAGTGACGGGGATACCGGGTTTCCTCTGGCCGCGATCAGCATCGACGTGGCGCGTGCAGGGCCCAGCCGCATTATCGACAGTGACGGGCTCAGCGTGACCGCTCTCGGCGTGCCTCACAGCGCCCCGGCACTCGCCTATCGTGTCGAGGTGGATAACGTCAGCGTCGTTTTCAGTAGCGATCAGAATGGGACGAACGCAGAATTTACCCGCTTCGCGCAGAACGCAGATGTGCTGATCATGCACTTCGCGATCTCCGAGCAGGCTACGGGCGCTGTGGCTGCCTCCCATGCGTCTCCAGCCGTGGTGGGGCGTGTCGCCCAGGAAGCCGGCGTCGGCACTTTGGTCCTGAGCCACTTCATGGGCGTCGAGAAGGACCACCCGCGCTACGGGACGTTCAGCCTGGATTCATTCGAGGACGGCATCGCCGCGGTCAGCGAGCGCTATAGCGGGGAGTTGATTGCGGCGACCGACCTGCAGTGCATCCCGGTTCGACAGAATGAGGCGAGCAATAAATAACTGCTTTCGGCCGTACGCATACGCTCGCGCGATCGACGAGTGTACTATACTGACTTGGCGTACATTCTGAAGATTCAGCCCATTCGAAAACAACTAGAACTGGAGGGCGTCATGAAAAAAATATTAATCAATTCTTGTGTCTGTCTTTCTATTGTTGGAAGTAGCCTGGCGGTAGCGCAGGACGATGCGGCGATGATTGCGAGCGCCGAGAGTGCAGGCCCTAGTGTCGTCACCGCGGACGCTACGATCAAGACACCTGACGGCAGGGTCTTGCGTGAGGGTTCGAACGGCTACACTTGTTATCCGCAGCAAGAAATCATTGGCCCGATGTGCAACGAAGCCGTTTGGGACGACCTCATCGGCGCGATGTTAAGTAAGGGGGAGTTTGACGCTGACGCATTCAGCGTGTCCTATATGCTGGCCGGCGAGGGTACTGCCCTCGGCGTGAGCAACAGCAATCCCTATGCAACCCAGGCCGAGTCGAATGATTGGGTGAAGGAAGGCGCTCACGTGATGATAACTGTCCCCGATCCTGCAGCGCTCGAAGGGCTCTCCACAGATCCGAATGATCCTGTCTACGTGATGTGGAAAGGTACTCCCTACGCGCACATCATGGTCAAGATCGCCAGCGACTAGTCCGGCGTAAAGGGGCACAACCTGCAGCGACGGGAGTGTCGTTCATGAGATACGGGGCTATCCTCGCCGCGGCCGTTCTCGTGCTCGCCGCACCTGTGTCCGGCCATCATAGTGACGCCGCCCTCGACATGGAGTCGATCGTGACATTCGAGGGTACCGTCACCGAGTTCAGCATGCGAAATCCGCATACCTATTTCACCGTCGAGACTTCGGGTGAAAGCGGTGAACAGGTCGAGTGGACCGTGCAAATGGCTTCGGCGATTTCCGTTTCGCGTATGGGGTGGACGACCGACTCACTCTCGGTCGGTGATCGGGTCATGGTCGGTGTCCATCCGGCGAGAGACGGGCGATCCTATGGGTTGTTCGACTCGATCGAGCGGGCGGACGGTGGTCCGCTCCGATCTTCGCTCGTCAGAGACTTTAACGATCTGGCAGATCCGGACGCAGCCGCGACCACCCTCGAGGGTAAGTGGATCGTGGATAGTTCGAGCCTCGTCAATTACCCCGGCGGTCTCGACCAGTTGATGATCGCTGAACTCACGTTGACCGAGAAGGGTAAGGTTGCCGAGGCAGCGTACAGCCAGGATTCCGAAGAGAACCCTGAACTCGCCTGCATCACAAAGCCGACGCCGGGAATGATCGTGTACACCGACCTCTACCCACTCGAGATCGAATTCAACGAAGGTGAAGAGACTATCACGCTCCGGAGTCAGTATTTCGATCAGGAGCGAACGGTGTATATGGACGGCCGCGAGCATCCCCACGCCGGCGAGCGTTTTCACGAGGGTCATTCCATCGGCCGGCGGGAAGGCGATGTCCTGGTCGTGGACACCGCGAACTTCGCGGATCATCGATCGCCTTACCAGAACGGTGTTCCTTCGGGCGCTGGGAAACATGTCGTCGAGCGTTATCGGCTGGGCGAGGGCGGTACGCGGATGGAAGTCGAGTTCATGCTCGAGGATCCCGAGTACATCGTCGGGTCGATGACCCATTCCAGGCGGTTGATCTACTCCCCGCAGCTGGTCATGACCCCATTCGATTGCGATCTGGAAGCAACGAGACGCTTCGTGCCCCAATAGTCCTGGCGGGAAACTAGATTTATTCGTTGTTCGACTATTGCTCGGAACGTGGAGGGGGTAGAGACCCTACCCCCTCCGCTCGGTCAGACTAGAATTCAGCTCTGAAGCCGAATCTGAGTGTATCGATGTCGTCATCGAATTCAGTTTCGAGACTGAATGCGAAGCTGTCAGTGAAGTAGTATCGGCCGCGTAACTTGATACGGGTATCGCTACCACCCCGATCGAGGTCCACCCACTGAAGGCCTGCGTCAACCTCAAAAGAGTCCATCAACCTGGCCCTGATGCCACCGCCTAGCGCGAAGCCATCGTCGTCACCGCCAAATCCTGCCACTTGAACGTCTTCTTGCACGAGCGAAGCGCTGCCGACGAAATCAAGAGTGCTCCCGAAGGCATGATGAAATCCGACGCCGACCTCGGTGGAGGAGCCGTCGATTCCCAGATCGAAGCTCTGGTCCTCGAGCTCAGCAAGCAGGAAGAATGAGTCGTTAAACTCGTAGAACCCACCGACGCGGTATCCGTCACCATCTAAGGCGGTAACGCCGTTGTTAAACTCCACGTCGACGTAGCTGACTTCGATTCCGGTATAGGTAAACTCGGCCAAGGCGATACTCGGGATGAGTAGCGCCCCGGCAACAGCTCCAAAAAGTACTCTGATGTTCATTATCAATCTCCCAAATTGAGGTGGATGCGCGCATCCTAGTTAGCAAGACTGCGGCAAAGTGAGAGATTGGTCACAAAAAAACTCGTTGTAGCGGATATGTCACGAAAATAGAGTTTATGTCTAGTGATTGCCGCCATTAAGTCTGGTCCGGCGCGATTAATAGCGGCACTTTACGCCAGCATGGCTCTTGAATGCCTTCAATCGGAGATGACAGCGACGGCTTCGACTTCCAGAATAAATCGTGGGTCGGTCGCCAGGCGCACGATCTCAACCGAGGTGCTGGCCGGCCGGTGATTGCCCCAATAACGGTTCATCACGGCGTTCACGGCATCCTGATTCGTGCCAATGTCGGCCATAAATCGAGTGACCTGTACGATGTCACTGAGTTCGCCACCCGCTGCCCGCACGGTTTCCTGCAGCCTGTCCATGACCGACTCGGTCTGCGTTTCGGCGCCGAAATCGAGATCATCGAACTCCGATGGGATGTGTGGATGGCTGTGCGGGACCGGTGCGGCGGTGACGCCGGACAGGAAGACGATACTGCCGCCGCGCACTTTTATGGCCGGCGTGAAGGGCAGGTTGGCGCCGGAGCCTATCTCTGTGCCCGGCAGATAGACGTACTCAAAGTCCGCGGTGGTCGTCCCACAGCCCGCGATCATGACGATGAGCGCAGCGGCGGTGCAACAGGAATAAGCGCGCGTGTTGTTCGTAGATTTAACCAT
>JAZFYK010000163.1:0-11229 GCA_036443505.1 Gammaproteobacteria bacterium | reverse complement strand
TCCTGCGGTGTCTTGTATTTCGCCAACGGCTCCGTCCAGGCGACTCGCGCGCCGACGAGCACATCGTAGACGGCGTTGAGTTCGCCGCCGTGGTTCAGGTAGGCCTCCGCGAGTTCGTCCACCAATTCGACAGGCGGTTCATCGGCCACGAAGTGCCGCGCCAGCTTCTCTGCAAGGAAATGCGCGGTCGCCGGATGCACGGCGAGATCGGCCAGTACGGCCTCTCCTTCGCCGACACCATCCTCCGTATAACGCTTACCGAGAAGGGTCTTGGCGCCTGGCTCATGGGAGTTGGATCTCAAGAGAAAATCTCCGGCCGTGGACGCCGCCGAATCCTGCCCGCCCCCCACGGACCAGCCCGTGAGTACCTTGGCGAACGTCGTCACATCCTCCTGGCTGTAGCCGCCGTCGACACCGAGGGTGTGCAGCTCCAGAATCTCGCGCGCGAGGTTCTCGTTGAGCCCCAAGTCCCTGCCTCGTCGCGCGACGGCACGTGCCGTGCGGGAGTTGTCGCCCATCGATGCCTGGTTGTCGAGGTAGAGAATCATGGCCGGATGTTTCTCTACGGCGAGCAGCATATCCAGGAAACGGCCCGTCACATGAGGCCGGATCGCCTCCTCCTCGAGCGTGCCCACCAAAGGCGTGACGGCCTGCTTGTCCGCGGAGACCGCGAAGTGGTTCGTCCAGAAATGTACCAGCCGCTCCCGGAATGGCTCATCGGTCGCGGCTGCGAGCTCATACCGACGGGTCACCTGCGCCTGATAGTGTGAGCGGATGAACGTACGATATGCCTGCCCAGCGTCTTCGCGGCGCTCGGCGTCATTGTTGAGGCGGGCCTCGTTGCGGGCCCGTTGAAGGGCCTGGGTCTCACGCAGGATCTCCGCGGAGCCGGGCAAAGAGTCTCCAGCCATGCTCGCATCCGGGCCCAGCTGCGCCAACAACCAGCCTTCGTGATCCTGGCTGATCTCATCCAACTCCCCCGGACGGGCGCCCAGCCCAAACCGGTTGGCTGCTATTACGGCTCGCACGGTAACCATGGCGTCTTCGCTTTACCTCGCTTCTGCACAGTCGCCTCACCCGCTAATTAGTATGACGCGCGAGACAGCCGTCGGTTGACGCCTGGGCGCCGAGCCGAACGCGGACTGGGTCTGATGATGCTAGCGCGGCCGCTTCGGGCCGGTCAAACGAGGAAATCTTAAGAATGGTACAGCTGATGCAGGCCTGGACCGTCGGCGGCTACGGCCGTGCTCGTCCTATTTGCCCGACGCTGCTTTTGATCTGGCCATCTGCTGCGCTTCGGACAGGGATTCGCGCATATTATGGGGGCTCGTCGCTTCCAGCTTGTCCTCGCTGGGATCTTCCGCAACCTCTGGGGCCTGCGGTTGTTCCTCGGCCGGGTCGGGTGCCTCGGGAGCGGTGCCTGACTTTGACTTCGATGCAGGATTGAGCGACTTGAACGCCGCGTATTGACTCTTCCAGGCGGTGACGCTCTGCTTTAACTCCGCGATGGTGCTCACATGCCGATCCATGGCTGTCTCAAGTGTGGAGATCACCTCGCGCTTCTCCTCGAGTTGGCCCTCCAGGGCCTGACTTCGCTCGGCATCCCCTCGGAGGCTCTCGATCAGGCTCTTGCGCGCATCGAGCTCAGCTCGAATGGCATCGAGCTCAGCCACTGCATCAACGCCTGTGAGCGTGGACGCCGTCAGTATCTTGAATTCCTCGGTGAGCTTTGCTGCATGCTGCTGAGCCTGCTGCTTCTCCTGCGTGAGGCGAGAGATCGCTTCATCCTTGGCCATGCCATCGCCCTTGAGCTGTCCGACTCCCTCGGCATCTCGTCGAAGCGCATCGATTAGCACATGCTTGCTGTCGATCTCGGAGTTCTTCTTCTCGATCTCCAGGTCCTTCTTGTGAATTGCCGCCTTCAGCGTAGCCGTCTTGTCAGCCTCACTGTTCAAGGACTCGATCAGCGTGTCCTGAGCCTCAACCCTCTTGCTGAGCGCTTCGACTTCTTGAGACTGACCGGCCGCCGCGGTCTCGAGGTCCTTCAAGCGGGCACGCTTCTCCTCCAGCTCCTTCAGGAGCACGGAGAAATCGGCGCCCCAGTCGGCCAGTAGTTTCGTCGTACGCTTACGAATATCGCGGATAGATGTTTCGTCGCCCGCCATCTACACAACAGCCCTTATCCCGAACAGGGTTCAAAATGCCGGACATGGCAGCGGATTGCGGTGACTTACGTCACATCTACCGGAGTTCTGGTTAGCGGAATCGCTGCTGGAGGTCAGCCAGGGCCTCCGAACCCGGGCACAGGGTCTCGAAGTCCAGGCTACAGAGCGGCGCGGCTGTCGTGTGATTGATCTCGTGCATGTCGGGCTCGCTCTCGTCGATGTACAGCAGGCCGGTGACGATTTCGCCTTTGCGATGATGGGAGCGGATGTAGTCGAGTGCGGCGCCGCGATTGTTAATGCTGTAGTCCTTACTGATCTTGCGCAGCAGGATGCGGCTGCCGTCGTGCATCTCGATCGGCATGACCTCGCCCTCGTCGTAGGCGACCTTGATCTCCTGCGCGGGCGGCACGTAGTCGAGGTGCACCGCACGATGGAAGAACTGCCGCGTATACGAATAGCTCTTGGTGGAATCCTCATGGTCGTTGAACGTGACACAGGGCGAGAGGACGTCCACCAGGGCGAACCCGTTGTGTTTGATCGCCGCCTTTAACAGGGGCACTAATTGATCCTTGTCACCGGAGAAGCTCCGCGCGACGAACGAGCCCCCCTGAGCCATGGCCATCTGGACCGGGTCGATGGGCTGCTGCTCGTTGACCTCGCCTTTCTTGGCTTTGGAACCGACATCCGCCGAGGCAGAGAACTGCCCCTTGGTCAGCCCGTAGACGCCGTTATTCTCGATGACGTAGACCATGTTCAGGTTGCGCCTCACGGCATGGGCGAACTGCCCGAGACCGATCGATAGTGAATCCCCATCGCCGGAGACCCCCAGCAGGTAGAGCTCCCTGTTCGCCACGCTCGCCCCCGTCGCAATCGAAGGCAGCCGGCCGTGTACGGAATTAAAGCCGTGCGAGGCTCCGAGGAAGTACGCCGGTGTCTTCGACGAGCAGCCGATGCCGCTCATTTTCGCGACCCGGTGTGGGGGTATGTCTAACTCGAAGAAGGCCTGGACGAGGGCTGCGGTCACTGAGTCATGCCCACAACCGGCGCACAGCGTCGACATCCCTCCTTCATAGTCTCGAATCGTGAACCCTAGAGCGTTCCTCGTCAGGCCACCGTGAACGATTCTGGGCTTGGCGATGTAGGTCATGCGGCCACTCCCTTCGCCACAGCCTGCTCGATTGCGTCAACGATGCAGCGACAGTCGATCGGCAGGCCGCCGTAATTCAGCACCGACCGCATGCGGTTCTTGGGATAGTCTGTTTCCAGCGTGAGCAGGCTCTTCAGTTGTGCATCCCGATTCTGCTCGACGACGAATACCTGCTCGTGTTGCTCGAGAAACTCCGATACGTCGTCACCGAACGGGAATGCCTTGACGCGAAGATAGTCGAGACGGATGCCGCGCTCGGCGAGGCGCCCGATCGCCTCCGTGACCGCATAGTCGCAACTGCCGACAGACACGATCGCAAGCTCCGTCGGCGTCCGGCCTTGATGAATGACCGGCGCCGGCACGAGTTTGGTGGCCGTTACCCACTTGCGGCTCAGACGATCCACGACTTCCTGATACTCATCCGACTCTTCCGTATATGCCCCGAACTTGTTGTGCCCCGAGCCGCGGACAAAATACGCTCCTTTCGGATGAACGCCCGGATAGGTACGGTACGGGATACCGTCGCCGTCGGAGTCCAGGTAGCGGTAGAAATGCTCGGCCTCCTCGAGTTCCTGTGCGTTCAGGACCTTGCCTTTATCCGGTTGGTAGCTGTCATCCCACTGGAACTCCTCGCACATCCAATCGTTCATGCCAATATCCAGATCCAGCAGTACGATTACCGGAGTTTGCAGGCAGTCGGCCAAGTCGAAGGCCTGGACCGAGAGCTCGAAGCACTCTTTCGGGTTTGCCGGAAACAACAGGACATGGCGCGTGTCCCCATGCGAAGCATACGCCGCCGCCAGGATGTCCCCCTGTTGCGTGCGGGTCGGCATACCCGTGGATGGCCCAACACGCTGGACGTCGAACAGTACAGCCGGCAGTTCCGCGAAATACGCAAAACCGATGAACTCGTTCATTAGCGAGAGACCCGGGCCGCTCGTGGGCGTAAAGGCTCGAGCACCGTTCCACGTTGCGCCCAGAACGATGCCCAGTGCCGACAGCTCATCCTCAGCCTGAATGATGCAATAGCGCCTCTCGCCGGTCTTGGGATCCTTTCTGAATCGCTCCCCGAAAGCCTTGAAAGCATCCATCAGACTCGTCGACGGGGTAATCGGGTACCAGGCCCCCACCGTGGCGCCGGCGTACAGACACCCCAGAGCCGCTGCCGTGTTGCCGTCGATCATGATGTGCCCGCCGGTCTTATCCATCGATTCCGTTCGCGTGGGCAACGGGCACTCGAAGTTCTCCTGCGCATAGTCGAAGCCGAGTTCGATCGCTTCCAGGTTCGATGGAATGAGCGCCTTCTTCACGGCAAAGGTCTCCTCTACCAGGTTCGCGACAACGTCGCGATCCAAGTCGAGAAGCGCCACGAGTGCGCCGACATAGGCCATGTTCTTCATCAGGATACGAGCCCTGGCGTTCGTGAAATGCTCATTACACATTCGCGCCAAGGGTATGCCGAGGACCGTAATGTCCGGACGCGACAACACGCTGTCGCGGGGCCAGGTCGAGTCGTAGATCATTACGCCGCCCGGACTCACTTCTTTGAGGTCCTTCTGGTAAGTCTGCGCGTTCATGGCGACCATGACGTCGACGCGTCCAGAACGCGCCAGATGGCCGTCTTTCGTTACTCGGATCTCATACCACGTAGGCAACCCCTGGATATTGCTGGGGAAAAAATTCTTGCCCATCACGGGAATGCCCATGCGAAAGATGGCCTTCATGAGCAGGCTGTTGGCACTGGCAGAGCCGGTGCCGTTGACATTAGCCAACCGGATGACGAAGTCGTTTATCCTGCTTTTCGATTTTCCCGACATAGCGCCTCGTCCTGTGCCATCTCGTCGACGGCATACGGGATATTAACGGTCGACTTCTGCATGTCCCAGGCTGCTGTGGGGCACCGCTCGGCGCATAAACCACAATGGACACATAGGTTCTCATCCTTGATCATCGCCCGCCCGGTCTGCTTGAGCGGCGCGGATACATAGAGTGGTTGGTCGGGATCGAGCAAGGGAGACTTGAGGCTGGCCTTCAAGGTCTGCTCGTCTTCGTTCGCAGTGATAGTCAGGCAGTCGACCGGACAGACGTCGATGCAGGCATCACACTCGATACACAGGTCCGCGAAGAACACGGTTTGGAGATCGCAGTTCAGGCAACGCTCGACCTCCTTAACTACCTGCTCCACCGAGAATCCCAATTCGACTTCGATGTTCAGCTTCTTGAATCGCTCCTTGAGATCCACGCTCGGCATCATGCGGCGTGCGACCGGGTCGAAGTCGTTGCTGTAACTCCATTCGTGCATACCCATCTTGGCACTCTGCAGGTTCACGCCGCGGGGTAACCGTTCCGTCAGCGATTGAGCTTCGCAGTATTTGTGGATGGAGATGGCTGCCTGATGGCCGTGCTCTACCGCCCAGATAATGTTTTTGGGCCCGAACGCAGCGTCCCCGCCAAAGAAAACACCCGGTAGCGTCGCTTCGAACGTGATCGGATCGACGACGGGTACGTTCCACCGATCGAATTGGATCCCGATGTCTCGCTCAATCCATGGGAAGGCGTTCTCTTGGCCGATGGCCAGTACGACATCGTCACAAGCAAAGAACACCTCACCGGTGACTCTCGAGTCGGCGATGTTGCCATCGTCGTCAAGGTCGTATTCCATTGTCTCAAAGGTCATGCCGGTCAGCTTCCCGTCCTCGATGACGAAAGCTTTGGGCGAGTGATTGACGACGATCTCGACCAGTTCCTCCTCAGCATCCTCCAGTTCCCAATCCGATGCCTTGAAGAAATTGCGTGGCTTGCGCGCCATGACTTTGACGTTCTTCGCGCCCAAACGAAGTGATGTCCGACAGCAATCCATCGCGGTATTGCCCACGCCGATGATCAGTACGTTCTCTCCAATGCTGTCGACATGCTCGAAAGCGACGGATTCGAGCCACTGGATACCGATGTGGATGCGATCGCTATCGAGCCGACCCGGCAGATCCAGATTCTTCCCTTTCGGCGCGCCACTCCCGACGAAGATAGCGTCATAGCCTTCTGTCAGAAGACTCTTCAGACTCTCTACGGGCGTCCCCAGTCTGAGGTCTGCACCCATATCGATGATGTAGTCCATTTCCTCGTCCAGCACAGTCGCCGGCAGTCTGAACGACGGAATATTCGTCCGCATGAGCCCGCCGTGTTTATCCAGCGCCTCATAGATCACGCACTCGTAGCCCAGCGGCATGAGATCGTTGACGACCGTCAATGACGCGCAGCCCGCGCCGATCAGCGCGATGCGCTTGCCATTCTTCCTCTCCGCCGCCTTCGGCAGCCTCTCCCGGATGTCGCCGCGATTGTCGGCAGCGACCCGTTTCAGCCGACAGATCGCTACGGGCTTGTCTTCGACACGTACGCGCCGGCACGCGGGTTCGCACGGCCGATCACAGACGCGGCCCAGGATACCCGGGAAAACGTTGGAGGCCCGATTGAGCATATAGGCGTCGGAGAACCGCCCCAGTGCGATCAGGCGAATGTACTCCGGCACATCGGTATGCGCAGGGCACGCCCACTGACAGTCAACGACGCGATGGAAGTACTCGGTACCAGAGGTCTTGGTCGGTTCCATTAATGGGACTCCGGGCGGCCACCCGATGGTGTTGCTATTTTGCTCAGCTGACGCTGTCTAGTGCGGTCTCGCAATTTTTCAGGCGAAGGATACTCCTGAAAGTACCGTGTTGAAACATGAAGCCGATGCTGCCGCGCGCTTGACACCCTAACACTCCCTGTCGCATTTATGCCAAAGTCAAGCCTGGCGTGCGAACGCTAAATACTCGGCGCCTTCGAGGAGTCGCTCAAACCCCGTCTCGGTTACGCGGACCAGGGAGTCATCGTCGCCAGCTTCGAAGTAAATATCCGGTTGCTCCCTGAGGCTCGAGTCGACGATGGTCGGGACTCGGTACCAGGGCCCGATCGGCGGCACGGAACCCACCACGCAATCACAGAAAAGATCATCCAGGTCTTCGTCTTCTGCGACCGTCAGATGACGATGCAGTTCCGTACTGAGTACTTCAATATCCAGGACGCCGGTCGCCGGGAGTACGGCTAGCAGATAGCCGTTCGAATCTTTCAGCAAGACCGCCTTCGCCAAGCTCTCGGGAGATATTTCTGTCTGCCTGGCCACATCGGCCGCTGCAGCATGTCGCAGGATTTTGAAGTCGATTTCCTCGAAAGCGAGGGCATCACCGACCGTGGTTGCGATACTCATTCTCTAATAGACTTTCCGACCCCGCGCGCCATTATAGACATGCGCGGACGCGCCACAAGGGCTCACGGTCCGGCGCGATCCGGAACCAAGAAGCGCGACAGCGAGTCTACTGAAGGAAGGCCGCTAAGGGCTTCGGCGGTGATGGTTTTTTTTCGTTAGAATAGTCGGAAATGGCTTACTCAAGGCCTAATTCGCGGTACCGGTGCAGCCTGCTGAATCGCAGGCTACTGTGTGGTCTCGCGCTCATCGCCGGTAGCACCCTGGGCGGCGCGCAAGAGCCACAGGGAGATGCCGGTCCGGACGCGTTCGACGCGGACGTCCTCGACGTAGAGGCGCGCACGGCTGACGGCGACCTGCCGGAGTTGGTCGCACGACTCGAAGTAGAGCTCCTGCTCACTGAACTTGTCGATCAGGCTCGCTTTGAAGAGGCAGTCCCGATCGCTGAGCGTATGGTGGAACTCACCGAGGAAGAGTCGGGCGTCAGTATCGAACTCGGCATTGCGCTCAGTAACCTCGCGATATTGCAACGCAGCCTCGAGCTCTACGAGCCGTCGGAGCGGAACTTTGTGCGCGCCGTGGACGTGATCAGAGAGGCAGACGGCGCCTATAGCGAGGCGGCCATCAGCCCTCTGGTCGGACTCGGCATGAATTATCAGGCCAGAGGCGATTATTTCGAGGCCGAAACGACCTACGAGGAAGCTCGCACCGTCAGCCGTCGGGCCCACGGCCTGCTCAATGAGCAGCAGATCGATATTCTCGATCACCTCGCCAGCACGATGATGGATATGCAGCGCTATGTTGAGGCCGACGAGTATCAGCTAACCGCGCTTCATCTCATGGAACGCATCCACGGCGCGGACATGCCGGGCGTTCTTCCGGCAATCTATAAATTCGCCCGCTGGTTGCGGTCCGCCTATCGTTTCCAGGAGGAACGCGGCCAGTACGTGAGAGCGATGGATATCATCCGCGACTACGAAGGCGCCACGAGCCAGGCCATGGTGAGGCCATTAAGGGAAACGGGTATCAGTTACCGGACACAGAAGTTACCTGAAGGGCGAGGCCTCAGCGCGCTCAGACGCGCGCTAGAGATCGCCGAGAACCAGCCCGCACCCGACACCCGCCTCATCGCCGAGACGCTCGTCGATATCGGCGACTGGAATGTTGCGTTCAGCAAGGTCGGGGCAACCGGTGAAGAGTACCGACGCGCGTGGCAGTTGCTCGGGGAGCTCGCAGACGGCGACGCGCTGCGGGGGGAGTGGTTCAACGACCCGATCTACGTTCTCCGCGAGAATCCGAGTAGTCGCGGCATCGGCAGTCCCAATGATCCCGGCGCGCTGCCGGGCCACGTGTTGATCACATTCGACGTCACCGAGTTCGGCAGAACTGTCAATGTGACAGTCGTCGAGTCCGTGCCCCCCGGGCTTAAGGACGATTCGACCGCGCGCGCGATTGGCCGGTCCCGATTCAGGCCGCGCATGGTGGATGGCGAACTCGTGCGGGCACCGGGCCTGGCGCGGAATTTCACTTTCCATTACCAGCCGGAGGAGTGACCCTGCACGCCAGCGTGCTTCGGTCGACATGAACTATCACGCCGACCGGCTGCTGGCGTCCTCGGGCCGCGCATCTGAACTTTTCTCAAGGCGGCCATTCCTGGGTACTTCAGGCCTTTGTATCCGGCCCGCAGTGTGGCAAGTTCATTACGATGGAATGAGACGATGATTGCGAATTCGATCCTACTGGTGGACGACGATACGGAGCTCAGTGACATGCTGGCGGAGTACCTGCAGCCTGAGGGTCTATCGGTCACTGCGGTCTCTACGGGGACGCAGGGCCTTCGACACGCCCAGCAGGAAAACTACGATCTCATCATTCTGGACGTGATGTTGCCGGGCCTGTCCGGATTCGACGTCCTGCGGCAGCTGCGTGAATCGGGCTCCCGCACGCCCGTGCTCATGCTCACGGCCCGCGGCGATGACGTGGACCGAATCGTGGGACTCGAGATGGGCGCCGATGACTACTTGCCGAAGCCATTCAACCCCCGGGAACTCCTGGCACGAGTGAGGGCCATTCTCCGCCGGACCAACGAAGCCATTGTCGAGGAACCCAGTGAAATCGAAGTCGGCCCGTTCAGAGCGCACATGAAACGCCGCGAGGCGTGGAAAGGCGAGCAGGCCCTTAAGCTCACCAACGCAGAATTTACGATTCTCGTCACCTTGATGCGCTCCGCCGGCGAAGTCGTTTCACGGGAAGCGCTCACACGAGCGGCCCTGGGACGACAGCTGTTGCCGGACGACCGGAGCCTGGACACGCATATCAGCAATCTGCGCAAGAAGGTCGCGAGCGGCAACGATGAACAGGCCTTCATTCGCAGTATCCGGGGCAGTGGTTACGTGCTGATCCCGGCGCCGGCGGCATAGCCGCATGAGTCTTTTCTGGAAATTGTTCTTCTCGATTGGTGCGGCCATGGGCGTGATGCTCGTGGCAACCGTCTACGTCAGCTATGAGCTGGCCAGCGCGACTTTCGATCAGGCCAATATCGCGGGCCGCGATCCGATCATTGAAGAGGCCGCGCAAGTACTCTCGGACCGCGGGGAGAGAGGCCTGCGCGAGTGGCTCCGGGATTACACGCGTGAGGCGCCGCGAGACATGGTGCTGCTCATCGTGGACGAGAATCGCCGCGAGCTTCTCGGCCGGTCGATGCCGTGGGAAGTTCGACGGCTCCTGGACGTTCGGGGGCCGAGGCCACGAGGTGGCGGCGGCGACTTCGGCGGCAACCAGCGGCCGCCGAATTTTCGTCCAGCTCAGTTGGCACCCGACCTGATCGCGCCCGATGGCGAGGCGTATCGCCTGCTGTTCACACGCCCGCTATTTACGGTGTTCGGCATGTTGGCCTGGCCAGGGACGCGCCTCGCCGTTGTGACCATCGCGATACTGGTCGCGGCCGTGACTTCGTTATTGCTGGCGCGCTATATCTCTTTGCCTATCGTCCGTCTGCAGCGCGCGAGCCGGGCGCTGGCCGCGGGCGTGCTGGAGACACGCGTCGGGAGTCCGTCGAACCGCCGCTCGGACGAGGTCGGCATCCTGGCCCGGGACTTCGATACCATGGCCGAGCGCATCCAGGCGCTGATCACGGATAAGGAAACGCTGCTGCGGGACGTCTCCCACGAGCTTCGCTCACCGTTGGCGAGGATGCGGATGGCCCTCGCGCTTGCGCAGCGTCGAGCGAGTGACGCGGTGCAGCCCGACCTGAGTCGGATCGAGAAGGAGGCTGAGCAGCTGGACGAGCTGATCGGCCAGATCATGACACTGTCGCGCCTCAGAACACAGCATGCACCGAAGCGTGAGACGCTGCAGCTCGACGACCTCGTTACCCAGGTACTCGACGACGCCCGTTTCGAGCATCCCGACGCGCGGATCGAGTTCCACGCCGACGGCCCAACCGCGGTCCTCGCCGACAAGCGTGGCCTGCGGAGCGCGATAGAGAATGTCGTCCGCAACGCACTGACCTACGCCGGCTCCGACGGACCGATCGAGGTTCGCCTGGAGCGATCCGATGACGGCTTCTCGTTGCGCGTTCGCGATTCGGGCCCGGGCGTGGCGGCGGAAGATCTTACGCGTATCTTCGAGCCACTCTATCGCGGCGACGGAAGCCGGGATCACAAGACCGCCGG
>JAZFYK010000162.1:0-4086 GCA_036443505.1 Gammaproteobacteria bacterium | reverse complement strand
CTCGGCTCGAATCGTGAGCTCGTCGCTTTAGGCCGTCCCTGGCACGCTCCTCGCCCACGACGCTCGCAAGAGCTATCCGGGCGCGCCCCCCTGAACGGTCACGGCGGCGTCTACGCGTTGTGGCGCCGCTCGAGCTCCGCGACGGCGTCCGCGAGCCTGAGGCCCCGCACGTTCAGCAGTACCAGGAGGTGATAGAGCAGGTCGGCGGCCTCCGCCGTGAGTCGCGAGTCGTCTTCCGCGACAGCGGCCACGACGACCTCGACGGCCTCTTCGCCGAACTTCTGGGCGACCTTGGCCTGCCCGCCGGCCGCAAGCTCGACGGTGTAACTCCCTTCCGTCGGGTTGTTTAGCCGGTCCTGGATGACGGCCTCGAGCTTCTCGAGAAAGTCTAACTGGTCCACGGGTTACTCCTTATTCTCGGGGGGCCGCATCGCGATCTGCGCATCGATCAGATAGGTCTTGAGGTCCGGGATCCGGATCGCGGCAGAATGAAAGACGCTCGCTGCCAGTGCGCCGTCGACACGCGCGATCTGAAATACATCTTTGAAGTGTTCGAGTTCTCCCGCACCGCCGGAGGCGATCAACGGCACCCGGCAAACGGCGCGCACTCGACGTAGTTGCTCCAGGTCATAGCCCTGCCGAACACCATCCTGGTTCATGCAGTTGAGGACGATCTCTCCGGCGCCGCGTTCCTCCACCTCGCGGATCCAGTCCAGCGTCCTGCGTTGACTGGAGCGACTGCGCTCGGGGTCGCCGGTGTACTGGTAGACCCAGTAGTCATTGTCTTCCGCGGCGCTGTCGACCCCGACCACGACGCACTGGGAGCCGAACCTCCGCGCGAGCGTCTCGATCAACTCCGGGTTCTCCAGCGCGGGTGAGTTGATGGAGATCTTGTCCGCGCCGAGATTCAGCACGGCCTCGGCGTCGGCCAGGGTGCGAATGCCGCCTGCGACACAAAACGGGATATCCAGAACCGATGCAACGCGATTGACCCAACGGCGATCGACGGTACGACCATCGGGGCTGGCCGTGATGTCGTAAAACACGAGTTCATCCGCGCCCTCATCTCGATAGCGTTCGGCGAGATCGAGAATATCGCCCATGACCCGATGATTGCGAAACTGGACACCCTTCACGACGACCTCGTCGCGCACATCCAGGCAGGGAATTATTCGTTTGGCAAGAATGAGCGTATCTCCTCGGAAGATAGGCGGCCTTCCAGAAGGGCTTTGCCCGAGACTGCGCGAGTCATTCCGACCTTCGCCAACGCCGCGAGATCTTCAGCATCCCGGACACCACCGGACGCTTGGAACGCAATCTCGGGCCAGCGTTCGACACAGTCGCTGTACAGTGCGAGATTGGGCCCTTCGAGGGCGCCATCCTTACCGACATCGGTACAGAGCACATGCTCGATTCCGGCCGGCTGAAAGCGCCCCAGGGCGTCCCAGAGTGTCGTCTCAGAGGCCCGCCGCCAGCCATGGGTCGTGATGTAGGGCGTGCCGTTATCGTCCAGGCGTACGTCCAGCGCGAGCGTGATTCGCTCCGCGCCGAATTCCTCGAGCCAGGCCTCGACCTGGTCCGGCTCGGTAATGGCGAGGCTACCGATCACGATGCGCTGCGCTACCGCGAGCGTGCGGACCAGAGACTCGCGGCTGCGGACGCCACCCCCGAGTTGAATATTCAGCCCGGCACTTTCGTGCATGGCCTTCACGAGATCCAGATTCACGGGTTCGCCCCGCGCGGCACCGTCGAGGTCGACAACGTGCAACCACCTGGCCCCCAGGCCGGCGTAGTGCTGCGCGAGTTCGACGGGGTCGATGTCATAGCGCGTTTCCCGGTCGAAATCGCCCTTCAGCAGGCGCACACAGCGACCGCCGCGAATATCGATGGCCGGTAGCAATTGCATGGGCTAGAGATCTAGAAAATTGGCGAGTAGGCGAGCGCCCAGACCAGCCGAACGTTCAGGATGGAATTGCGTACCGTAGAAATTGTCCTGCTCGACAACCGCCGAGAACGGCGCGGCATACTCTGCCGTAGCGCGCGTGTAGTCGCCCTCGGGCAGAGCGTAACTATGAATAAAATAGGCATAGCCACCGTCTGCTATGCCGTTCAGGAGATTCGACGATGACGCCCCGAGCCGAATCTGGTTCCAGCCCATCTGGGGAACCGGCAGCGTGCTGTCCCCCGCGAATCGGTACGCTTGGCCCGGGATGATGCCCAAGCACTTCGCCTGATCTTCGTCCGAGCCAGAGAACAAAAGCTGCATTCCCAAGCAGATCCCCAACACCGGCTGATCCAGCTTCGGTATCAGCGCCGTGAGCTCGGCGGCATCGAGCCGCGTCATCGCATCTTGAGCCGCACCGACACCGGGGAGCAAGACATGACTCGCGTTATTGATGCGGTCCGGATCCTCCGTCACGGCTGCGTCGACGCCGAGACGTTCTAGCGCGAACGTCAACGAAGCGAGATTCGCGCCGCCACTGGCGATGATGACGGGTGACACGCTCACAACACACCCTTCGTCGACGGCATCTCATTGCCCTCGCGGACGAACGCCTGCCGCAATGTCCGTGCCACGCCCTTGAAGCAGGCCTCCACCATGTGATGCGTGTTGTCTCCTTCGACGCGGATCTGTATCGCGGCGCCGAGCGTTTCGCTAAGCGAGCGGAAAAAATGCGGAACTAACTCCGTAGGCAATTCGCCCACGCGATCTCTCGGGAATTCGCCGTCGAACACGAGATACGGCCTGCCGCCCAGATCTACGGAGACCTGCGCCGCCGTTTCGTCCATTGGCAGGAGAAATCCATAGCGCTGAATCCCGCGCTTATCCCCCAGGGCTTGTCTGAGCGCCTCTCCGATCGCCAGCGCAACATCCTCCACCGTGTGGTGTTCATCGACCTGAAGATCGCCAGCACAACGGACACGTAAGTCGAAGCCGCCGTGCTTTCCCAGTTGTTCCAGCATGTGATCGAAGAATCCGATACCCGTCTCGACCTGCGGCGGATTGGGCCTGTCGAGATCTACCTCCACTTGGATCTCCGTCTCTTTCGTCCGTCTCGTCACGACAGCACGGCGCGGCTGATCCAGAAGGACGTGCGCGATGTCGGCCCACGTCTCTGCGGCGCTGCCATCGGCAGCGACCTTGAATCCTTTCAGGCCGACGTTAGCCGCCAACTCGAGGTCAGTCTCCCGGTCGCCGACGATCGCCGAGTTCTCCCGATCGAGGTCGCACGTGGCGAGGTAATCGTGAATGAGACCGGCTCGCGGTTTGCGGCATGCACATCCGTCCTGGGCCGTGTGAGGACAGAAGAACTCAGCGGCGAACGCAATGCCCTGTGAATTGAACAAGCGCAACACGTGCTCGTGCGCCGCGTCAAAGTCGATTTGAGGGAACGCATCCGTCCCGAGCCCGTCCTGATTACTCACGATGACGAATTCGTAGCCGGCTGCCTTGAACGACAGCAGCGCGGGGATCACGCCCGGCATCAGGCGAACCTTGGCGAGTGAATCGATCTGGTTGTCGTCCGGCTCCTCGACCAACGTGCCGTCGCGATCGAGAAACAACACCTTACTCGCCATCGGTGATCTCCTCACCCGAGACGGCCTGCAGAAGACGAGTGTTGTCTTCAGGCCGGCCGACCGTGATTCGCACGCAGTCGGTCAGCATCTCGTCGGCGGGAAAGACCCTGACCAGTATGCCGGCAGCGTGGGCACACTCCGTGAAGCCCTGGCCGTCTGTCGTCTCTACCAGAACGAAATTGGCATCGGTCGGCCACACTTTGGTAACCAGCGGGCTAGCCGTTAATGCCTTGGCTAATCGCGTCCGTTCGGCACGCAGTAGCGCCGTGCGTTCTGCCGATACCTGCAACGAGTCCGTCGCCAGTGCGGCCATCACCAATTCGATCGACGGCGTCGGAAATGTGTACGGTGGAAGCACTTTACCGAGAAACTCGATCAATTCCGGCCGGCCGATCAACGCTCCACAGCGCACGCCGGCCAGTGACACGAACTTGGAGAGCGTGCGCAGCAACACAACATGGTCATACCGGGTCTGCAGCTCACGAAAGCCCTGCGTAGACGAGAACT
>JAZFYK010000161.1:0-13241 GCA_036443505.1 Gammaproteobacteria bacterium | reverse complement strand
CTGGATCAGCGCTTCATCCACGATCGTCGCTTCGATGGCCACGAGTTCCCCTGACACAGGAACTCGCGGCCGATCGGTAATACTCACGCCCAGCGTCAACGTCACGGCCACTACAATATGCAGTCCGGTAGAGACCACGACAGCGCTCGTGTGTTCTCGACTGTACGAACCCATAACGCTGCTCGTTGCGCCTCCTCAGGGTGCCTCACGGACGGCTTCCAGCGGATCCGTGAGAAATCCAATCTTCTGCGCCCCGGCCTGCTGCAGCAGGACCATCCCCGTAACGACGCGACCGAAAGGAACTGCCTGATCGGCTTTGATCAAAACGGGCGTATCAGCGTTCCGTCGGAGCACTGCCGCGGTTCTTGCGACGACCGTCCGCTCGTCGATGGGCGACTCGTCATCATCGCCGATATTGAGAAAGAGCTGCCCCTCCCGATCGATGCTCAGGACCAATGGCTCATTGTCCCGCAAGAACTCAGGATCCAGAGTGTCCGCTGCCGCATTCGGCAGATCCACGGTGATCCCCTGGGTCAAGAGCGGAGCCGTGATCATAAAAATAATCAACAGCACGAGCATCACGTCGATGTAGGGCACGACGTTAATTTCGCTCATCAGTCGGCGATGACGTGCGCGGCTCACTCGGCAGTTCCTTCCGCCTGCGCGGCATGGCGTTGCAGGATCGCAGAAAATTCTTCCATAAAGGTGTCGAATCGAACTTCGAGACGCCCCACCTTATCGGCATAGTGATTGAACGCGATCACCGCAGGAATGGCCGCGAACAGGCCCATCGCCGTCGCGATCAATGCTTCCGCTATTCCGGGCGCCACGAGAGCGAGGGTCGCGCTTTGCAAATTCCCCAATGCCAAAAAAGCGTTCATGATGCCCCACACGGTACCGAATAGTCCGACATAGGGGCTCGTAGAGCCTACGGTCGCCAGAAAGGCCAGGTTGTCCTCCAGCCGGTCTACCTCACGCAGCTGAGACACACGCATCGAGCGGCGCGCGCCCTCTAGCATCTGATCGCGGGTCAGCCCCCGCTGTTTCTTCGACCGGCCGAATTCGCGGAAGCCGGATTCGAAGATCCCCGCCATACCCAATCGCGTATCGTCGCTGCGGGCGATGTCGCGATACATCGACGCCAGGTCACCGCCGGACCAGAAACGCGACTCGAAGTGCTCGGCCGCCACCACGGACTGCTTCAGCATCCGGCCTTTCTCGATGATGACCGCCCAGGACGCGATCGACGCAACCAGCAGCAGCACCAGCACAAACTGCACGGGCAGACTCGCCTCCCATATCAGAGTGCCGATTGATAGATCCACATTCATTCGCTTAGCACAGCCAAAATGGCCGCCGGCACGCGCCGGGGCTTCAATTGCTCGGGATCCAGGCACGCGACCTCCGCGACCCCACTACACAATAGCTCACCGTCCGGAGATTCACGGCGAACGCTCTGCTCGAAAATAAATCGGGCTCCCTTCAACTGCGATAGCTCCGCGGTGATATACAACATGTCGTCCAGCCTCGCCGGCCGCGTAAATTTTACCTCGGTGCCCACCAAAGCGAATACGACACCCTCCTCGTCACGGACGCGGTTGTGCTCGATCCCGTGCGCGCGCAGCCATTCGGTTCGCGCCCGCTCCAAATAGCGGAAATAGCTCGCGTTATAAACCACTCCCTGCGCATCGGTATCCTCTAGATACACCCGAACTGGGAGAACGTACTTGCTCATCGCGCGCTCCGGCGTCAGTCAAAGAGGCTCGGCGTATCCGGAGCGTTCGAAGACTTCGGCAGAGCCACGTCGAGGTGTTGGTAAGCATTTGGGGTCGCAATGCGGCCCCGTGCCGTGCGCTGCAGAAATCCTTCCTGTATCAAGAACGGCTCGACGACGTCTTCCAGAGTGCCGCGCTCCTCACCGATAGCCGCGGCCAGATTGTCGATGCCGACCGGCCCGCCCTGAAACTTCTCGATGACGGTCATGAGGAGCTTAATGTCCATCTTATCGAAGCCATGCGGGTCTACCTGGAGCAGATCCATTGCCGCCCGGGCGACGTCTTCGTTGACGCGGCCGTCGGCCTCCACCTCCGCATAGTCGCGTACTCGCCGTAGCAGCCGATTTGCGATCCTGGGCGTACCACGCGAGCGGCTCGCTATCTCCCTGACGCCGGGATCATCGGCCGGTAGACCGAGTATCGATGCCGTGCGGGTAACGATCTGGGCCAGCTCCTCGGCGTTGTAGAACTCCAGGCGTTGAACGATGCCGAAACGGTCCCGCAATGGGGAAGTCAAAAGCCCGGCCCGCGTCGTGGCCCCAACCAGCGTGAACGGCCGCAACTCGAGCTTGATCGACCGTGCTCCCGGCCCTTCACCGATCATGATGTCCAGGTGAAAATCCTCGAGCGCCGGGTAGAGCACCTCCTCGACAACCGGACTCAGGCGATGGATCTCATCGACAAAGAGAACATCGTTCGGCTCCAGGTTGGTCAGTATCGCGGCCAGATCGCCGGGGCGCTCCAGTACCGGCCCGGATGTCTGGCGAAGATTCACATCGAGCTCATTCGCGATGATGTGCGCCAGCGTCGTCTTGCCCAATCCCGGAGGCCCGAAGATCAGCGTGTGATCCAACGCCTCACCGCGATTGCGCGCGGCCGTGATGAAGATCTCCATCTGACGTTTAACACTGGCCTGGCCGATGTACTCTTCCAGACGCTTCGGCCGCACCGCCCGCTCAAAAACCACGTCCTCTGCAACGCCTTCGCCCGCCAATATTCGTGCTTCTTCGTTCATCGTCCTTCGCTTATAGATTCGCTATCGATCCCGGACCTGCCTCAATGCTTCGCGGATCAGGTCCTCGGTACCCAGTCTAGACGCGTCGAGATTCTTGAGCATCCTTAAAGCTTCTGCCGGCTTGTAACCCAACGCCAGCAGCGCCCCACGTGCTTCGCCCTCCGCGTTTGCGACACGGTTGCCGCTGTCGCCGTCCGACGGCTCCTCGGCAGGCAACCGGTCGGCCATCTCGACCAGCAGGCGCTCTGCCGTCCTGCGCCCGATGCCAGGCACGCTCGTCAACGCCACGAGATCTTTCTCCAGAACGCATTGCCGAAATCCCTCAACGCTTATCCCGGACAATATACCCAACGCAATGCGGGCACCCACACCGGAGACCTTCAGCAAACTTCTAAACAGCGCCCGCTCCGCCTCGGAGGCGAACCCGTAGAGGACATGGGCATCGTCACGAATGACAAGATGGGTCACGAGCCGTAACGACTCACCGGACTCGGGCAGGTCATAGAACGTCGACATTGGCGCTTCGATCTCATAGCCCACGCCGCCCACGTCCAGGATCAGCTGCGGCGGCCGTTTGGAAACGAGCGTGCCTCTGAGGAATCCGATCACGACTGAACCGCAACCGCGCGAAGTAGCGCCTGGGTATTGCGCTCGTGGGAATGGCAGAGCGCCACCGCAAGCGCGTCCGCGGCATCCGCCTGCGGTTCGTCCTTCATGGCCAGCAACATCTTGACCATGTGCTGGACCTGAGTTTTGTCGGCACCACCGCTACCGACAATAGCCTTTTTGACATGCCTGGCCGCATATTCGAAGATCGGCAACTCCTCTTGGAATGTTGCGCACAGCGCTGCCGCGCGGGCCTGACCCAGCTTCAGTGCGCTATCGGCGTTTCTGTGCACGAAGACGCTTTCGATCGCAATCTCAACGGGCTGATATTCGGCTACGAGCACGGCGATTTCTCTAAAGATATGTCTGAGCCGACTACTGTGGTCACCCGCGGCACGAATCGTGCCGCAATCGACCAGGACGGTCTTGCCACCGCGAGCGTCGACGAACCCGTAGCCCGTGAACTGGGACCCGGGGTCTATTCCAAGGATGCGAATACCCTCTCTCACGTGTCGTCGCTCCGTCGGTCCATGCCGGCTAGCCTTCAAGAAGCTCTTGCGGAATCTCCGCGTTAGAGTACACCTGTTGCACGTCGTCCAGCTCATCCAGCGCGTCCAGCAGCTTCAGCAGCGTCTCGGCTTCAGGCACCTTAAGCTCCGCACTCGTCGACGCCCTCATGGTAATCTCCGACTGCTCCGGCATCAGTCCGGCCCCTGTCATCGCATCCTTCACGGCACCGAATTCCGTGGGGTCGCTGAGCACATCGATCGAGCCGTCGTCGTTGGAGACGACATCCGAGGCGTGAGCCTCGATCGCGGCCTCCATGATCTTGTCTTCGTCGGACCCGGTCGGGTAACTCAACAGGCCCGTATGGGTGAACAGGTAGGCGACCGAGCCGTCCGCGCCAAGATTGCCGCCATGCTTTGAGAACGCGTGGCGTACCTCTGCCACGGTGCGGTTGGGGTTGTCGGTCAGGCCGTCGATCATAACCGCCACTCCGCCGGGACCGTAGCCCTCGTAGCGCACCTCTTCGTATACGGTCCCGTCATCCTCACCCGTGCCCCGTTTGATGGCGCGGTCGATATTGTCCTTCGGCATGCTCTGGGATTTGGCTTTGTCCATCGCGCTCCGGAGGCGAGGATTGGACGCGGGATCACTGCCGCCCGCCCGAGCGGCGACCGTGATCTCGCGAATCAGCTTGGTAAAGAGCTTGCCGCGTTTAGCGTCCTGGGCACCCTTCCGAAAACGGATATTCGCCCATTTACTGTGGCCAGCCATGGTGCTCCCAGCGTACCCGTATGCTCCGTGCGTTCTCAGACAGGCTGCAAGCCCCAGCCGCGGTGGGCTATCCCTGACGAGTAGTGCTCCGTAACTCCAATGGCAGTAAGCAGTTAGCCCCTGCCAGCGCCTATGATAACGGGATTTGGGCGTTCAGGCAGCATGGGGGGGAAACGGGGGAGAAATGTCGAATGTCCCCTTTTTTCTAGCGGTTGATGGCGTGGATTGCGCGCTTGTCGGCAGCCAGCGCCGCCTCGTGGATGGCCTCGGCCAGCGTCGGATGGGCGTGGACGGTCCGCTGCAGGTCCTCGCCAGAGGCCGAGAACTCCATCGCCAGTACGGCCTCGGCGATCAGCTCGCCCGCGACCGGCCCGACAATATGCACGCCCAGCAGCTCATCGTCCTCTTCCGTGGTTATGAGCTTCACGAGGCCTACCCCCTGCTCCATGCCTTGCGCGCGACCGTTGGCCGCGAACGGGAAGGTCCCGACCTTGTAGGCGACACCGGTCGCTTTGACCTCGGCCTCCGTCTTGCCGACCCAGGCGATCTCGGGTGCCGTATAGATCACCGACGGAATCACGTGGTAGTTGACCTCGCCGACCTTGCCGGCGATCAGGTCGGCGACCATGACCCCTTCCTCGGTTCCCTTATGAGCCAACATCGGGCCTCGTACCACGTCACCGACCGCCCAGACTTGGGCGGCCGTGGTTCGGCAGTGCTCATCGACCTCTATAAAGCCGTGTTCCGTGACGGCCACACCCGAGTCGTCCGCCAACAACTCCTTAGTAAACGCCTGTCGACCGACACAGACGATCAGCTTGTCGACCTCTAGAGTCTGCTTGCCGGCGCTGTCCTCGTAACTGACCGTGACGCCTGTATCACCGGCCTCCGCGCCGGTCACCTTCGCACCGAGGCGAATGTCCAGGCCTTGGCGCTTGAAGTGCCTGCCGGCTTCCTTGGCGATCTGGGCATCGGCCATGAAGAGAAAGTCATCGAGCGCCTCAAGGATGACGACCTCGGCTCCCAGCCGTTTCCACACGCTCCCGAGCTCAAGCCCAACCACGCCCGCGCCGATAACGCCCAGGCGCTTCGGCACCTCGGTGAACTCGAGTGCGTCCCAGGAATCGACTATTTTTTCACCATCGAACGGCGCCGTGGGCAGTTCGACCGGGACGGAACCGCTGGCGAGTATCACGTGCTTGGCGTCGATCGTTTCCTTGACGCCTTCGGCATCCGTGAACTCGACGCGATTGCCCGACAGGAGGCGTCCATGACCCTGCAGGCCCGTGACACCGTTGGACTTGAACAGCGCCACGATGCCGCCGGTAAACTGCTCCACGATGCCGGCCTTGCGCGACTGCATCGTGGCGATATCCATGCGGAGCTCGCTGACGGCTATGCCGTGGGCTTCGAACTCCGACGCGGCCCGATGGTAGAGCTCCGAGGACTCGAGCAGCGCTTTGGAAGGTATGCAGCCCGCATTCAGGCAAGTGCCGCCGAAGCGGCGGCTGCCGTCGTGGTTCTGCCATTCATCGATACACGCCGTACTCAAACCGTTCTGCGCCGCGCGTATGGCCGCCGGATAGCCGGCCGGTCCGCCGCCGATCACGACGACATCAAATTCTTTTGGACTCATATGTCTTTAGCTACACCTGCAAAATCAGCCGCGCAGGATCCTCCAATAGCTCCCGCAATGCAACAAGGAACTGAACGGCTTCACGTCCATCAACGACACGATGATCGTAGGTCAGGGCCACGTACATCATGGGACGAGCCTCGATCTCCCCGTCCACGACCGTCGGGCGTTGCTGTATCTTGTGCATGCCGAGGATGCCGCTCTGGGGCGGGTTTAAAATTGGCGTCGACATCAGCGAGCCGAAGATTCCGCCATTGGTAATCGTAAACGTCCCGCCAGTCAGCTCCTGCATATCGATGCCACCACTCTGTGCCCGCGCTGCAAAATCGGCGATGACCTTCTCGATATCGGCGTAGCTCCTGGTCTCGGCATCGCGAATGATCGGCACGAGCAACCCGCGGTCCGTCGATACGGCGACGCCGATGTCGAAGTATTCGTGATAGATAATGTCGGTCTCGTCCAAGGACGCGTTGAGTACCGGGTAGCGACGCAGCGCTTCAATCGAGGCCTTGACGAAGAATGACATGAAGCCCAGCTTGACACCGTGGCGTTCCTGAAATTCGTCTCGATAGCGAGCGCGCAGGCCCATGACCGAGGTCATGTCGACCTCATTGAAGGTCGTCAACATCGCAGCCGTGTGCTGTGCTTCGACCAGACGCTCGGCGATGCGCGCCCGCAACCGCGTCATGGCGACACGTTGCTCGGCGCGTGGACCCCCACCGCCAGCCGGCGGCTTCGTAATCGGCGCGACCTCCTCCGGTTCCGACTCCGCCGAGACGGCACGCCGGGCCTCGAGAAAGTCCAGCACGTCGCCCTTCGTCACCCGGCCGTCCCGACCCGTACCGGGGATGGCCGACGGATCCAGGTCACGTTCTTCCACGAGCCGACGAGCGGCCGGCCCCAATCTCGCGGCAGCGTTTCCAGATGACGTATCCGCTTCGGCGGGCTCGGCCGTCGTTGACGCATTGTCCGTACCGGTCGAGGGGGCGACCGCCGTCACCTCGCCGGGCTCGAGCAGTGCGAGCACCTGTCCACCGGTTACGATCGTGCCGTCATCGATCTTTAACTCCTTTAATACACCGTCGCTGGGCGCCGGGACTTCCAGGACGACTTTGTCGGTCTCCAGGTCCACGAGGTTCTCATCGCGGCGAACCGAATCGCCCGCGCGCTTATGCCACGTCACCACCGTCGCGTCAGTCACCGATTCAGGCAGTTGCGGCACTTTGACTTCAATCGTCATTCATTGCTCCCGAGCGCACCTGGTTTGCGGACTCCGAATCACCCTCGGGAGTATCTACTCCCAACGCAGCGGCCACCAGTGCCTGCTGCTGCCTGACGTGCAACGCATGAATACCCGACGCGGGCGCCGCGGCGCCGGGCCGGCCCGCGTAGCAGAGGCGGTGTTTCTGCTCCAGCGCCTCCTGCAGGCGATGCCGTATCTGGTACCACGCGCCCTGGTTCCGGGGTTCTTCCTGGCACCATACGATCTCGGTCGCATTCGGATAGCTCGCGAGAGTGCGCGCGTAGTCTTCGACAGGAAACGGATAGAGCTCCTCCAAGCGTATGATCGCTACTCCGTCGATCGCCTGCTCCCGCCGCATCTGCACGAGGTCGTAGTACACCTTCCCGCTGCAGAAGATTACGCGCTCCACACTCTTTTCCGGCAGCGCGTCCGTGTCACCGATCAGCGGCCGAAATAACCCCGTCGACAACTCATTAAGCGATGAGACCGAGTACCGGTGGCGCAGCAGACTCTTGGGCGTCAGTACGATCAGCGGTTTGCGGACCGGCCGCAGGCACTGGCGACGTAACATGTGGAACATCTGCGCCGGCGTCGACGGGATGCACACTTGCATATTGTGCTCAGCACAAAGCTGCAGAAAACGCTCCAGGCGCGCGGACGAGTGTTCGGGGCCTTGGCCTTCGTAGCCGTGGGGAAGAAAGAGCGTCAGTCCACAGAGCCTCCCCCACTTCGCTTCGCCGGAACTGATGAACTGATCGATGACGACCTGCGCACCATTGACGAAATCACCGAACTGGCCTTCCCAGATCACGAGACAGTCCGGTGACGTGGTGCTGTAACCGTATTCGAAGCCGAGGACCGCTTCCTCCGATAGCAGAGAATCTCCGATGGTAAACGCCGTCGCGCTCTGCTTGACCTGGGCAAGCGGCGTAAACTCCCTGCCGTCCTTCTGATTGAAGAACGTGGCGTGCCGATGGAAGAAGGTCCCACGACGACTATCCTGGCCGATCAGCCGAATCTGATAGTCGTTCTCCAACAGGCTGGCGTAGGCGAGAAGCTCAGCGAATCCCCAATCGATATCCAGCTTGCCCGCCGCCATCTTCATCCGATCGTCCAGGACCCGCTGCACGCGAGGATGCAGCTTGAAATCCTCGGGCACGGTGTTGACCAGCCGACTCAGGCGCTTGAGTTGCGTCTTAGGGACCGAAGTCTTGACCGTATCGTCCAGCCTGCCGCGATGGCGGCTCCAATCGATCGTGTACTCGTTACCGATCATGCCGAGACATTCCTCATTGGGGCTGCGGCCTTCATCGAGGCAATCTCGATAAGCAGACGCCATCGTCTGGAGTTCCTCAGCGCTGACGATGCCTCGTTCTACGAGCGCCTCTCCGTACTGCACTCGGACGCTGGGGTGCTTCTTGATGGTCTGATACATGATGGGCTGAGTCGCAGACGGTTCATCCGCTTCGTTGTGACCGAGTCGCCGATAGCAGACCAGGTCCAACACCACGTCTTTATGAAAGGCCTGCCGGTAATGTAGCGCCAGCCGAATCGCCGCCACCGCGGCTTCGGGGTCGTCCCCGTTAACGTGCAGGACCGGCGCTTCGACCATCTTCGCAATGTCGGAGCAATAGGGTGTCGATCGAACATCCCGAAGATTGTTTGTCGTAAAGCCGATCTGATTGTTGATGACGACATGGATCGTGCCGCCGGTATAGAAATCGCGGGTCTGGGAGAGCTGGAAGGTCTCCGCGACGACGCCTTGCCCCGCGATCGACGCATCCCCATGAATCAACACGGGCAAAACCTGGTTCCCCTCGGCATCGCCCCTGCGATCCTGGCGGGCTCTGACGGAGCCCTCGATGACCGGATCGACGATCTCCAGGTGGGAAGGGTTAAACGCCAGGACCACGTGAACATTCCCACCGGGCGTACGAATATCCGATGAGAATCCCAGGTGATATCTGACATCGCCCGAGCCGGTAAGCTCGGTCCGATCGTACGAGTCCTCGAATTCAGAGAATAATTCCTGGGGCGCCTTTCCGAGCACGTTGACCAGGACGTTCAGCCGACCTCGATGCGCCATACCGATGACGATGTCCTGCAGCCCCTGCTCACCCGCGCGTTGGATCAGATCATCGAGCAAAGGAATCAGCGCTTCCCCGCCCTCGAGGGAGAATCGTTTCTGCCCGACGTACTTGGTGTTGAGGTAGCGCTCTATGCCGTCGGCTCGATTCAGGCTCGCGAGAATCCGGCGTTGCTCGGCCTCGTCGTAGCTACCCTCGACCCTGTCCGCCTCGAATCGCTCTCTGAGCCAGAGACGCTCGCGGGCCCGAGACAGGTGAGCGAACTCCGCGCCGATCTTGCCGCAATAGATTCGCTTCAGAAGCGCAAGGATGTCCCTGAGCTTCATGCGGGCCTGCCCCATGCCGGCCAATCCGCCCGTAAAGAACTCGGTGTCCAGATCCGCGTCGTCCAGACCGAGGTAGTCGAACTTCAAGACAGCCGGAGTGTGACGTTCCCACAGACCGAGCGGATCGAGGTCCGCGATCTGATGACCCCGCATGCTGTAGACCTGGATCAGCCGTGACACGGCGGCTTGCTTCTTGCTGGCCTGGCTGTGTGGAGCGGCGGCTGCGCTGCCACTCGGGCCAGGCACGCCAGTCGATCCGAGCCGTCTCCTTAGGGCCTCGACGACCGGCGCATGGGCCACGTCCCGCGCCTCATCGCCGCCTAAATCGATGAATTGGCGGCGCCATTCATCGGACACACTCGCAGGATCCTCAAGATAGGCTGCATAGAGTGCCTCGATATACGGCGCGTTGGCGCCATGGAACGGCGACGACTCTTATTGCCGTTGTAATAGTGTGCCCATGATTTTGTGTCCCAACGACCAGGGGACGTTGGGGTTACAACCGGATTTTACAGGAGTATCTCATGCCAAGCGCGTCAGAGAATCGCTCTCATCAGCCACACTTCGTACGCGATCAGCACAACGTAGCCAGCCAGGAACCATTGTAGAACCGTCTTCACGCGCACGACCTTAAACACGCGCTTTCGGGCCATCGCGACGAGCACGATGACGCCGACGCCTGTCAGCGTCATCTTGAGGATAGCGAAGTACGCTGGGTGGTTCTGGAGGAGGTATGCCAACACCGGGTTGAGTTCCACGGCGCCGTTGGTAAGCAAAGTCAGTGTGAAGAACGCGTCGGAGACACTCAACACGACGATCATGAGCGCCAGGAACAGAAGTTGGGGCTCATGCCAGTCGACGACGCCGTCGCGTTCTTCCTCTCGCCGACCGTCCCGACGACGTGGGGTCGTACTGCTGCGAACAAAGGTTTGAAAAGTCGGCCGCCGTCGCTCACCGGAAGTGCGAGAGTCCACCTCGGTATCCAGGGGCGCTGATTGCGCGTCACTATCTTTGTCGTCACTCACTAAAAAGCTTCCCTACAACGCACTGCAAATTGTCGCGAGTTATGGGTCACTCCGCAAGACCGCCGGTCTTATGTAATAGGAACGCGATCAGATCGCGCCGGTCGGTAGCGGAGTTGTAGCCCGCGAATACCATGTTGTTACCGGGGAGGAATTCTGCGGGATCCGCCAGCCAGGACTCAAGCACCGCGGGCGTCCAGGTGAGCCTGGCGGACCGCAGTTCTGCGGAGTAATCGAAGCCGTCGCTACCTGCCGAGACCCGACCGAAGATTCCGTAGAGATTCGGCCCGAGTAGATGTGCCTGGCCTGCGCCCAGGGTATGACACGCCTGACACGCGAGGCTCAGGAGTTCTCCCCGTACGATGTCAGCCTCCGCGAACTGCGGTTCCTGAAGATACGCCGCGGCCGTCTCGGTCTCGCGCCCTCCGGAGTCCTCCGCCATTCCGATTCGAGAAGACAGTGGTGCCGGACCGATGTCGGTGCTATCCGTAGATTGAGAGCAGCCGGCCATCAGTAGTACGCCCAAGGGTACGATGAGAGCTCGACGCATGACCTGGGTGATTATACGAGGATTCCTCAAAGTCCCCAGGAGAAGTCCAGGTGCAGAGACAGATCCGGGGCGGTCCGAACGGTCAGGTCTTCGCTGAGTGCGAAGTTCAGCGTCCGGCGATCGTCGGGTGCCCACCAGCCACCGATACTTGCCTGGATCGAATCCGTGCCCAATTCAACCAGGGCGCTGTCATAGAAGCGGCTGTGATAATCGAGCTGAACCTTGAGTCCGACATTCGAGAACGGTTGCCAGCTTCCTCCCAGTACGCCCAGCCCCACCCAATCCTCGCTACGCGTAGCGAGGAACTGAGGCTCGCCGAGTTTCATGACGCCCAATCCCCAATAATAGCCGAACTGATCGTACCGCCCGGACGCCGGACTCCGGCGAAGCATGGTGAGCGAGAGATCGGTGGCGCCGCTTCCGGCGAGTGTATCCGCATCGCCGGTGGGAAGCTTCACGATCGCGCGTAACAGCACGCCGGAATCACCGCCGACCATTCGCGCGAAACTGATCTGCGTGTCCCCCAAGCCGCTGCTGCTATCGTTGAGCGTGAAGGCATTCTGACCGCGGTCGTTGTATTGATAGTTCAACTGACCCTCGGGCAGCCTATTACGGTTTCCGTCCGGGAGATTGAACCATGAATGCCAGCCATCGATCACGTCGTCCAATACGCCGCCGGACTGCCGGACTAGCGACACCTCGACACCGAATGTCCAACGCTCGGCGAGGCTGCGCTTGTAGAGGAGGCCGGCGCGCCAGGTCTCCCCGTCGAGAAGGAGCTGCTCCTCGCCACGTGCGGACACGCGGTAATGGCTGGCCATCTCGGCAACGATCGCGAACTCGCTGGAGCCCGCTTCGAGGCCGGTCTCCCAGGTTGGTAGCCCGAAGACGGCAACCATCGGGCTCAGATTGCGCGTGCGCAGCGGTACCGTCTCCTGGGCGACGACAGGGCACACCAGGGCCAGGCCGAGCAAGATGGCGCGAAGTCCGCTGCGTCCTCTGGATTCCATATAGCGCTACCTTGGTTACGACGCGACAACGCGGCTGGCATTGTAGTGCAGAGCCTGTACCATTGCGCCTCTCGTGAACCGAGCCGCCCGTATGACGCCACAGTCGTTAATGACGATCGCCATCCTACTCACCCTGGGAGTGTCGGGCTGTGACGGGGGGCTCGAAAACCCACCCGACGTACTTGTCGACTTTGTTCACGCGGCGCCCAGCCAGGGGGCCATCGAGTTTCTTCGCGAAGAGAGGACCGCGGCCAACCTGAGCTACAAGACGAGTGACAGGGCCGTGTTCGATAGCGACGTTTATGACTTTCACTTTGAGATCACCCCTGCAGGCGCCCTAACAGTACGACCCGTCTCGTTCAGCAAGCAGCTAGTGGCTGGAACCGACTACACCATTGTCGCGACCGAGGTCGGCGGGCAGCTCCAAGAGCTGATCCTGGAAGCCCCGAGCCCTGATCGCGACGCGACCGACGTGCAGGTGGCGTCACTGCATGTGGCGCCGACCCTGTGTGCGGTGGATATTTTTATCGAGGCCCCCGGCGCTGATCTGCTCTCCGCCGTGCCACTTGGGACCATCAGCTTCGGCGAAGATCTGGCGTCTGGAACGATCGGTGCCGGGGATTACGAGTTCACCGTGACGGCGGTAGCGAGCCCCGCCACTGTGCTGCTCAGGAGTACGCCGCTCACGCTGTC
>JAZFYK010000160.1:0-11780 GCA_036443505.1 Gammaproteobacteria bacterium | reverse complement strand
CACGAATTGGGAAAGCTACGGTACGGGCCGAAACCCGAAGTGCGACAATTGCATGGTCCATTGCGGCTATGAAGGAACGGCGGTCGACCATACCATCGCGAATCCTCTGAAAGCGCTCAGTGTCTTTATGTTCGGGCCGCGCTTGGACGGCGAGATGGCGCCGGAGTTGCCCATCTTACATGACGGCAAGGTGCCAGGCGTTGCGATCCCCGTCGATGAGGTTGGTCGTCTCTCATCCGACCGCCGTTGAGAACGGCGGGGCGCTTCGTCCCGGCCTGATAAGCGTCTGGCTGTTCGGCGTGGGGTTGGCCGCGTTTCCGTGGCCGAACGCCGCCGGCCAGGCCCCCGCGACGATCAGCGCGTACGACACACCGATGGCGTGCATCGAGGCGCTGCACGATGGCTTGATCAGCGTGTCATCGGAACAGGGCCCCGGCGGGTTAGCGCAACGTTTCCAGCGACTGGAGCCGTTGATCGTTGCGACTCACGATCTGCCGTATATCGCCGAGTTTACGGTTAGACGCCACTGGGAGCGTTTCGACGAAGAAGGGCGGGAGGCGTTCATACAGACCTTTCAGCGCTTGAGCGTGATGACTTATGCGAGCCGGTTCGTCGCGCTGTCCGAGGACACGTTCAGTATTCAGGAGTCCCGTGAGTTGGTCTCGGGGCGCGCCCAGGTTATCGCGAGAATCATGCGCGCGGAGCCGCCGGATATCCCGCTCGAGTATATCCTGCATCAAGATGAAGCTGGGTGGCGAATAATCAATGTCGTCGCGGACGGCGTGAGCGATCTGGCGTTGAAGCGAGCCGAATATCAGCGCGTATTAGGTGAGGGTTCTGTCGCAGACCTGCTCGATCTGCTGGAACAGCAGATCGCCGCGCTGTAGGAGCGGCCGCCTGGCCGCGAATTTTACTCGCTCAGGTAGCGGTAGTATTCGATACCCTCATCGCTGAAATTGGAATTGGCGCTCGAGCCCACAGACTCGATCAGGAAGCCACTCCCGGGGGCGATGAGCCCCGCTGCGTCACCAGTGTCGTGAAGGCTCTCATACTGCGCTTGTGTCAGGTTTTGGTAGGGTTCGAGCGCTGCCATGAAGCCGATCCGAGAAGCGGCATCCTGCCAGTTTTCCGCGAGTGTCATCGGGATCGCCTCAGCAGCGTCGCCGCTTCCGTAGCCGACTGCCAGAACTCGTCGTCCAGCCAAGTCTCGGCCTTGCTCTGCCGCTTCTTCCAGCCCCGCTGCAATCCACGCCGGTAAGGCCGCACAGTAAACGTTGCCGATATCTTTCATCGGCTCCGCGCCCAGCGACATCTTCGCGGCGAGTTTCTCCGTGAACATTTCACTGGTCCGAAATTCCTTAAGCAACTGGACGCTCAACGGATAGACGTCCGAGTCGATATCTCCGTCCTTCACGAGCTGAAGAACATCCGGTGTAGAGTTCATCTCCTCCACTACGGCGTCGACGTCAATGTCGGCGTTGCGACAGTGCGCTTTGAGCTCGTCGAGACCGGCAGTGCCGTTGCGCGCGAGTCCAAAGAGATAGCTCAGTGCGAACGATGTCATCGGCATGCGGTGATAGGGCCGGTGCATGAACGCCGCGGCCAGGCTGTGGTAGTAGTCAGCGGGCTCGCAACCGAGACGGCGCAACATTTCGTAGAGTGCGTGCAGCGTTTCATCGAGATAGCATGTCGTCGAATACTTGCCGTTGAATACCGGCAGATCCTGAAAGTGGCAGTTCAGGTTGCCGCGGATGAGGTTGCGGAGCACCGGCTTTCTGAAGTCGACAGCCCGGTAGGCGGACGCGCTGCCGATATTCTTGAGCTGTACGTGCAGCAAGCTCGGATCGGCCTCCAGTAACATCGCTACTGCGCCGGCTCCCTGGGTCGGTTCGCCGGAGCTGCCCCTGGCATATTCCGCGATATCGGCGCTGACGACGATGGCGCAGCGGTCCTCCTCCTCCAGGGCGAGATATCGCAGGCCGTGCGTCATGGCATAGATACCGCCCAGGCAGGCATGTTTGAGTTCGGGTACTTCACAATAGCGATTGATCGGGGGAAGGCCTCTGGCGCGCAGCGCTTCATCCAGCATGCCTTTGACGATGACCGCGCCGGCTGAGTTGTCGGTACTGGACTCGGTGCCGAGACCGAGGAAGCCGACGCGCCGTGGATCGATGTCGTAGGCGTCGATCAGGCGCATGATGGCCGTGGCCGCCATCGTGTAGACACTCTGATCCGGACCGCGCATGCGGAAGCTTCGCCCGATCACGGCGCTGGTCTTTTCCCAGGGCGACGCTGTCCAGTCGCACCAGTCCTTAAGGTCCACCCGGTATGGGGGAACGTAGACCGCGAACCCGCTGATCCCTACTTCCTTGCTCATCGCCAAGCTCCTCGGCTTGCTCTTCATAGCTGTCCTATGTCCCCAGTGGCGAGTTCGGTCTCTGCCGGGGCGATTATATGAGAATGTCACGAGAATGACCTCCCCACGGACACGACGCCACGACCTGGTCTAGAATCGGGCCAGGATCCACTCTGCAGATCGCGTTCAGAAGAAGCTCAGAATCCGCGGTAACTCGGTTCGCTTTCGATTGTCACAGACGGATATGATTCAGCTCGAAGTGCATGGCGCCCGCTGGATTACGGGATAGAGGTCGGGGGGCGCGGAGGCCCAGCATCTAAGCCAGTATCGGCAGCCGGAGGGCCGTAGAGGCACAATAATCGGCTGGTACCATCGGGGGAGTTCTCAAACCTTGAACGACGTCGCTAGGACCCAGGAGCGGGCTGTGACGGTCCGCGAGATCGCTCCGACGCATGACCAGCGCCCCGGTGCTCTGCTGCCGCTCCTACACGCGATCCAGGACCAGGCCAAGCTATCTGAAGTCGCCAAGCAAGCGATTGCGCAACTCGCGCCGCCGCAGTAGATTCCGCCTGAATCCGACAGACTGCAAAGGATACCTGTGTTCACAACGTCGCTCGAAAGTTGTTACAACATCGCCCGCCTGCGCGAGCGGGCCGCGAAACGCATGCCAGCGGCCATGTTTCACTACATCGATGGTGCGGCCGGAGACGAATGGACGATGCGGCAGAATACCGAGGCGTTCGACCAATACGAGCTCGTGCCGCGGTTTCTCGTTGACGTTAGCGAGATCGATCTATCGACGACGGTGCTCGGGCAACGTATCGACATGCCGTTGTTCTGCGCACCGACGGCCATGTCGCGCCTCTTCCATCACGACGGGGAGACTGCGGTAGCTCGCGCCGCCGCGCGAGCGGGTACGCTGTACTCCCTGTCGTCGATCGCAACGGCGAGCATCGAAGAGGCAGCGGCGGCTTCAGACGGGCCGAAGCTCTTCCAGATCTATATATTCAAGGATCGCGGCCTGAACCGTGAATTCATCCAGCGCTGCAAGGAGTCCGGGTATGCTGCGTTGGCCTTGACGGTCGATGTCCCGGTAGCCGGCAACCGGGAACGGGATCTCGTGACCGGCATGACGATACCCCCGCGGTTGACGCTCGCGACCCTGTTTAATTTCGCGATGCACCCGCGATGGGTCTGGAATTATTTTACGCATCCGCCCATCGAGCTCGCCAACGTCCGCGGCCGGATCCGTGGCGACGTGACGACGCTGGTAAGCTTCTTCAACGAGCAACTCGATCGTGCCGTGAGCTGGGACGATGCGGAGTGGATGATCAAGGAGTGGGGCGGGCCGTTCGCGATCAAGGGCATACTGTCCGTTGAGGACGCCAGGCGCGCCGCCGATGTCGGGGCGAGTGCCGTCATGATCTCCAATCATGGCGGGCGGCAGCTGGATACGTCGCCCGCGCCGATCGAAGTCCTGCCGGAGATTGTGGAAGCGGTCGGCGATCGAGTCGAGGTCATCCTGGAGGGCGGCGTCAGGCGCGGTGTCCATGTGCTGAAAGCGTTGGCCCTGGGGGCCACGGCATGCTCGGCCGGCCGTCCCTACCTTTTCGGGCTGTGCGCGGGAGGCGAGGCCGGAGTCGATCGCGCGCTGGAAATTCTTAAGACCGACATCGAGCGGGACATGAGGCTTCTGGGCTGTCGTAACGTCGCCGAGATCGATTCGACCCGGGTACGCAAGGTATCGAAATGAGCGCGAGCGCGCCGAAGAGTTCGGCATGACGCTCGTCGGCTTCCTGAAGGCCGACCGCTTCAACATCTACGCCGGCCCGCAGCGAGTCGTCTAGCCGCCGCCAGACTAGTGCGTCGCGGCCGGGCGGCCGCTCCTACGTCCTAGCTCGCGGCCAGCGGATCGGCGACTGCGAGCACGTGGATCGCGATGAGGCCGAGTGCGCCCGTCGCGACGAGGTAGTAAAGCGTTGGCAACAGCGTGCGGCGCAGTGTCGCGCCTTCCTGGCCGAGCAGGCCGACCGTGGCTGACGCCGCCACGACGTTGTGTATGGCAATCATGTTCCCGGCTGCGGCCCCGACGGCCTGAAGCGCGACGACCAGGGCCGCCGAGATTCCCAGCGCGGTGGCGACGCCATGCTGGAATAACGCGAACATGAGATTGCTGACGGTGTTGCTGCCGGCGATGAACGCCCCTAGCGCGCCGATAAAGGGGGCGAAAAACGGCCAGACGGCGCCGACGTTCAGCGACACCCAGTCGGCCATCGCAATGGGCATGCTCTGCAATCCCAAGGCGTTGACATCGGAGTTGATATAGATGCGCACCATCGGCACGGTGAACACGAGTACAAAACCCGCGCCGAGCAATGTCTTCGTGGATTCGGCGAGGGCTGCCGTGAACTGTTCGGTCCGCATCCGGTGCAACACGACAGTCGACACGGCGACGACGAGCAGTACGGCCGCCGGCAGGTAGAGTGGCGTCGTCGCCGCTGAAATCTGGGTTCCGAGGATCTCGTCCCAACCGATGACGATCCGTCTGAGCCAGCCCCCTAGCGGCAGTCGTGGCAGTCGCGTTAGGACTAACAGCGCGGCGACCAGCAGGTAAGGGGCCCATGCCCGCAGCGTGGACATCCGTGCCGGCGCGGCGCCCATACGTAAGTCCATCCGGCCGCTCCAATCGAGCGGCCAGTCGCTGCGGGGTGCGAAGTCCCACGTGTCCTCGGGGACCAGGAAGCCGCGCCTGGCGGCGATGGTCATGATGAACAGCCCAATCAATGCGCCGAGCAGCGATGGGAACTCTGGCCCCAGCGCGAGGCCGGTCAGCAGATAGGGGATCGTGAAGGCGACCCCGCCCAGTAGAGCGAATCGCCAGGCCGACAGGCCCTCTGTCCAGGAACGGTTCGCGCCGAAGAATCGGGTCATCATCATGATCATGAACAACGGCATCAACGTTCCCACGAGCGCATGGATGACGACGACATTGACGGTAACGATCTGCAGATAGTCGCCGAAAGTCAGACCCGCCTCGGCGAGTTGCGCTAACACGTCAGGGCTCTCCAGGCCGCCCCTGACGCCGACGAGTATCGGTGTGCCGACGGCGCCGAAAGTAACCGGCGTGCTCTGTACCATCATGCCGAGCATGACCGCCGCGAGCGCCGGGAAGCCTAGCACGACCAGCAGGGGCGCCGTGATGGCGGCGGGTGTACCGAAACCCGATGCGCCTTCGATGAAACTCCCGAACAACCAGGTGATGAGGACGACCTGTACCCTTCGATCGGGGCTGATCGTCGCAAATCCCGCTCTGATCGCGGCAATCCCACCCGAGTGTTTGAGGGTGTTGAGCAACAGGATCGCAGCGAAGATGATGAACAGGATGTCGAATGTCACGAACAGTCCCTGAATCGTTGCGGCGATAATCTGCACGAGCGACATTTTCCATGCGAACCAGCCGATCGCGGCCGCCAGCACATAGACCACGGGCATCGCGGTACGTGCGGCAATGCGGAGGCCGATCAGAAGGACTGCCGCCGTCAGTATGGGCAGCATCGCCAACAGCGCTTGAAGCCAGAGGGGCATCGCGACAAGACCTTGTTCTTCGTATTTTTTAAGGGCCCGCGATCGCTCGCCGGCTGCGATCATCATACATGGCCGAACGGAACCGCATCGAATAGGCCGACCGACCCGTGTCGGCGAATTTGACTGTGTACGATCCCCGGCGTAGAAGCCCTGCATGGCTGGTGACTGGTCGAAATTCGGTGAGCGCTATACCCGCCCGACGGGTGCCTTGGAGCTTATGCAGGACCTGGGCGCGGCGATGGACGGCGAGCACTCGACGCTGCTGCTCGGCGGCGGGAACCCTGGCAGTATCCCCGAGGTTCAGGCCATCTTCAGAGAACGTCTCGCGGAGATCGCGGCGAGCGACGAGAACTTCGAGCGCCTCGTCGGAAAATATGCCCACCCGAAAGGCGAGCGGCGGTTTCGTCGACTCCTGGCTGAGTTGCTGGCCCGGGAATACGGCTGGGACCTGACCGTAGACAACATTGCGCTGACGGCGGGAAGCCAGGCCGGGTTTTTCCTGTTGTTCAATCTGCTCGCCGGAGAGTTCTCCGACGGTAGCCGCAGGCGCATCCTGCTGCCGATTACGCCGGAGTACATCGGCTACACGGACGTAGGGTTGGAGGACGATCATTTTGTCGCTCAACTTCCGAACATCCGAGAGCTCCCGGATAATTTCTTCAAGTATCACGTCAACTTCGATGACCTGAATATCGCTGACGACATTGCCGCAGTCTGCGTCTCGCGGCCGACCAATCCGACGGGCAACGTCATTACGGACACGGAACTCAGCAAACTGGATCGGATGGCGAGCGCGGCCGGCGTGCCGCTGATCGTGGACAGCGCGTATGGTTTGCCGTTCCCAAGAATCGTCTTCACCGAGGCGACGCCCCTATGGAACGACAATGTGATTCTGTGTATGAGCCTTTCCAAGCTCGGCCTGCCCGGCGTGCGGACCGGAATCATCATTGCAAGGGAGGAGATCATCGCGGCGCTGACGCGCATGACGGCGGTCTTGAGCCTGGCTGTCGGCAGCGTGGGTCCGGTTCTGATGGAGCAATGTCTGGCGAGTGGTGAGATTCTCTCGTTGAGTCGGAATCTCATCACGCCGTTCTATCGCAGGAAAGCGCTCGCCACTTGTCAGCAGTTGCAGGCGGAACTCGACGGCATACCGTATAAGCTTCATACACCGGAAGGCGCGTTCTTCCTATGGCTCTGGTTGCCGGGGTTGCCGATCCCGAGCGGCGAACTCTATGAGCGCCTGAAGCACAGTGGCGTCCTCGTCATCTCAGGCCATCACTTCTTTCCCGGCGTGACCGAGTCGTGGCGTCACCGTGACGAGTGTTTGCGGATATCGTTCGCCCAGGACGACGACATCGTAGAGAGGGGCATCGGTATTCTCGCCGCGGAAATTAAGAGGCTATACGCCGAGGCGAGCTGACTCGTCGCCGTCGCCCCGGTCACCGCAAGAGAACCCCGGACCGGGGCGATATCTCGCCCCCGGGCACCCCCGCTGCGGGCGAGATTATGTCCCTTGTGCGCCATATCGAGAGCGAAAGTCATCGATGTCCTTTTCGGCGCTATATAGATCAATAGCTTAGGTCGCCTGAACGCCGGATTACTCTGGTTGGCACCGGAGTTGCAAGCATTCGCAAGGCGGGAAGCTTTTTTGCTTCCCGTTGCCGCCAGGTCGCACAGCCGACGGGACAGTAGAGGGAGACTCTATGAGATTGGATTTCGACCTTCAGCAGTGGAGAAGTTCGGTTTGCGCAGTGGATCGTGGCGCGATTGCCGTCGGCCGGGCGCCGGAACTCATTCGTGTTCGTCACCTCAACGCCTGCGCGCGGGCCACGCGTGCCATGGGCCGCGATCCGGAGGCGTTGCTCGAACGGGTGGGTATACCGAGCCGCTGCTTGCGCAACGACGCAGCGCTCGTTCCAGTCGCCTATTTCGAGCGGTTTCTATCTGCGGCTTGTTCGCGGGCCGAGACCAGCGCGTTCAGTTACGCGGCCGCTCCCAAGGATCTCAGTAGCTACCGTGGCCTCGTAGCCCAATTGGCCGGTTCTACGACACTGCGTTGCGCACTTAAGCGCGGCGACGTCGGAACCGCGGAGATCACGAACCAGGCGATTCATGTCGGGAGGTGGCAGCAGAAGACCTGGGTTTATACCGTGCCGCCGGGTCGCGAAGGCAGTAGATTGGCCTGGAGCCCCTATCTGCTGCAACCGCTGTTGGCGCTAGTCCGGGTCGCAGCCGGCAAGACGTGGTGGCCGGATCGGGTGCTGCTATCTTGTTCAGGTGCGCGAGAGTTCGAATCGCTCGACATTTGCTCGCACGCGCATGTCGAGTTCGACATGGACGCCGTCGCGATCGAAGTGCCCGGCGAGATACTCGACAGGCCCTGGCCATCACCGCTGGCCGAGGACACGGGCGCGGACGATGAAGGCGAGATTCCGAACGACCTCGTAGGCGCACTAAGAGCGTTGCTGAAGAGCTTCTCACGCGATCGACCGCTGCAACTATCGACTGTCGCCGAGCTGACGGGTTGTAGCGCACGATCATTGCAGCGCGAGCTCCACCGTGCGGGGGCTTCGTACACGGCCCTCACACAGGAGGCGCGATTCCTGGCGGCGGTGGAGCTTCTCGTCGATACGGACCATACGGTCACGGATGTCGCCTATGAGCTCGGCTACTCCGATCCGTCGCACTTCTCCAGGGCGTTCCAGCGGAACGCGGGCGCATCGCCCCGTGCGTTCCGCGAGCTCGATCATGCTATGGTCTGAGTGTCGTGGGGCTGACGCACAGCGTGTCAGTGAACCCTCGGGGAGTAGAGAGGGAACCTGATGAGATCGAGCTATCCGTATTGCGAGCGGCTTCGGTTCTGGTTGTTCGGGGCACTGGTCGTCAGTGTCCCTGCAGCGACGCAGGCTGCGGGCGAGGTGAATTGGTTTAGCCTCTTTACCGAGGATGCGGAGACCGCCGCGGAGTTCTACGCGGGTCTCCTCGGCTGGGAGATTCAACTCGGCCCGACCGGAAACCTGATCGCGCTGCGCCGGGGTACGCCGGTTGCGGGCATCAGCCAGATCGAAGATCGACTGCCGGACATTTCGGAGTCGTTGTGGCTTGCCGCGATCAAAGTAACGGATCTCGCCGAGTCCGTCGCTGCCGCGAGGGAGTTCGGCGGCACTATCCAACAGGACATGACCCGCGTCGCGGGCTACGGAACTTACGCCATCATCATCGACCCGCAAGGCGCTCCGGTGGTCCTGGCGGTAGAGGAACAGGTACTCGGAGCGAATCAGGGCGTCGGCGCATGGCTCTGGGCCGAGCTCTGGACGACCGACACGGATGCGGCGTCGAAGTTCTATGCCGAAGTTGTCGGTTATAGCCGGGGCACGGTCGAGCACGGCGGCGACATGTATCCAGTTCTGAGCCTCGACGGCGTGCAACATGCGGGTCTCGCGACATTGACCAATCCCGAGATTTCGCCTCGCTGGGCACCCTACGCCGGCGTCCAGAATCTCAGGGCGACTCTGGTCCGTGTCTGGCAACTCGACGGCCAGGTGCTTCTCGAGCCCGCGGAGATCGACGACGAGGAACGCACGGCCCTGATCGCCGACTCGACGGGAGCTGCGTTGTTTCTCTACGAAGTAAGCGAGGAGCAGGCGGCGGCGGGACTCTTTGCCGCGCACGCCGTCCCGGACGAATCGGTCGACATCACGGTGATTCAGCCGGCTAAAGAAGGACCGCGCGTCAACTTCAATGTGTCGCTGCACTATAGCGCTACATACGGCTATGGGCCGGGCTGGGGTGGCGCCTATCCGCGTCCGCCCCATTATCCGTATCGGCCGCCCATCGGCCCGTATTAACGTACTGGTCAGCCGCGGCTCAAGCCACTGTAGGCGAATACGTCTGGAGGCCGTTACAATCCGAGCCCGAGAATAATAAGAGTTCGAGAAAGGAGAACCGCCCATGTCTTTCTGGAAACGATTGCTCATTACCTTTGTCGCGATGCTGGTCGTCAGCTTCGTGGCCGGCTACGCGTGCACTGCTGTGTTCAGCTTCGTCCTCCCGAGTTATGCTTCTGGCGTGATCGGCGGCTTCACGGCGCTACCGGTCTGGGAGTTTCTGAAACGCGTGAAACCATCGGAGTAGCAGGATGGTGTTCAAGTTCTCTGGCCGAGAGAATCTCGTCTTCCTTACGCTGGCACTGCTGATCCTGTTATTCCTCGTTGCCGTAGCAGAGCAAACCGCGGCTGCCTGGGGCCGAGGGGCGATGCAGCTCGGCTTCTTGTTGGTCCTGGTCGTGGCGATATGGACCGTCCGGCGAAGTCATGGGGTATTCCGCTCCGGTTTAGGCATCCTCGGATTTCTCGTCTTGCTGACGGCCGCAAGTTATTCGTTCAGTACGACGGGGGTACGGCTATTGCAGCTCGCTTCGCTCGCGACGCTGTTCAGCGGGATAGCATGGCTTACCTTCAGGCAAGTGCTGTTCACGCCTGGACCGATCGACCAGAACAGACTTTTCGGCGCTATCTCGATCTACCTGCTCCTCGGCATCATCTGGGCGATGTTCTACGTGAGTGTGCTCGAAGTCGATCCCGATGCGTTCAACGGCGCGGACGCCGGTCCGTGGCTAGAAAGCATCCCGGAGTTTGTCTATTTCAGCTTCGTGTCGCTTACGACGCTGGGCTACGGCGACATCTCGCCGGCCACACCGATCACACGGTATCTCGTCTACGTGGAGGCAATCGTCGGCCAGTTGTATATAGCCATCATGATTGCCGGCCTCGTCGGCGCCGGAATCTCTCACCTCGGCGACAAAAAACGTCAATAAAGGAATTGCTGCTATGAACAGTCCAGTGCAATCGAGCGATGACGGGCACTTTGCGGGTACGGCAACGAATGCCGTGCGCCTCGCGATCCTGTTCCTGTTGTTGTACTACTGTTTCTTGATTATTGCGCCGTTCCTTCCGTTGGTGTTGTGGGGCGCCATCATCGCGGTAGCCCTCTATCCGCTGCACACTAGGTTCACGGAAAAGCTCGGGAATCGCGGCAAGCTCTCGGCGACCTTACTGTCACTGTTAGCGCTTGCTGTGATCATGACGCCGGTAGTCATGCTCTCCGACTCCCTGATCGAGGGTGTGCGGACCTGGGCGGCGGATATCGAGAGTGGTTCAGTCCGGGTACCGCCTCCGGCGGAGGGCGTGCGGGACTGGCCGATGATCGGCGAGCAGGTCTACTCGGCCTGGCAACTCGCGTCGGAGAATCTATCTGAGGCGGCGGAACGGTATGCATCGCAACTCGAAGGTTTGCGCAGAGCGCTTGCCGGCGCGGCCGCGGGTGTCGGTAAAGGCTTGCTCCAGATGATCCTGTCTATCGTCGTCGCTGGGATCTTCCTGGCGAGCGCCGATGCGAGCGCGGCTGGCACGCGCGCGGTCGTGAATCGGCTCGTCGGTCAGCGGGGGCCCAAGCTCATCGCGTTGTCCGAAGCGACGGTGCGCAGCGTGGCACAAGGCGTGCTCGGTGTGGCGATCATCCAGACTATTCTGGCTGCGGTTGGCCTCCTTGTCGTCGGCGTTCCCGCGGCCGGCCTCTGGGCGTTCCTCGTGCTGCTGCTCGCGATCGTCCAACTGCCGACGATCCTGATTCTCGGTCCCATCATCGTGTATGTCTTCTCGGTTGCCGACCCGTTGACGGCTACGCTTTTCGCGATCTGGAGTGTTCTCGTGAGTGTGAGTGACATGGTCTTGAAACCTTTGCTGCTTGGGCGCGGCCTGGACGTGCCGATGCTCGTGATTTTACTCGGTGCGATCGGCGGCATGATTCTCTCGGGCATCGTCGGCCTGTTCGTCGGCGC
>JAZFYK010000159.1:0-2053 GCA_036443505.1 Gammaproteobacteria bacterium | reverse complement strand
CGAGGCGATAGCCGATACAAATCTTGACTGTCTCCAGGCCGTCGAGCACATCGAGCTTCGTGACACAGAGTCCGGTCAGAGAGTTGGTAAAGACCGCGCGCTTGAGCGAGACGGCATCGAACCAGCCGCAGCGTCGCGGGCGTCCGGTCGTTGCGCCGAACTCCGCACCGACCTTCGCCAGGTGCTGACCCATATCGTCGAAAAGCTCCGTGGGAAACGGTCCGGCACCGACTCGCGTCGTATAGGCTTTCACAATCCCCAGTACGTGGTCGACGTGTGCCGGGCCCATGCCGGTGCCCGTCGACGCTCCACCGACGGTCGTGTTCGATGACGTCACATACGGATAAGTCCCCAGATCGATATCCAGCATGGCGCCCTGGGCGCCTTCGAACAGGACGCTTTGCCCGCCGGCCTGCATTTCCCGCAAGAGTTCGGTGACATCGGCGACCAGGGGCTTGATGCGTTCGGAGTACTCCAGGAGGCGCTCGAACTCGCGTCCGGGCTCAACCGGGTCTGCATCATAGTAACGCTGCAGCAGGAAATTATGCAGATCGAGCAGCGTACCGAGTCGTACTTCGAGCGTCGCCGGCTCGAACAGGTCGGCGACGCGAATCGCGCGGCGGGCGATCTTGTCCTCGTAGGCCGGCCCGATACCCCGGCCGGTCGTACCGATCGCCTCGCCACCTCGTGCCTGCTCCCGCGCACTGTCCAGCGCCATGTGCGACGAGAGAATCAGCGGGCAGGCCGGCGATAGTTTCAGACGCTCAGCCACGGGGACCCCTCGAGCCAGCAAGCCGTCCATCTCCTCGATGAGCGCGGGCAGCGAGACGACGACGCCGTTGCCGATCAGACACGTGACACCCTCGCGCAGGATCCCCGAGGGAATCAAGTGAAGTACGGTCTTCTCGCCGTCGATGACGAGCGTGTGACCGGCGTTATGGCCGCCCTGGAACCGGACGACGGCCTGGGCGCGCTCGGCAAGGAGATCTACGATCGCGCCCTTGCCCTCATCACCCCACTGGGTGCCGATGACTACGACGTTCCTGCCCAACGCTCAACTCCGCACGACATACAACAAGGCCAGGCCCGCAATCACGAGTCCGAGGCCGAAGCTTCGCAACTGGCCGTCTTCGAGATCAGCCATGATTGCGAGTCCACGGCGCCAGCCCTGGGGCGCGGCAAACGGCAACAGGCCTTCGATGATCAGGTAGAAAGCCAGGCCCGCAAGAAGATCTGACCAGGCCAAAGTCCTAGCCTCCTATTCAGCCATGGGGGTGTCGGAGCTCAGTGCCTACGGCGGCGCGCCAGACTGCTCCTGCAGAAACCGGAAGAAATCGCTGTTGGGGCTCAGGACCAGGATGTCTTGCTCGCGCCCGATGGATTCGCGGTAGGCGGCCATGCTCCGATAGAAAGCGTAGAACTCCGGGTTCTGAGTATAGGCCTCGGCGTAGGTCTCGGCGGCCCGCGCGTCGCCTTCGCCCCGCATTATTTCGGCATCTCGATACGCCTCGGCCAGAATGATCGTGCGCTGCCGGTCGGCATCCGCGCGAATTCGCTCAGCATCCTCCGACCCCTCCGCCCGGAGCTGCGATGCCACGCGATATCGCTCCTGCTGCATGCGCGCGTAGACGGAGTCGCTGACTTCGTCGGACAGCTCGATACGCATGACGCGAACATCGATTACCTCGATGCCGAGCTCCGGTGCTCTCTGCTGGGTCTGCACGAGCATCGCCGCCATGATCTCGCTACGCTCGGCGGACACGACTTCTACGACTGTCCTCTGGGAGAACTCGGCCTTGATCCCTTCCCGGATGATCGCCGACAGTCGCTGCTGGGCGAACAACTCATCGCCTCTCGCAGAGCGATAGTATTGCGCCGGATCCGTGATACGCCAGGTAATGAAGTAGTCGACGATGAGGTTCTTCTTCTCTCCCGTGAGGAATCGCTCCTGGGATTCGCTGTAATTCAGGATGCGATCCGGATACTTGGAAATGGCATTGACGAACGGAATTTTGAAGTGCAGTCCGGGCTCGTAATCGGACTTGACGATCTC
>JAZFYK010000158.1:0-6712 GCA_036443505.1 Gammaproteobacteria bacterium | reverse complement strand
CAGAGCGCCGCCGGAATTGCCGGGATTAATCGACGCGTCCGTCTGAATAAAGTCCTCGTAGCCTTCCGGATTAATGCCCGTGCGCCCCAACCCGCTGACGATCCCGGACGTGACCGTGTGATGCAGGCCGAACGGGTTGCCGATCGCGAGGACGAAATCGCCGACGCGAAGTTTATCCGAATCGCCCAGTGGCATCTCGATCAGTCCATCGGGATCGACCTTTAACACAGCGATATCAGAGCCCGGGTCCGAACCCACGACAGTGGCCTCAAGGGTGCGGTTATCGATGAGCGTGACGGTGATCCCGTCGGCGTTCTCCACGACATGATGATTCGTGAGGATATAGCCCTGGTCGGCATCGACGATGACGCCGGAGCCCGTACTTTCAAATTCGCGCCGCCCGTCCGGTGGGATGAAACGGCGGAAGAAGGGGTCCTGAGACAACGGGTTGCGCATCGCGACGCTGCCGTTGACCGAGATGTTCACGACGGCTGGGCCGACTTCGTCTATCAGCGGTGCCAGAGTGGGCATCTCCGGGGTACCGAAGAGCTGGCCTACGGCGCTGGTGGGCGGAGTCAACATACCTGCCGCGACCAGACTCAGTGCCAGGCTCACGCCAATTACGCCACTAGCACGAGTTCTTCGTGATCGGATTTGGTTGCTCATTCGTTCTGCCTCTCAAGCCGCGAGTGCCGGATGCGCCCTACTCGTGGCAGCTGCTACGTGTGATCTGGGCGCGATGCTAACAAGTCGCAGCCAGATACAAGATGCGCGCTGAGACGAGAGGGTCGCAAAACGCGAGGTCGCGCTGGCGGGTGAATCAAGGCCTCGCCAAGCGTACTACTGTCCTGTCCTACTGGGACAGGACAGTAGTTTACCGCTTCTCAGTTCACTTTTATCTGGATTCGCTGCGGTTGCGCCTCGGGCTGTTTCGGAATCGAGATTTCGAGGACGCCCTGCCGGTAGTCGGCACTGATGCCAGTCGAATCGGCGGTCTCGGGCAGACTAAAGCGTCGATGGAACCGGCCGCTTACGCGCTCCACTCTGCGGAGGCCGCCCTTCTCTTCCGCAGCTTTGGTCTCACGGTTGCCCTGCAGTGTCAGCACACCTTTGTCCATGGTGATGTCGAGATCCTCGGCCTCGACACCGGGCACGTCCGCGCGAATCAAGAAGCGGTCTTCCTCTTCCTCAAGGTCTATTGCCGGCACCCAGTCGTTGTAGGCAGCGGCCTCCTCAGCACCCGCTGGGAGTAAGTGATGGGCGAAGAATCGGTCGGCATCTCGGTTGAACCGCCCGACAAAACCCCAAGGGTTATAACGACTTACGTTCATAAGTTTCTCCAAGTATTTCTCGGTTGCTTGGCATGAACATGGGGCCCGGTCGCGCGTTTTCAAGGGGTGGAACGGCACCCATAAATCTGTGGGTTTCCTGTGCTCAAACGGGGGATGCGATGGGGATAAGCCGACACAATATATAGTGGTCATTGTGCGCGAAAGTGGGTTGATGGCGGGCAAAATTTTATTTTTGAATAAAAATGAGGTATTCAATGTAACTAATTGGTTTTAATGAATAAGATAGCAGTAAGAAATTTGTCATCGGCTCTTGACACGAGATCTAGAGCGCCCTAATCTACGGGGTCTGCGACACAACATCTTGTGTCGGGAAACTTCGCTGAAAACGGGTGAAACGGGCGGTTTCAAGGCTTGCCTAGGGGGGCCGGTTTCGCAGTAAAAAGCGACAGACGCTTGAGTCGATTAAGGAGAGGGATGCAATCCGGATAGCCGAATCCGGCGGCATCCAGTACTTAGGAGGGAGGGGCCGACCCGATAATGAAAACAGCGTTGGAGTTTAACGCTTCCAAAGTCGCAGACTTGCCGCTGCAGGAAGCGTCACTGACTATTTGGGATACGAAGTATCGGCTCAAGACGAAGTCCGGGGCCCCCATCGATAGCGACATTCAAGGAACTTATGAGCGCGTCGCGAGAGCTCTGGCGCAAGTCGAGGACCCGAACAAGCGGGACTACTGGTATGAACGCTACGTCTGGGCGCTTCAGCGCGGAGCGATCCCGGCCGGGCGCATCATGTCCAACGCGGGCGCCGAGAAGCACAAGCCCGCGACTTCGACAATCAACTGTACCGTGTCCGGCACGATCGCGGATTCCATGCATGCAATTCTGGATAAGGTTCATGAAGCCGGTCTGACGCTCAAGGCCGGGTGTGGAATCGGTTATGAGTTCTCGACCCTGAGACCGCGTGGTGCCTATGTGTCGGGCGCGGGCGCCCACACATCCGGCCCGCTCTCATTCATGGATATCTACGACAAGATGTGTTTTACGGTCTCCTCTGCCGGGGGGCGGCGTGGCGCGCAGATGGGCACATTCAATATCGGTCATCCGGATGCCATGGAATTCATCCTCGCCAAGCGTGAGGCCGGCCGGCTACGGCAGTTCAATTTATCGTTATTGATCACGGAAGAATTTATGCAGGCGGTCAAGGAAGACCGTTCCTGGGCGTTCGCATTCCCACTCACGGAGCGCGAGGCGGAGGAAGATGGCATCGATCTGGACGATGCGCGGAAGGTCATATGGCGAGAATGGCCGACGGCCGACGAGTATATCCATAACGCCGACGGTCTCGTCGCCTGTCGAATATATCGGGAGATACCTGCGCGGCGACTGTGGGACGTCATCATGTCATCCACCTACGACTTCGCCGAGCCAGGATTCGTGCTGATCGACCGGGTCAACGAGTTCAACAACAATTGGTGGTGTGAAAATATTCGCGCCACTAACCCCTGCGGCGAACAGCCGTTGCCGGCCTACGGCGCGTGCCTGCTGGGGTCAGTCAATCTGACCAAGTTCGTGCACGACCCGTTTTCCGAGCACGCCCGTTTCGATTGGGACGAGTTCCGCGAGGTCGTTCGTGTCTTTACTCGAATGCTCGACAACGTCGTCGAGGTTAACGGCCTACCCTTGCAGAGCCAGCGCGACGAGATCTTGCGCAAGCGCCGTCACGGCATGGGTTTTCTGGGGCTGGGTTCGACGATCACGCTGCTCGGCATGCGCTACGGCGCGCCGGACTCCGTGCAATTTACCGCGGACATATCGCGGGAACTCGCGGTTTCCGGCTGGGAGATGGGTCTGGAACTCGCACGCGAGAAGGGCGCCGCGCCGATACTCAATGAAGAGTTCATCGTCAGCGACGAGATGCTGCGAAAGCGGCCCGAGATACTTCGAGACGGTTGGAAGGTCGGGGACAGAATCCCGGGACGAGTGCTGCATGCGAAATACAGTCGCTATATGCAAAAGCTCGCAGAGGCAGCCCCGGAACTGGTCGAGAAGCTTGCGGAGGAGGGCGCACGGTTCACTCACCACAGCTCGATCGCACCGACCGGTACGATCGCCTTATCGCTGGCGAACAACGCCAGTAACGGGATCGAGCCATCCTTCGCCCACCGTTACTTCCGGAATGTCATTCAGGAGGGCAGGAAAACCAAAGAGAAAATCGACGTGTTCTCTTTCGAGCTCCTGGCGTACCGGCATCTTGTCTCACCTGACGCGACACCTAGCGCTGAGAATGGGTCGCAGGCACTACCCGATTATTTCGTGAGTTCCGAAGACATCTCTCCGCAGGAACACGTGGATATTCAGGCGGCAGCACAAGTCTGGATCGATTCATCGATCTCCAAAACCGCGAACGTCCCGACGGACTATGCATACGAGGATTTCAAGGACGTCTATCTCTACGCACATGAGAAAGGGCTGAAGGGCTGTACGACGTTCCGCTTTAATCCGGAGGCGTTCCAGGGCGTACTGGTGAAGGAAAAGGATCTGAAGAACACAACCTATCGGTTCACTCTGGACGATGGCAGCGTGGTGGAAGCGAAAGGGGACGACGAGATCGATTACGACGGAGAGATCCACAGCGCTGCGAATCTCTTCGATGCGCTAAAAGAAGGTTATTACGGGAAATTGTAGGGTACGTGAAAACGCCACGAGCAAGACAAACGACTAGTTCGAACTAAAGATTTGGCAGGCGAGAGTTTAGAAAAATGACACGCATCAAGGTGGAAACGAAAATAGTGGATTACGACGTGGCTCTGAATACCGGTGAGCAGTCGGCCAGTGAGCAGCCCGAGGTGACCGAGGAGCATCCGCCGGAAGCAGCCAAGGTCATCCGGATGCACGAGAAGCTCGAACGACCTGAGGTGCTCATCGGCTCAACCTACAAGGTCAAGACGCCCGTCTCCGATCATGCGATGTATGTGACGATTAACGACATCGTGTTGAATGAGGGGACGGAATACGAGAAACGCAGGCCGTTCGAGATCTTCATTAATTCCAAGAACCTCGATCATTACCAATGGATAGTCGCCCTGACTCGGATCATGTCGGCGGTATTCCGGAAGGGTGGGGACGTTAATTTCCTGGTCGACGAGCTCAAGGCCGTCTTCGATCCGCGCGGAGGCTACTGGCAGCCGGGCGGTCGGTTCATGCCCTCGATCATCGCCGAGTTGGGATACATTATCGAGAGACACCTCGTGCAGATCGGGCTGCTGCAGCCGACGGTTCCCAGCGAAGAGCAGCAGGACCTGATCGCCAGCAAGCGCGCCGTACTCGCGGCCCGTGACCAACATCAACAATCCGTCGCCGAGAACCGTTTCCCTGATGGCGCACGACTATGTGGAAAATGCGACACCGCAGCCGCCGTCATGTTGGATGGCTGCCTGACCTGTCTGAATTGCGGCTATTCCAAGTGTGGTTGACGCCTGACCGCGAGCGACCGCGACAGACCAGGACCCAGGACTGACAGATCCGCCGTTGGTCCGCTCCCAGACCACTCGTGGTCGGGGGCGGACCTTTTTTACCGAGTCACTGTAGAAGCGACGGCCTCGTCGCGGCCACGCGCCCGCTCGTACAGGTAGGAGCGACGGCCTCGTCGCGATCTTCACAGGTGCTAGACTAGGTAGGCTCTTCCTCATGGAATCCCGGCTCCGTGGCATTGACGGTCCCTGACTTCTCGCCATTTCGCGTTCTCGTGGCGGGCGACGCGATGCTTGATGAGTACTGGTTCGGTGATACCGGACGAATTTCTCCAGAGGCACCGGTACCGGTCGTGAAGACGCGCACTACCGATCAGCGGCCTGGCGGAGCAGCGAATGTCGCGCTGAATGTCGCGGCGCTCGGCGGACAGGTTCGGCTACTTGCGGTTGTAGGCGACGACGCGCGGGCAGAGGTGTTGACCCAACTTCTCTCGAGTGCGGGAGTGCACTGCGATTTTATCGAGGCAAGTGGGCTGCCCACGATCCACAAGCTGCGCGTGTTGTCGCGCAACCAGCAGCTGATCCGTTTGGACTCCGAGGAATTTCTGGTCGGGCACGAAGAGGCGTTCGCGACGTCATATGCGAGATCATTGCAGGATGTCGACGCGATCGTATTCTCCGACTATGGCAAGGGGACCTTGAGTCGGATCGAGCCACTCGTCGCACTCGGGCGTGAGCATGGAATCCCGGTGATCGTCGACCCCAAGGGTGTCGAGTTCGAGCGTTACCGCGGCGCCAGTGTACTGACTCCCAATCAACATGAGTTCGAGGCAGTCGTCGGCGCTTGCCGCGACGAGGCTGAGTTTCGCTCCGCTGGCGACGCCCTCCGCGTTCGGCTGGACCTGGATGCGCTCCTGGTGACGCGCGGCGATCGGGGGATGACTCTGTTCACCGACGGCGCGCAGGCGCTCGACCTCGCGACTGAGGCCCGTGAGGTCTTCGATGTCACGGGCGCTGGTGACACGGTAGTCGGTTTGTTGGCGGCCGGGCTCAGCAGTGGTCTGGCGTGGGAGGACGCGGCGGCGTTAGCGAACCTCGGCGCAGGCCTCGTGGTGCGCAAGATCGGCGTCGCGACCTTAAGCCCGTCGGAATTGCGGCTGGCCCTCCACCGCAGGGGCGCCGGTGGCCGAGGGTTGGTCGGCGTAGACGAGCTGGAGACGCTGGTCGGCTAGGCCAGGCTCCGCGACGAGCGCATCGTGATGACCAACGGCTGCTTCGATATTCTTCACGCGGGCCACGTGAGCTACCTGGAGGAAGCGAAAGGACTCGGGAATCGGCTGATCGTTGCTGTCAACGACGACGCGTCCGTGCGAGACCTCAAAGGGCCATCCCGGCCGATAACGCCTCTGGAGGACCGGATGGCAGTGTTGGCGGGTCTGGCGGCAGTCGACTGGGTCGTTCCTTTCTCGGAAGCGACACCCGCTGCGCTGATCGCGCGGTTACTTCCCGACGTTCTCGTCAAGGGTGGCGACTACGAGGCCGATGAAATTGCCGGTGGGAAAGCCGTCATTACGAACGGCGGAGAGGTCCGCATCCTGGGCCTGAAGGAGGGCCGCTCGACCAGTGCCCTCGTCGAGTCGATAAAAGCCCGCTAGCTCAGGTCTTATTCCAGCCAGCCATTGACCACATCCAGGCTATCCGCCGACAGGCTGCCGGCGGCTTGCTGCAGCCTCAACACGTTCAACATATAGTCATACCGGCTGCGAGCGAAGTTCGTCCGCGAGCGCACCAGCGTATTCTGAGACACGAGTACATCGACGGTCGTGCGCGTACCGACCTCGAAACCGGCCTCGGTCGCCTGTAGAGCGGTCTCCGACGACTCCACGGCCCGATCTAACGCCCTGACGCGTGAGACTTCGGCGATCACGCCGAGATAGGCGTCGCGAGTCT
>JAZFYK010000157.1:0-9995 GCA_036443505.1 Gammaproteobacteria bacterium | reverse complement strand
CGGCTTCGGCCAGGCGCACAAGCGCCTCGTGATCGGTTAAGAACGTCGCGAGCTCCCGCGCCAGGCGCTCCGGGTCGAGTTCGCTTTCGGGGATCACTATCCCTGCGCCTTGTGAGGCGAAGATCGTAGCGTTCTTGAGCTGGTGGTCATCGATGGCGTGAGGAAACGGAATCAGGACGGCGCCAACTCCCGCTGCGGCGAGCTCGGATACGGTTAGCGCCCCGGCACGGCAGATCACGAGATCCGCCCAGCCATAGGCAGCGGCCATGTCCTCGATAAACGCATCGAGCCTGGGCTCGAGGCCCACGCGAGCATAAGCGTCCGTGGCAGTGTCTAGTCCTAAGCCCGCTTGATGCCAGACCGACAGCGCAATCTCTCGCGGCAAACGCGCCAATGCCGCCGGAACCTGTTCGTTCAGGACCCGCGCTCCCTGGCTGCCACCGAGTACCAGCACCCGCAGCACCGTATCGGCACCGACCCGAGATGCGAATCGCTCCGACGGGGTGGGCAGCGCCAGTATCGAGTGCCGCACCGGGTTACCGATGAACTCGGCATCGACGGTCGCTGGAAAACTATCTGGGAACGCGCCGAAGATTCGCTTTGCAAACCGTGCCAGGATGCGATTCGTCGTACCCGCGACGGCGTTTTGTTCGTGAATCAGCAACGGTCTGCGAGTCAGCCAGGCTGCGAACCCACCGGGCCCTGAGACGAAGCCCCCGAGGCCGAGCACCGCGACGGGTCGGCGTCGACGCAACGCTGCCAACGCCTGGAACAGAGCGACGAGCACGCCGAACGGTACCGTAATCCACGCCAGCGGGCCTCGCCCTCTCAAGCCCGCAATCGAGATCCACTCCATCTCGATGCCGGCCTCCGGTACGAGGCGTGCTTCAAGCCCCTGACGCGTTCCCATCCAGACGACGGTCCTGGCCCGATCACGCAGTACGCTCGCAACGGCGAGCCCTGGGAGGACATGGCCACCCGTGCCGCCTGCGAGAATCATGATCGGGCCACGACTCACCGTTTCTGCCGCCTGTGTCGACGAGTCTCGGCACGCCGGGCGGCCTGCTGGACCTCGTGCTGGATGCGTAAGAGCAACCCCAGAGACAGCAGCGTGATCACTGCACTCGTGCGGCCGTAGCTGATCAAGGGCAACGTCAGCCCTTTGGTAGGCAGCAGACCCGTGTTGACTCCCATATTGATAAGCGCCTGCAGTCCGAGCGTCAGCGCCAGGCCTGTGCTGACGAAACCGTGAAACGGCATGCCCAGCGCAGCGGCTCTGGGTCCTAGCGCGACGGCTTTGAACACGATCACGCCGAACAGGAACACGGCCAGCGTCACACCGACGAAGCCAAGCTCCTCGGCCAGGACTGCGAACACGAAGTCGGTATGAGCCTCTGGCAGATAAAAAAGTTTCTGCACGCTATCGCCGAGACCGACGCAGAACCAATCGCCTCGGCCGATGGCGATCAGCGATTGTGTCAGTTGGAAACCGCTCGCATAAGGATCGGCCCACGGGTCCAGGAAGGCCGTCAGGCGTAGCGTTCGGTAACTCGAAGAAAGCGCGAGCGCCGATAACGCGACCAGCGCCACGAGGAACGACAACGCGAAATCCCGCAGTCTCGCGCCACCGATAAACAGCAAACCCATGCTGGTCAGGGTCACGACGACCGCAGCCCCGAAGTCCGGTTCCGCCAGCAGGAGCACGCAGGCCAGCGTGACAACGAGCATCGGTTTCAAGAAGCCCAGGAAACTCGCGCCAAGTTCCTGCTGATGGCGGACGATATAGCTTGCGAGATAGAGGATCAGGCACAGGCGGGCAGGTTCGGATGGCTGTAGCGACAGCGGCCCGAAGTCCAGCCAGCGAGTGCTGCCATTCACCGTGTGCCCGACGCCCGGCAGGAGTACTGAAATCAGCAACGCCATGCTACCCAGCAACAGCAGCCAATTCAGCCGAAACCAAACCTCCGTGGGAATCAACATTGCGGCCAGTGCAATGAGACAACCCAGGAGGAGGGCGCCCATCTGCCGCTGCAGAAAGAACAGCGGCTCCCCCATGTCCCGGTCCGCGAGCGAGATCGACGCGGAACTCACCATGACCGTACCTAACACCATGAGCCCGATGATGGCCGCCAACAACGGCCCGTCCAGGTTGAAGCCGCGTACTTCCAGACTCTGGCTCATCGCAACAACTCCTCAACGGCTGCGATATAGGCCTCGCCTCGCGCTGAATAATCCGCGAACATGTCCAGGCTCGCGCACGCGGGCGACAGTAGTATCGTTGTACCCTTCGTCGCGAACGCCCACGCGAGTTCGACGGCGGCCGCAAGGTCCTTCGTGACCCGAGTCGGGCAGCTGCTCGACAAGGCCGCTTCGAGTTTCTCGGCAGACTCGCCTATCAGCACGGCACCGATCAGTCGACCCCGCGCGCTGGCGGCGAGCGTGCTGAAGTCCGCCCCTTTGCTCTGTCCGCCCGCGATCAGGACAAACGGGCCCTTAAGACCCTCAAGTGCGGCGACACTCGCGGCGACGTTGGTGCCCTTGGAATCGTTGATGAAGGTGACGCCGTCTTTCTCCCCAACCCACTGGCAGCGGTGCGGCAAGCCTGCGAATTGCTCCAGGATCTCCAATTGCGGGGCGAGATCGCGACCGAGCGTGCTGCTGAGCGCCAACGCCGCCAGGGCGTTGGCTTCATTGTGGGCGCCCCGCAGGCGCATGGCAGCGACGGGCAGCAACGGTTTGCGTTGTCCCGCAAGCCAGCGCTCGCCTAGATGTTCCATGACGCCATAGCCGTTATCCGGGTTCTCGCGTAACGAAAAGGGGATCGCTTGTGGATGTTCGCGACCCATCTCCTGGACCAGTGGATCGTCCCAATTGAACACGGCCGTATCCGCCGCGCGTAGCAGCTTCGACTTCAGCGCTGCGTATTCCGCAAGGCTCCCATGCCGATCCAGGTGATCGGGGGAGACGTTAAGAACGGCGGCGGCCCGTGGCTTCAGGCTCTCGGTAGTCTCCAGCTGGAAGCTCGATATTTCCAATAGATAGAGATCGGCAGGTTCCTCCAATAACTGCAGCGCCGGCGGCCCCAGGTTACCGCCCGCTGCGACATCCAGATCCGTCGCTGACAACATACGCTCCAACAGCGTCACGACCGTGCTCTTGCCGTTGGAACCCGTTACCGCCAGTACGGGCTCCTTCACTTCGCGCGCGAACAACTCGATATCGCCGAGCAGCGGAATGCCAGCTCGTCTGGCTTGCGCCGCAACCGGTGTGTCGAGCCCGAGCCCCGGTGACAACACGACCCGACCGACACCCTCAAGCCAACGTGGATCCTGGCTCTCGAGAATCACGCGTATCTCGGGATGAGTTTCCCGCAACTCGGCTAGGCCGGGCGGAGCCGGACGGCTATCGATTACCGTCACGTCGACGCCCCGCGCAGCGAGATACCGTGCCGTGGCGACACCCGTGGCACCGAGTCCGGCCACGAGGGTCCCGCCGCGTGGCGCCGAAGTGGTCACTGCCCTCTCATCGTGTCGTTCAACGCTCCGGGTAACATTCCTCGTCATCTAGTGGTCCAACAGCCTGGTCACCGGATCTTAAGGCTTGCCAATCCAATCAGCACCAGGATCACCGTAATGATCCAAAAACGCACAATCACTTTGGGTTCGGCCCAGCCTTTGAGCTCGAAGTGATGGTGCAGCGGCGCCATGCGAAAAATACGCCGGCCTGTCATCTTGAAGGAGGCAACCTGGATGATGACCGAGACGGTTTCGACGACGAATACACCGCCCATAATGAACAACACCAGTTCTTGCCTCACCACCACAGCCACCAGGCCTAAGGCCGCACCGAGCGCTAACGCACCGATGTCACCCATGAAGACCTGAGCGGGATAGGTGTTGAACCACAAGAAGCCCAGACCGGCGCCAGCCAGGGCCGCACAGAAAACCAACATCTCCCCGGACCCCGGAACGTAGGGGATACCGAGATAGCCCGAGAACACCACATTGCCTGCGGCGTAAGCGAAGATGCCCAGCGCAGTGCCGATCAGCACCGCGGGCATGATCGCGAGTCCGTCCAGACCGTCAGTAAGATTCACGGCATTCGACGTGCCGACGATGACCAGATAGGTGAACGGAACGTAGACGAAGATACTCAGCGGTATCGTCGCGTCCGGTAAATAGGGAATCAGGAGCGCGTGCTCCACATCGGGATTCTCCGCGGTCACGTACAGCGCCAGTGCCCCGCCGACGCCGACGACGGACTGCCAGAAGAATTTCATAGACGGGCGCAGCCCCTTGGAGTCGCCCATCACGAGTTTCTTGTAGTCGTCAACGAAACCGATGGCGCCGAACGCCAGCGTCACGACCAGGACGATCCAGACGAACCGATTGGTCAGGTTGCCCCATAGCAACGTGCTGACGACGATCGCGAACAGGATCAGCGCGCCGCCCATCGTCGGTGTACCAGCCTTCGGCAGATGCGTCTCGGGGCCGAGTTGCCGTACGTTTTGACCGACGCGTCGCATGGAGAGCCGATGGATCAGGAATGGCCCCATCGCGAGCGACAATGTGAGTGCCGTCAACGCGCCGAGAATCGCGCGCATGGTCAGGTAACCGAACACGTTGAATCCCGAATAGAAGCGAGTCAGGTACTCGGTGAGATAGATCAGCATGCCGCCCCTTCGCCGGAAGCGTCGTCGCTCGTGAGCGAGGCCACGAGTTGATCCAGACCCATGATCCGCGAACCCTTGATGAGGATCGTCACGTCATCTGCGAGCATGGCCTCGACTGCTTCACCCAGCGAAGCCGTATCGTCGAACGACCGGCCCGCGCTACCAAACGCATCGGCAGCCTGCCGGCTCAGCGGCCCGACCGTCAGCAACGCATCACAACGACCCGTCGCGTACTGCCCGATATCGCGATGCAGCTCCTTCGCCCCATCCCCGAGCTCGGCCATATCGCCCAGTACCAGGACTCGCGTGCCGCTTGCTTGCGCGAGGTAATCGAATGCGGCGCGAACGGAGGCCGGATTGGCGTTGTAGCTATCATCGATAATGGCCGCACCGCCGCGCCCCCGTAAGACGTTCAGGCGACCCTTAAGGGCGTGGGCACTATTGAGGCCGTTAACAATGTCTTCGGGCACCGTACCCAGTGCGTGTGCACCGGCAGCGGCAGCCAATGCGTTCAACACGTTGTGCTGACCGGCGAGGGGCAGATCGATGTCCACGCGCTCGCCTTCCGGAAGCTGCATCGTGAACCGGCAGCCGGAGATCTCGGCGACGATCTCGCCGGCGACGGTGCAGTCGGCCCGGGCGTCAAGCCCAAAGGTCAGCACGGTCACGGCCCGGCTACGCGCCCGCCAGTCGTCGCAGAAGTCATCATCGGCGTTGATGACCGCCGTCCCGGCGCGAGGCAGGTGATCGAGCAGCTCGCCTTTCGCCGCGGCGACGCCAGCGATGGAACCGAACCCCTCCAGGTGTGCGGCGTAGGCATTCGTGATCACGCCGACCGTCGGCTGCACGAGACTGCTCAGATAGTCGATCTCGCCCGGGTGGTTGGCACCGAGCTCGACCACGAGCGCCTCATGTGTCTCGTCCAGCGCCATCAGCGTTAAAGGCACGCCGATGTCGTTGTTGAGATTGCCCTCGGTCACGCAGACATTGCGCCGACACCTTAAAATGCTCGCGATGAGTTCCTTGACCGTGGTCTTGCCGTTACTGCCGGTCACGGCCACGACGGGTATCGGGACGTTTTCTCTCCAGGCTCGCGCCATCTGCCCGAACGCGATGCGCGTATCGGCGACCTCGAGCTGCGGCAGTGGGATCCCCGCGCGGCGAGAGACAAGCGCGCCGGCCGCACCGCGGGTATGCGCGTCCGCAACGAAATCGTTCCCGTCGAAATGGGTGCCTTCGATCGCGACGAACAATTCGCCGGCACTCAGGCTGCGGCTGTCGATACTGATCGGGCCGAAGCCGGCATCCTCGCCGATCAGGCTTATCTCAAGCTTCTCCGCGACTGCCGCTAGCGTGCGGGCCATCACCCTCGCCCTCCCAATGCGTGTTCGACGACGGCGCGGTCGCTGAATTTCCGTTGCTCGCCGGCGACCCACTGCGACTCTTCGTGACCCTTCCCCGCCACGAGCACAATATCGTCCGCTCCGGCCTGGTTGACGGCATCGGTAATCGCCCGGCGCCGATCGTGCTCGACCCAGACATCGGGATGCGCAGTTATCCCCGCACGAATGTCCGCGACGATTGCCCCCGGGTCTTCGTCGCGGGGATTGTCGTCGGTCAACACGATGTGTTCCGCGTATTGCGCGGCAGCCTCACCCATGGCCGCTCGCTTGCCCGGGTCGCGCTGTCCGCCACAGCCGAATACGCACCATAGCTCGGCGCTCGTGAGTCGATGTAGATTCTCGAGTACCGTCGCCAACGCGGCCGGTGTGTGGGCGTAGTCGACGACTACCCACGGCTCGCCGTCACCGCCGCCGAATACCTGCATGCGGCCGGCGAGACTCGAACACTGGCCCAGCAACTCACAGGCGTCCGCCAGGGGCACGTCCCAGGCGATCAGTGCGCCCAGTGCGAGCAGGAGATTCTCGGCGTTGAATTCGCCGACCAGTGAAGAGGTAATGACCCCTTGTCCCCCGGGGCCTCGCACGTCAAGCTCGATCCCATGCAAGTCGGAGCGGACGAGGCCACCGCGTATGTCGGCGTCCTGTTGCATACTCACGTCGATTCGGCTCACGGCGGCGTCGAGCTGCTGAGCCACGGTCGGGCTGAACGGGTCGTCCGCAAACAGCACGGCCTGTTTAAGCGCCGGTAAACGAAACAGGCGCGCTTTAGCATCCCGATAGCTCTCGAGATCACCGTGGTAGTCGAGATGATCCCGGGACAAGTTGGTAAATACGGCAGTCTGAAACTCCAATCCGGCGATTCGATCCTGGGCCAGAGCGTGGGATGAGACTTCCAGCGCTGCGTGGCTCACCGATAGCGATCGCAGCGTTCTGTGCAGGGTCAGGCAGTCGGGTGTCGTCAGGGATTGCGCGACAAACTTCGGCGGCACGCCGTATCCGAGCGTGCCGAGGTAGCCGCATGGCGTGCCGTGAAGCGTTTGCGCCTCGGCGATCAGATGCGCCACCGTGCTCTTGCCGTTGGTACCGGTGACCCCGGCCAGCGTTAGTGGTTCTGCCTGGCGATCGAAATACGCCCGTGCGAGCTCACCGAGTTGCTCCTTGAGTCCCGGAACGGCGATGCTCGGCGCGGCCACCTTGGGATGGGTCGCCGAGGGCTCGTAGACGACCACCGCCGCGCCGCGAGCGAGCGCGTCGTCGACGTGATCCAGGCCGTGGCTCTGCGTACCCGGCACCGCCAGGAATGCCGCACCGGGCTGCACCTGCCGGCTGTCGAGCACGAGATCCAGAACTTCGACGTCGCTTAAGTTTCCCGCGGCCGAACCGAACAGCTCCCCCACGGTCATCGCCGCTGTCGCCAGCGCCGCCATCATGGGGCAACCTCTGCCTGAGCGATGATCGTAAGCGGTGGTTGGTCGAGTGCGTCGGGCGGGATCGCCAGCAGACGCAGGGCGCCCGATACGACGCGCGCGAATACCGGCGCCGCGACATCGCCACCGGAGTAGTCCTCGCCCTGGGGTTCGTCGATCACGACCACGGCGACGAGCTTCGGATTGCTGACCGGCGCCAACCCGGAGAACACCGCGAGGTAACGACCGTCCGAGTAGCCACCGATACCGGACTTTTTGGCGGTGCCGGTCTTGCCGGCGACCCGAAAGTTTGCGATCGATGCGCTTCTCCCTGTGCCCGACGGGGAGACCACGGTCTCGAGCATGGCCCGGAGCGAGCGAGCGGTGTCCACCGACACGACCCGTTCACCCGCCATGCGCTGGTCCTGCGCGACCATCGAGATCGGCCAGCGCATGCCGTCGGCCGCGATCACGCCGTAGGCCTGGGCAAGCTGCAGCGCCGTGACCGAGAGCCCATAGCCGTACGCGAGTGTCGCCTGCCCGACCGGTTGCCAGTGTCGCGGATCGTTGAGCACGCCGGCGGACTCACCCGGGAAACCACTGTTGGTCAAGCGGCCGATGCCGAAGCTCGACAATACCGCCCAGAGTTGCTCCCGATCCAGCTCCAGGCCGAGCCTCGCCGCGCCGACATTGCTCGACCTGGCGAGCATCGTCGTGATATCGATCTTGCCGAGGTTGTTGTTGTCCTGCGTCAGTATCTTGCCGCCGACACGCAGGTACCCCGGCGACGTGTCGATGATCGAATTCGGTCTATAGCGACCGGACTCCAACGCGGCCGCCACGACGAATGGCTTGAAGCTCGAACCGGGTTCGAAAATATCCGTCACGGCCCGATTGCGGTAACGGGCGACCTCGAGCTGGGCCCGGTCATTGGGGTTGTAGGCGGGCTGGTTGACCATCGCCAGCACCTCGCCGTTGGTCGCGTCCAGGACGACGACCGAACCCGAGAGCGCGCCGCTCTCGGCAACAGCCTGCTTGAGCTCCCGGTACGCAAGATATTGGATGCGCAGATCGAGGCTGGTCCTGAGCGTTCGGCCGGGATGCGCCGCGCTGATCAGCTCGATGTCCTCGATCACTCGGCCGAGCCGATCCTGGAGGACTCGCTTGGCGCCGGTCTCACCGCCAAGCCAGTAGTCGTAAGCGAGTTCGAGCCCTTCCTGCCCGCGATCATCGATATCGGTGAAGCCGACGAGGTGACCGGCGACCTCACCTGTCGGGTAATAGCGGTGGTATTCCCTGAGCGTACTGACGCCCGGCAGGCCCAATTCCAAAGCCCGGGCGGCATGGTCGGGGCGCAAATGGCGGCGCAGATAGACGAACTCGCGGTCGAGATTGCTCGTGATCCGCCGGGCGAGCCAGTCCGCTTCGAGTTCCAGCACCTCCGCCAGCTCGCCCAGCCGCTCGAGGGCGGGCTTAAGCTCCTGAGGAGCCGCCCAGATGCTGTCGACGGGCGTACTGACCGCCAACGGCTCGCCGTGGCGATCCGTGATCGGTCCGCGGTGGGCAGAAATCTGTACGGTTCTTATATGGCGATCGTCGCCCTGCGCTGCGAGAAAATCCTTCTTCAGTATCTGCAGATAGAGGACGCGCCCCTCCAGGATCGCGCCGGACATGACAAAGAAGACGAGTAACGCGATGCTTCGCCAGCGGCTCCAGACGACGGCGTGTGTCTTGCGATCCCCGCTCATGGCGCCGGCTCCTCGACCACGAGGACCTGCTGCGGCGTGGGTCGATTCAGGGACAGGCGTGTCCTGGCCAGTGTCTCGACTCGAGAGTGTGTCCCCCAGGTACTCTCTTCCAGTTGCAAGCGGCCCCAGTCGACCTGCAGCCGATCCCTCTCGCGATTAAGCGCCTCCAGTTCGATGAAAAGCTGCCGCGACTGGTGCTTCGACTTAACGACCCAGACGGCGGAGATTACGACCGCCACCGCCAACGGCACACATAAGCAGAGCTGAAGTTCTTGGCTCTTCACGCGGCGGAGACTCCAAGTCGTTCGGCGACTCGCAAACGCGCGCCGCGGGACCGTGGGTTGGTCGAGACCTCGGCCGTCGACGGCCTGACGAGACCGCCGATTCGCCGCAGGCGTGGCCGCGCATGCGGCGGCGCGTCCGGCAGGCCCGCGTAGACGGGGTCACCCTTCGCCTCCCGCGCGATAAACCGTTTGACGATTCGATCTTCCAAGGAATGGAAGCTGATTACGCAGAGCCTGCCGCCCGCGGCTAGCAGTTCCACGCATTGCTCCAGCGCGCGCTCCAGGGCTTCGAGTTCCGCGTTGATGTGGATCCTGACGGCCTGAAACACCCGGGTCGCCGGATGGAGGCGGCTGCGCCGATAGCCTGAGCTCTGTGCCACCAGCTCCGCGAGCTGATGCGTATGTGTAATGGGTGCGACCGCTCGGGCGTTGACGATGGCCGCTGCGATCCGGCGTGCGCGTGGCTCCTCTCCGAGGCGGTA
>JAZFYK010000156.1:0-8947 GCA_036443505.1 Gammaproteobacteria bacterium | reverse complement strand
CCCAACCTCGTGGAAGCCGTTAAGGGCTACATGAGTCACGAGCGAGGGACTCTGGAAGATGTTATCAACGCGCGCAACTCCGCGGTGCCAATGCTCAAGCGGGCCGCGGCCGATCCTTCCGACCCGGACGCCATTAAGGCCCTGGCGGGCGCGGAAGCCACCCTCGGCGGCACGCTGGGGCGCCTCTTTGCTCTAGCGGAGAGCTACCCCGACCTCAAGGCCAACCAGAATATGATGCAATTACAGGAAGAACTCGGTTCAACCGAGAATAAGGTCGCGTTCGCACGCCAGGCGTTCAATGACGCCGTGATGTCCTACAACAACGGCTGTCAGAACTTCCCCAGCAACCTGATCGCGAATAACTTCAAGTTCAAGCACGCGGAGTTCCTGGAGATGGAGCAGGAAGAGAAGCGCGAGGTGCCGCAAGTCTCATTTTGATAATGAGCCTGCCGTCGTCCTGACTCTAGGCTGTGGATTTCTTCACCCAACAAGAACGCTCGCGTCGTGCGACGCGAGTTCTGGTCGTGCTGTTCCTGCTGGCGGTAGCGTTGATCGTATTGGCCGTCACCCTGGTCGTTGCGATCGTCCTGCGCCTGTATATGGACCCGTACGGACCACAGTCGGTCGTCGCCGGTGGGTCTTTGCTCGCCTGGATAGCAGACAACGGGACTATGCTCGCCGGCGTCGCGGCGCTCACCGCCTTGTTTATCTCGCTGGCCAGCCTCTATCGCACGGCGACACTCTCCCGGGGCGGCGCTCAGGTCGCCCGGATGCTGGGCGCGACGGAGGTCACGGGCGAGGGCCCGGACCCGCTGCGCCGGCGCCTGATGAATGTCGTGGAAGAGATGGCCATCGCCTCGGGTGTCCCGGTGCCGGAGGTCTTTGTTCTTGAAGAGGAACAGGGGATCAACGCCTTTGCGGCCGGGCTCTCGCCCGCGGATGCGGCCGTCGCAGTGACCCGTGGGGCGCTGGAAAAACTCGATCGCGCCGAGTTGCAGGGCGTGATCGCCCACGAGTTCAGCCATATCCTCAATGGTGACATGCGCCTGAACCAGCGACTCATGGGGCTGTCGTTCGGTATCCTGATCCTGGCTCTCATGGGCCGCTGGCTGTTGCACAGTATGCGTTTCACGCGGCGCAGCCGTTCCGGCGGGGGCATGGCGGCGGCCGCCGGGATCGGTCTTGCGTTCGTACTTATCGGTTACATCGGCCTCTTCTTCGGTCGCCTGATCAAGGCGGGCGTCTCGCGTCAGCGCGAGATGCTGGCCGACGCCTCCGCGGTGCAGTTCACGCGAGACAGTGCGGGGCTCGCCGGTGCGTTGAAAAAGATCGGCGGCTATACGGGCAGCCTCACCGCGCGAGATAGTGAGGAGATCGCGCACATGTTGTTCTCACGCGGCTCCCGCGCTTTTCGCGGTTGGTTCGCGACACACCCGCCCCTGGACGAACGCATCCAGGCGCTCGACCCGAGCTTCACATCCGGCGACTACCCTGACGTCGATGCGATGTCGACCGTCGTCTCAGACTCGGGCGCGGAGGCCCTGGTCCACTCGCTGGCGAGCGGCAGCGGGGCCGTAGCCGAAGCAGATATCCTGACGACTGCCGGACAGTCCGCGCCGCACGACGTGGCGAAAAATTTGCGCGTCGCGATTCCCGACGAGCTCTACCACGCGGCCCATTCGAGGGATTCGAGCCTGCTGTTGATACTGGCGCTCGCGATCGGTGACGACGAGCGGATTCGGCGACGTCAGGACGAGCTGTTGCAGCAGCAACTCGGCAGTGCACGCAACGCGATCTGCCGGAAACTTCGTGACGAACTCGAGAATCTGGACGAGAAGCTGAAGCTGCCGATGCTGGAACTGACCATACCTGCGCTGAAGCAGCGGCCTGCCGAGCAACTGGAGTTTCTATCTACGCTGCTGAAGCGCCTGACGGACATGAACACCAACGAGCGTTTATTCGACTACGTCTTGCTGCGTCTGTTGGAGAGCTATCTCTGGGACTTGCCGAACTCGGGCATGAAGCCGCCGAAGGCGACGCGCAGCCTGTCCGCGAGTGTGGCGATCGTGACGCTGCTGCGATGCGTCGCAGCCTACGGCCACGACAACAGTACGGCCGCGCTGGCGGCGTTCAAGGCCGGTGTCGCGAGTTTCGGCAAACGTAAGGCCCGTGTGTCTGAACCGCGCTTCGAGCCCCTGGCCGACGCTCGCAATCTAGGCGACCTCGACGGCGCGCTGGCGCGTTTGGCAGTCCTCAGGCCTCGCGCCCGGGCGCGTGTGCTGGCCGCGGTGCTTGCCTGTATCCGCCACGACCATCACATCGAACTCGCCGAGCATGAGTTGTTCCGGGCCATCGCCGCGACGCTGGGTTGCCCCGTCCCACCGGCAGCCGCCATCGATCCCGATGTTTAGGTAACATGAACCCCTCCGAGTCATCTGGGGCACCACCATGCATTGTTTACGACCTGCTCTAGCCGGCCTAGTACTCGGCGGTCTGCTACTGTCGAGCCAGAGCTTCAGCCAAACGGAGGAGGATGCCCGGCTCGCCAGCGCAGGCGCTGTACTGAACGCGTTCACGAGCGACCCCGCGACCGCGATCCCCCCACAGATCCTGCAGTATGCACAGGGTATCGCAATCATTCCCAGCGTCGTTCGAGTCGGCTTCATTTTCGGCGGACACCACGGTAACGGTGTCATGGCCGTCCGCACCGAAGACGGCGAGTGGAGTAACCCCAGTTTTATTAAATTATCGGGCGGCAGCTTCGGCGCGCAGATTGGCGCGGAATCCGCCGATCTGATCCTGGTCTTCGGCAACGAACTGTCCGTACGCAATATCAGCGAGGGCAAGTTCACGGTCGGCGGTGACGCCTCGGCGACGGCCGGCCCGGTCGGCCGGAACTCGACCATCACGAGAGACATGACGTTCGAGACTGAGCTATATACCTACGTCCAAAGCCGCGGTCTGTTCGCCGGCGCAACCATCGAGGGTGCCAAGCTCGGTGTGGACCACGCCGCCAATCAGGAATTTTATTCGCCGGACGAAGAAGCTCAGCCGCTGGCCGCGACGAGTTTCGCGACGCCCGCCAGCGCGCGGCGCTTCCTGACTACCCTCGACGAGGCCGGGGCGTTGTCACGGGACTCATCGAAGCTCACCGAGGAAGATGACGCTGCCGACGAAGCGATCATCTATCCCCTCGGTGCCGGTGCGAATTGACGTGGACGACGAGATTCAAGCCCTAGCCGACGCGAGCCTGCCGTGGTGGCTGTCGTGGATCGCGCCGTACGTCTGGCTGCAGGCGATTATCATCGTCGTCGTCAGTCTGCTTCTCGCCATCGTTGCAGAGAGACTCATCGTCACGACCGTCGGCAAGCTCGTCAAGCAAACCAACAGTCAGATCGACGACCGGATCATCGAAGCGTTAAGACGGCCGCTGTTCATCACCATCTTCTTCATCGGCCTCGCGGTAGCGACTTACCGGCTGGAACTCGCCCCGAATTTGACCAGCGTGATACTGGCCTGCCTGCGCACGATCGCAATATTCGTCTGGTTGGGGTTCACGATCCGGCTGGCCGGACAGGTGTTGACCATCCTGAGCCGAAGCCGTGGCAAATACGAGTTCGTGCAGCCGAGCACGCTGCCGTTGTTCGACAACACGGCCAAGCTCCTACTCTTTCTGGGCGCGCTGTACTTCGTATTTCTAGCCTGGGGGATCAATGTCAGCGCGCTGCTCGCCTCGGCCGGTATCGTCGGTCTGGCCTTGAGTTTCGGCGCCCAGGACGCGCTCGCTAATATCTTCGGCGGCATGTCGATTCTCGCAGACCGCCCTTACAAAGTCGGTGATTACATCACCCTGGACACGGGTGAACGAGGCGAAGTCACTCACATCGGCCTGCGTAGCACGCGCCTGCTAACTCGCGATGATGTCGAGATCAGCGTGCCGAACAGCGTCATGGGTAACGCGAAAATCGTTAACGAGAGCGGCGGCCCCTATCAGAAATTCAGAGTTCGCATCAAGGTGGGCGTTGCTTACGGCAGCGACGTGGATGAAGTCGAGCAGGTTCTCGTGCAGACGGCGCTCGACCATGAGGAGATTTGTGCCACACCCGAGCCTCGCGTGCGTCTACGGGGGTTCGGCGATTCCAGCTTGGACTTCGAGTTACTGGCGTGGGTGGAGCAACCCGTGCTCAGGGGGCGCCTGGAGCACGAGCTAAACTGCGCAGTCTATAAAGCCTTCGCCGATCACGGCATCGTGATTCCGTTCCCCCAGCAGGACCTGCATATCAAGAGCCCGAGCTCGCAGCTACCTCTTGAGGGCTAGATCGCGACGAGGCCGTCGCTCCTACGCGGACTGAGTACAGCGTAGGTAGGAGCGGCCGCCTGGCCGCGATTGTTCGCGGGGAAAGATCGCGACGAGGCCGTCGCTCCTGCTCGTACTTAGCGCAGCGACAGCTAGTCGCGGTACTCGACCCCGCCCGGGAGTTCGATCTCCTCGAGCTCGGGTGCGGGTTCGCGGCGCTGCGCGCTCGCGGGGAGTTCGACGTACGGCAACGCCGGCGAAGCGGAGGCTGGGAGTTCGATAAAATCGAGTGAGGGTGGCGGCTCCGTGTACTCCAGCTGCGCGGCCTGCATGTTCTCTTCGGCGACTCTCCACTGCTCCTCGTATTCAGCCTCAGCTTCAGCCTCAGCCGTGACTTGCGCCGCCGCGTCGGCCCGCTCGGCATTGGTCTGAACGTAACCGGCTCGGTCACGGGCTCTAGCTCGCAGGATGTCCGAATTCTCCTCCCGCTGCTCGCGCAAAGCCTCATCCGCACGAGCTGCTATGGTCGACGCGGCCCGGCGCGCGTTGACACACTCCGCGTCGATCGCCGTCGCTTCACGGTCCCGATTGCAACGCGCGAGGGCGCCTTCCCTGGCAAGTGAGTCGTCCATGAATTCCATGAAACTGCGTGGTCTGGGCTCCGAAGAACAACCTGCTAGGAGGCTGGCCATGAGAACCAAAAGCAGCGGCGCACCCCGCCTTGAGCCCTTCGCACCAAGCGCTGCGATGTATTGAACCACCATAGACTTTATCTTGATCCTCGCGAGATCAGTCGGACTGATTGTCGAGCCCATCTAGAGTAGCGCGCCAGGTCGCACCGACCCTGACGCCAGTTCACAGATTTGACGGAATAACCCCAGAAAACCGCGGAACTATCGCGTTTTACGGCTGTCTGGCGACGACGGCGCCGGTCGAATCCAGTGCCAGCCCAAGCAGGCCGGACCAATCGCGCCCCAACAGAGCGGCACCTGCCGGGAGCGCCTCCGTGGAGGGGTCACTGAGGTCGAGTTCGTAATACGTCGGCCGCCCGAGACCGCGGCCGCCCACGAGCCGAAGCCGCTCGCCGTGTGGCGTCGTGAGCGAGACACCAGCCTCCACCCCCACTTCGAGTAGACGGCTGTCAGAAGCGGTCAGGTTCTGGCCAGTCACTAGCAGCCGGTGTAGCCAGTGGTCGGTCTGGGCGACCAGATGGCCCCCCTCCTCACTGAATCCAAGCCATCGGACCGGATGCGGGAGCCCCAGGGGCTCACCAAGCGCCTGAGCGCTGAGCGGATCCCAGAGCTGAATTCGACCCGAAGCGTCCCCGGTCGCGAGCATGGCGCCGTCCGGCGAGAACGCCAGAGCCAGCACCGCGTCCTGGGCCCGACCCGATTGCAGCGGTGCTGAATCCGTCGGCGAGGCAATGAACAGGTTACCGGCGCTGTCACCGACCGCGAACCGCTCTGCTTGAGGCGAGAACGTCACAGACACTGCAGCACCGTTTACGAGCACTTCGCCGGCCATCTCACCGTCCGCAGCGTTCCAGAGTCGCGCACTGGACTCCCCGGCACTGAGAATCCACCGGCCGTCCGGGCTCAGCGCGACGGCGTGAACGGGACCTTCGGGGTGACGCATGAATGGCGCCAGCGGCGCACCGCTCGCGATATCCCAGACTCGGACCAGCCCGTCATCGCCACCACTGACGACGGCCCCCTGGGACGCATCGACCGCGATGCTACTGACGCGGCCCTGATGCCCGATGTAATCGACGCCTTCGTCGCTATTGGAGCCGTTCTCGAGTTGATTCGTCGTAAGGACTCGCACATGGCCGTCCCGGAAACCGAGCGCAGCGATACGCCCAGCCCGGTCGAGTGCGAGCGCAGACAGATCCAGGTCCGTACCGCTCCCCGGCCCGTTATCCTCACGCGCCCAAAGCTGTAGAAGCGACCCGCCACCAGTCACCAGCTGGCTGCCGTCCGGGGCGAGCCGGGTTCGAATTACGCCGTCGGCCCGATGCACGCGCAAATTCAGCGGCTCGCTCTCCCCGGCAAGGTCCCGAACAACGACATGGCCGTGTAGCGCTTCGAATGCGATCGCAGAACCATCCGCAGCGACGCTAACGCTCTCGGGGTCCACGGTCACGCCCAGACGCAGGCGCTCGGGCGCTCCCGCCTCCGCGTCCCCAAGGTACCAGACAAAGATATCGCCGCCGTCATCAACGCTGATCAGCAGATCGCCGGTCTCCACGGGGATCAACCGCACGGGGTCCCGGTCGTGCGGAAGTTCCGCCAGCAGGTCACCGCGACGCGGATCCAGGAGGCGAACGACGCGAGCCGGTCCGAGTAGCGCCAGATAGCGCGCCTGCGGACCCAATACCCAGTCGCGGACTCCTTCAAGGCCCGTCACGCTCGCAACGAGCTCACCGTCTACCGTTCGCAGGAGACTGTAGAGGGACGCGTCAAGCGCCAGCTGCTCGGCGATAGCGATGTAATCACCATCGACGCCAACGGCCGGCGGTAACACAAATCCCGTCTGTGTCGCGACGCGGGCGACGGGCGAACCCTCGGCCGTGTCCCAGAGCGTCAGTGTATTGCCGGCGACGGCCAGTAGCCTGCTGGTCTTGCCGACGAGGACCAGGAACTCCGGTGTCGTTTCGAGCTCCAGATCTTTAACCGCCCCCTCCGACCGCAGATCCCAGAGCGCGAGCGTACCCACCGCCCCGGCACGGGACGGGCGAGCGACGGCCAGACGCCCGTCCGAACCAACCGCCACCTCGACCTGATCGGTACGAATAGGGTCGGGAATTGCCAGATCCGGTTCAGGGTCGTCGTTCCAGCCGCGAAGCTCTTCGGCGAACAGTAGACCCCACCGCGCCAACTGCCCAACGTAGCCTTCCTCACGATCGACGAGTGTCAGGCGCCACACACCCTGGCGGTCCGCATCGGCCAGGCTTGCTAACGGCGATCGCCCGACAGCCCGGAACTCGCGTCTGTTGTCGGCGCTCAAGGGCAGCGTGAAGCTCGCCCGTGCGCCACCCGGCGCCTCCACAGAAACTAAGACCTCCTCGTCGGCGAGATGGGCCACATCGAGTTCCAGCAGGAACGCTCCTGCTGAACCAGGCTCGTCGACGCTGAGCTCGCGACGGATTGGCAGGTACTGCAAGGCCGTTAGCCGTTCAGCAAACTCCACTGCACTCGTATCGTTCAACGAGAGCCGCCGCACGCTGTGGTCCTTAGCCACGAGGATCAACTCTTGCGACTCCCAGTCGACTTCCCAATGCGCGGGAGCTTCGGCCAGGCGGAAAGTCCGTTGCAGGGCGCCGTAATCCGCCCCGATTAATTCTGTCGCGAGCATTCTTGCACGCCGGCCCTGCCCCGGAATCGCCGCCGATGCGAATAGCAGCGCCTCGTCTCGACGTTCGGCTCTGGCCGCCACGGCCGCACGCCTGAGCCAGTAAGCCCCCATGAGCTGTTCAGCCAGATCCCAGCGATCCGGCAGGCTGCGCATAACGTCGTCGGCGGCTTGAATCTGCGCGAAGGTGTCCGCGCGCTGGCCATGATAGATCAGAACGTCTGTGAGCAGCCGGTCGGCGGTCGCGCCGAATCCCGGCAGGCGATGCAGCCGCTGATAGGTCCCCATGGCATTGTCGAGCGGTTGGCTCACGACGGACAACGACTCGATGTAGGGCTCAGGGAGCACCTGCGAATACCACCATGGAATCAAGACCATCGCGCCGATCAAGACAGCCGCCACGGCCGCGCCGCGCCAGTTGAACGGCAGCGCACTGCTGACCCAGCGAGAGCTGAACACCGTCTTGAAGAGATGATTCCTGAGCGTCAACATGCCGTTGGAACCGGTAGCCGTCAGACCGGCCAGGCGCAGAACCTGTTGCGGCACAGACCCCCTGTCCTCGGGCACTCGGGCGCCTTTGCTGAGCTTGCCCAGCAGGACCAGCGCCTGGCGATTTCGCGGCGCCGGCCGAGTCAGGAGCGCGCGTATATGATTTAAGAGCGGCTCCTCGCTCCTGGCGCCTTGGGAAAGGAACTGCTCGCGCACGACGAGTTTCACGTCCTCGAGCGACTCGCCCCGGCGCACTACGCCGCGGGCGATCTTCTGCGTCAGATACGGTTGGCCGCCGACCCAACGATAGATTTTCTCCAGCAAGGCAGACGCGTGATCCTTGCCGGGCGCGAAACCCGCGGCCAGCCGATGGGTCTCTTCCAGCGTGAAGTCCTCGAGCTCGATGGACGTGCCCAGATCGAAAGGAGAGACGCTGCGATCCGGAGCGAGTTGCTGCGGCGCTGCAACGCCGAGTACGACGAAATTCAGCCGGCCGAAGTCGGGCTCTGTCGTCCGAGAGTTATAGCAACTGTGGATCGCCGTGAAGAGCTCTTTCGAGAACGGCAACTCCACAGCGCGCTCGACCTCGTCGAAGAAGATCGTGACCGGCGACGTCGTATTGGTCAGGACGACCTCCCAGAAAAATTCCGCCAGCCGCTCGTCGTTCATGAGCGCGCTTTTCTGTTGCCACCAGGTCTGTAGTTCGGCCTTGAGCCGAAGCTCACGGACGATGCGGTAGGCGATGCTGTAGTACCAACGCCCGGGCTCCTCGCTCTCGCCTCTCGCGCCGATCTGGGTCAGGTCGACGAC
>JAZFYK010000155.1:0-6402 GCA_036443505.1 Gammaproteobacteria bacterium | reverse complement strand
AGCGCGCCGATGGGCGTGAAGTTCCAGGGATGAGGCACGAGGCGCGCGACGACGCCCAAAACGATTAAGAAATACGGCATGGTTTATCCTCCCGAAGCGTCACGGCCCGACCCGAACGCCAATATATGCGCCAACGCCCGGCGTATTGAAGCCTACGACGTCTTCATAGTTCTCGTCCAGAAGATTTTCGATTCGACCGACGAGCTGAACGGTCGGCGTCAACCGATAGCTTGCCGCAAGATCCACGAGCGTATAGCTGCCGAGACGGACGCGCTCCGGCGGCAGGGGAAACGGCGGGAACATGATATCGTCCTGACTGCCGTTATAGGAGACATTCAAGTTGATATCGGCGCGTGGCCTGATCGTGAAATTCAGGTTAACGGCCAGCATATTGCGAGGCCGGCGCAGCTCATCGACCTCATTGCCGAGTGACGCCAGCTCGGTGGCCTCCGTATAGGTATAGCTCGCTGTCAGGTCCAGACGATCGTGTGGGCTCGCGGTCAACCACAGCTCGACGCCTTGCCGCTGGCTGTCGCCGGGGCGGTTCGCCGCAGTAAAGAGGAACGTATCCGGGTCGAAGACGAAGCCGTCGATCTCGTCTTCGAGTCGTTCGTTAAAATAGGTCGCAGCGATCGTGAGGCTGGCGCGCTGGAGCGATTGCTCGAAACCGATCTCCCAGCCCTTGGATCGCTCGGGCTTCAGGTCCGGGTTGCCGACGAACTGGTCGAAGAAGAAGCCGAATCGGTCGACGAAGGTCGGTGATTTTTGACCCGTCCCGAGGCTGGCATGGAGCCGCGTGCTGGAGGCACCGATGAGGTAGGACCCCGTGACTCGATACGTGCTGACGTCGTCGAAATCGCTGTTGACATCATGGCGTAGCGCGGCGGAATACGTTAGCGGCCCGAGGTCCAGGCCCTGATACTCGAGAACGTAGCCGGTCGTATCGACTTCCTGATCCTGATTCGGATCCCCGAATGGGCTCGCCGTGCCGCGCTGGGAGAATTTTTCGTTCTCCCGATCGATCGCGAATGTCAGCCGATGAGATTCCGACTCGGTAAACGCCAGGCTGGTCTGGTAGTAGAACCCGAGCTTCTCGGCAGCCGTCGAACCGAGCGACGCGCCGTCGCCAAAGTTCTCGTTGTCGGTTTCCAGGCCCGTGAAGCTGAAGCGGTGAGTCCAACGACCATCGAGGAATGCCGTGGCAGCCGATGCACGCAAATAATCCTGCGTGGCAGCCGTTCGCCTGTCCGCATCGGTCGGCAAGCCCGTCGAGACGAAGTCCACGCCATCGAACTCTCTCGCCGTGTCTGTGTGCCGGGCGAAAAACTCGAACCGAGTCCGCTCGGATATCTGCGCGCCGGCATTGAGATTCAGGGTCGTATTGCGGTTGCCGTCGAGCTCATCGCCATCCCGCGAGATATTGGTACCGTCCGTCTCCAGGTGTGAGGCGCCGACATTGATGTCGTAGATGGCGCCTGAGGAGGACACGTGTGCGCCCGCGTTGGTCGTGCCGAAACTACCCGCCTCCAGATAGCCGTTCGCGCTGAATGGCTCAGTGCCTCGAACCGTAATCAAGTTAATCACGCCCGACAATGCGTCGCTGCCCCACAGGGCGCTCTGCGGCCCTCGCACGATCTCGATGCGTTCGATCGCCGTCGACACGAGTTGATCGAATTGGAACTCGTCACCCAATGCCGGATCGTTTGCTTCGACCCCGTCGATGAGGACCATGACCTGATTCGCCTCCCCGCCGCGGATACGAACCTGTGTCTGTGAACCGAACGTGCCGGCACGACTGACCGCCAGGCCCGGCACGTCGCGCAGCGCGTCGGTCACGTACACGATCTGCCGCCTTTCGAGGTCCGCACGATCGATGATGGAATAGGAACTACCGACGCGCGAGGCGGGAACCGGCGTTCGAGAAGCCGTCACGAGAATATTCTCGAGCGTTTCGTCGGGCTGCTGCGCGGCGAGATTGGACGTCAAGACGACAAGGGAGAGAAAGAGAGATGATTTTTGCACGAGCCTATCCTTTGGACACTCACACCCGAGCGCCAGATAAAGGCCGATCGCGGCACGGCAGGCTAACCTGCCGCTTCTAAGGGAAAGAGTTTAGAGACCTGTTCTCAGGACCTTAAACACCCGGTTATTCCCTCCGCTAACCGACGTTGATACATCTGCAGGCCGGTATACGGGCTCGCGAGTGAGCCGTGGCTCGGAGCGGTTGCCTTCCCATGCATTCTCAGCACAGTGGCGTGTTAACCACCCTTGGACTCGCTTACCGTTGCGGGGGCAGCGACGGCCTTGTCAAGTTGACGCACCGTCTTCCCGTTGAACCCTCCGGTTGATCACCTTCGGGCACCTGCAACACTGTCCGACTCAGTATCCTCAAACGTCTGTGATAATTCAAGTCCGATCAAGCCCACCAGAATCGGACGCTGTGATAGAAGATCGGCGCCGCGAATATCACCGAGTCGAGGCGGTCCAGGATGCCGCCATGACCCTGGATGGACCAGCCCCAGTCCTTGACGCCGCGGTCACGCTTGATCGCGGACATGACGAGGCCGCCGAGAAAACCCATCAGAGCGACCGTGAGTGCGAGTAACGCCGACTCCCGGATCGTAAACGGCGTTATCCACCAGAGCAGCGCGCCGATGCCGCAGGTGCTGACGATCCCGCCGACGAATCCTTCGACCGTTTTGGACGGCGACAGCCGGGGCGCGATCTTATGCCTGCCGATCAACGTGCCCCAGATGTACTGCAGGACATCGCTAGACTGCGTCACGATGACGAGATAGGCGATCAATAGCATCGACCGGCCTTCATACCCGGGGATTTCCAGCCTCAGCAACGCCGGGACGTGAGACAGACAATAGACCGATATCATCAGACCCCACTGGACTTCAGCGACGCGTTCCAGGAAGTTCGTCGTCTCGGCACGGAAAACCGACAGGATCGGCAGGAACAAGAATGCGTAGACGGGGATCAGTATCGAGTACAAGCCGTACCAGTCGGTCCAGATCAGATAGTACTGGACGGGTATCGCGATGAAGAAGGCGATCAGCAAAGCCCAGTAGTCGCCGGGACCCGTCCGGGTCAGCGTGATGAACTCGCGCAGTGCGGCGAAGGACAACAGGCCGAACAAGACGATCACGCCCGTCGCGCCGAAGAGGAACGCCAGCCCGATCAGCGCGACCATCGCCCACCACGCATCGATGCGCGCATTGAGATTCTCGATCAGCGCACTGGGCGCATCGGCTGGCTGGCGTTGCGCGAGTGTACGGCCGATCGCCGTCGCCACGATGAGAATGATGCCGATGCTGCCGAAGACCACGAGCAAGTCGCTTATCTGTGTCATCGGCTGTCTTCGTCTGAGTCCGGGGCCGCGGTTGGCGCCAGGCCGAGCAGCGCGTCCCGTGCCCGCTCGAGGAATGCGTTCTTGGCCTCGTCTTGTTCTATACGCAGCGGCGCGCCGAAGATCACCGTGCAGAGCACCGGGATGGGCAGCAATTCGCCTTTGGGCAAGACCCGGTTCAGGTTGTTGATCCACACCGGTATGAGCTCCACGTCCGGCCGCGCCGTCGCGAGTCGATAGATGCCGCTCTTGAGTGGCAGCAGCTTGGCGTCCGTCGTATTCCGTGTCCCTTCGGGAAAGATAATCAACGAGTCGCCCGCATCGAGGGCGTCTGTCATGATCTCGATCGGGTCGGCGCTGCCCTCGTGGCGAACCCGATCGATCATGACGCCCCGGAACACGTCGCCGATCAGGAACCGCCGGATCGGACCGGCATGCCAGTAGTCGGCGGCGGCTACCGGCCGCGACTGCCGGCGGAGCGCCGGCGGCAGCACGGTCCAGAGCAACACGAAGTCGCCGTTGCTCGCATGGTTCGCAAAATAGACGCGCTGCACCGGCAGCGGCTCGCAGCCGTGCCACTCACCGCGCACGGCCGTGATCAGCCTCGCGAAGAGGATGACCAGCGCAGCGGCAAGCGGCGGAAGCACCCGGGTCATGATCGTGCTGAACCCCCCTAGGACTGAGACTCTACAATACCAGCACGGATGCGGTTGGCGATCGTCAGGCACAACAGGAGCACGAGCAACGGCATGGCCCAGGCGAGCCACGCCGGCAGCGCCGCCCCCGTGCCGATCCAGAGGCCAAGCCCGCCGAATACCAGGGCGCGATCGCTCTTGCCCAGCGGCCCCGCGTACTGCCGCGATGCGCCGATCATCGGCCCCAGTGCTCCCGCGAACTCGCTCAGCGCGGCGAGAAAAACCACGATCCCGACCCAGAACGGCGAGAACGGCGCGACGAAGGCGAACGGCAGATAGAGCGCGGTGTCGGATACGACATCGGTGAGCTCGTTCAGATACGCCCCGAGCAGACTCTTCTGGCCGAACTCGCGAGCGAGCATGCCGTCGACGGCATTCAGTGCCATGCGCAACAGGAGCCAGCACGGGATGAGAAGGAACAGCGCGCGTACTTCGGCGAAGACGGCGACGATCGCCCCAAGTGCGACCGAGGCGATCGCGGTAACTAGTGTCACCTGGTTCGCGGTGGTCCCCGCCGCCGCCAGCCGGCGGACGGCCGGACGCAGTAGATTTTGGAAGCGAGGTTTAAGGTCGTATAGAGTGATCAGACGTCACTTCTCGGGCTTCCGCTTCGGCGTCGGCATGAGGTTGACGCGGCCGCGTTTACCCAATTGCCGTTCGTTCAATAGCACCACAATCTCCTCCACCGCGCTCTTCACGGCCTTGAGATTCCCCTGCCGGTAGCCACGAATCGTGTTGGCGCCCTGGACGATCACATAGTGATGCCAGTTGGCGCCTTCCGCACCGGGCGGCGTCTCCGTTCGCTTGACCGAGATGATCTCGTACGGTTGTACTCTTGCGGTGGATTCGTCAGCCATGCCTGTTCACATCCGGGTGATTAAGCCCGCCAGCCCCGAGTGGGGCAGCGCATGATGTCAGCGGATCGTTGTTGGTGAGGAAACGGGTCTACCAGCGATTTCCGCCGCCGTACCCGCCGCGACCTCCGCCGCCCGTTCTCTTCTCCTGAGGTTTGGCCTCATTGACCTTCATCGGCCGGCCATCGTAGTCGGTGCCGTTCAGGGACTCGATTGCCGCCTGAGCCTCGGCGTCGGTCCCCATTTCGATGAAGCCAAAGCCCTTGCTCCGGCCCGTGTCGCGATCGGTAATGAGCTTGGCGGATTCCACGGTTCCGGATGCCGCGAATTTATCCGTAAGTTCCTGCTCGGTCGCTGAGTACGGCAGATTGCCGACGTAGAGTTTCCTGCCCACGATATCTCCTTCTTATAGCGTGAAACCGCTAGTTAGAGAGGATCAGGGCGCAAAACACCGGAGACTCAATGGAGCGGTCGGACCGGCGATTGTATACCAAAATGGCTGTCAGCGCCCGCCGCGCCCGCCGCGCGGCGGCAGCTGCATGGGCCTGCAGGGGTGCTCCGGCCTGTTGGGATCGCAGACATAGACGTCCTCGAAGTAGTTCCTCCAGTCCCTCCAGATTCCATTGGAAGGATCGTACTTCCAGATCTTGCTGAGTATGTAAAGTTGGTCGTTGCCCAGCACGACTTTGTGCAGGGAGGCGACGGCCTCCTCCTCGCCGAGCTCGCAGAGCTGCTCCCAGAAGATCATGGAGTAGCCGTTCTCCGGCCCCTCATCACGGATCCTCGACGTGTAGCCGGAACAGCTCTCCCGGTTGCTCGCCGTCCGCAGCTCGTACACGCGTTCGGCGGCCTCGATGCCGGCCGTCGTTTTAAAGACCTCCTGGCGCAGGGTCTCCGTCCAGCCGGCGTGGTCCTGGCCGACTGGGAACAGGTAGGAGTCCGTCATATTCTCGTTGCCCAGCGGTTGGGTCGGGTACCACTCCTCGGGCAGCGACAGGATCATCGTCTCCTTGTCCGTATTGGGCATGATCTCGGGAGGCGCCTGGCCGCCGCCCATGCCACCCCGCTGGGCGGCAGCCTGCCCGACGCACAAGAGCCCGACGCCGATCAGCGCGAGTGCAACACCTGTTTTCATTTAGAGTTCTCCCCGTTCCCCGCGGTTCTAGTGTCCGCACGCGTCTACGATAACGGCCGACCACGCTCCCGGTTGACCTTCCCGGGCGCATTTCTTCGCCAATCGAGCCGACGATGGCGCGCCCGGAGGGACTCGAACCCCCAACACCCGGCTTCGAAGGCCGGTACTCTATCCAATTGAGCTACGGGCGCGTGCGTGATCGTCTTACCGGCGGTTATCGTACCCGATATCCGCCGCGGAGAGCCCGAGGCGCAAAAAAGTGCTCGCCAACCATTGACCCGCGCCCTACTCCGACGATAGTGTGCGCGGTCCGCCCTACGCGACGCCGGCGCATCAACGACCCAGCAAGGAAAACAACATGAA
>JAZFYK010000154.1:0-4162 GCA_036443505.1 Gammaproteobacteria bacterium | reverse complement strand
GCGGCCGGCGACAATTCGACGGCCGCCGAACGATTCGGTGAGTACCGGGCCGCGTGTGGCGAATTGGGACCGGACCTGCTCTTGACGGAAGCCAAAGTCCTGGCGGCGGTCGACCGAAACGCGGCAGCGATCGAGTCGTTGGGTGAGTACCTGCTCGTCGCCGACGCGACGAGCGAGGGGTATTTGGAGGCGCTGTCGCTATCGAGAGAGCTCGCCCCAGGAGAGACCGAAGAGGGCACGGCGGAACTACAGCGCCTGGCCGAGATCGCCGAAGACTGCGTCTTTCCGACCGAGCCGAATATCCCCGACGCCAACGTCGCCACCATGGCGCAGATGGTGCAGACCCAGACCGGCATCGTCACGTATATGGATGCGAGCAATGAGCTGCTGGAATGCCTGGAGGACATCATCGACGATAGCGACCTCGAGGACGAAGATCGCGAGCTGGCCATCGCGGAGTATAATCGTGAAGTTGAAGACCAGGAAGATCTGGCACAACGCTTCAACACGCAGAGGCAACTCTTCATATCGCTGCAATAAAAAACTAGACGAGCGTGTCGAGATACTACAAAGGCAAACGAACTCGGAACATCTACCTGGCGGGGGACACGAAGCCGTTTAAGCTCAGTCGGAGCAAGATCGACCGCTTCATCGAGTGCCCGCGGTGCTTTTACATCGACCGCCGCCTCGGGGTCGATCGCCCGCCGGGCTTCCCGTTCAACCTGAACATCGCGGTCGATACGCTGTTGAAAAAGGAGTTCGACATCCATCGGACTCAGAATACGCAGCATCCACTGCTCGAAGCCTACGGCGTCGATGCGAGGCCGGTCGCCCACGAGAACCTGGACGCGTGGCGGCAGAACTTCGTCGGGATACAGCACCTGCACGAGAGCACCAACCTGCTCATCACGGGCGCCATCGACGACCTCTGGCAGGAACCGGACGGCGACTATGTCGTCGTCGACTACAAGGCCACCTCGAAGAACGACACGATCAATGTCCTCGATCAGGCCTGGCATGCGGGCTACAAGCGCCAGATGGAGATCTACCAGTGGCTCTTGCGCCGGTTCGGCCTGGACGTCTCCGATACCGGTTACTTCGTCTACGCCAACGGCTCGACCGACAGCGAGGCGTTCGACGCCCAGCTCGAGTTCGAGCTCACGCTCATCCCCTACACCGGCAGCGACGACTGGATCGAGGGCGTGCTCGAAGAGATCCACGCGTGCCTGAACAAGAACCACGTGCCCGTGGCCAGCACCCGGTGCGACTACTGCCGGTACCGCTACGCGGTGGCCGAGGTCACGCAATAACCGCCCCCCTCTGCATGAGGCCCAGCGTGAACAGCAGCGCAGCGACCATCGCGGCGGCCGTCCGAACGTGGTTCCACATCGTCCACCGGTCCAGGTAGTGCTCCCAGACCTCGCGGGCGCCGGGGTCCGTACCGGCCAGGGCGGCGAGCTGGTCGTTCAGGGGAACATTCCCGAGCATGGTGACGAGGATCGTGCCCACGAGGTAGAACAGCGCCCCGCCCATGAAGTAGGGTGCGGAGGGACTACCCCAGCCTGACAAGGCGAGCCAACCCGCGCCCAGCGACACCAGGGCCGTGCCGAAGAACGCCCCCAGGAACGACGGGTTGATCACGACGACGTTGATCGACTGCATCGCGCCGATGCCCTCCGCAGAGGGCACGCCCGCCAGGGCCTTCATAATGAAGCTCGAGAACGCGAAGAAGATCCCACCCACGAGGGCGGAGCCGAGCAGCGCCGTGATCCCGATGACCGATGCAAGCGGGTTCATTACGCCACCTCCATTTGATCTAAGGACGACTCGTTCCACACGCCGGCGGCGGCGGTTTGGCGCGCATACTTGGCGAAGTCCGTCGGCTCGCGGCCCAGCGCTCGACGGACGCCGTCGCACACGTGCGCGTTCCGGCCGTCGAGGACGGTGGCGAACAGATAGTCGAGCAGCCACGCGATGTCCTCGGGCAGGCCCATCTCGGCCACCCCGGCCGCGAAAGCCTCTGCCGGGATCTGGACATATCGGATCGTGCGTCCGCTGGCCCGGGCGATCTCGTCCACGGCATCGGCGAACGTCAGGAGTCGAGGCCCGGTGAGTTCATAGACCTGGCCCGCGTGGCCATCCTCGGTCAGCGCGGCCGTTGCGACATCGGCGATGTCGTCCGTGTCGACGAACGGCTCTCCGACGTCCCCGGCTGGGAGCGCGATCTCGCCGGCCATCACCATGTCGAAGAACGCTCCCTCGGAGAAGTTCTGGCAGAACCAGCTGGCGCGAACGATGGTCCACTCGATGTCCGGACGCTGGACGATGAGTTCGCACTGCTGCGCCTCCTCTTCTCCACGACCGGACAACAGGACCAGGCGCTTGACCCCGTGCTCAACGGCTCGCTCGACGAAGGCGCGGATGGCGTCCGTCGCCCCCGGGATGGCGAGGTCGGGCGCATAGCTGATGTACGCCGCAGTCACTCCATCGAGCGCGGCGTCCCAGGTGCTCTGATCGTCCCAGTCGAAGGCCGGGTCGCCGGCCCGAGACGCGACGCGCGTCGGCACACCACGGCTCGCGAGCCGCTCGACGACGCGCCGCCCGGTCTTGCCGTTGCCGCCCAGCACGAGCGTGAGTCCTTTGGATCCTAACGTGTTGTTTATATTGTCTTTCATGCTTTTCTCCTTCTCTAACTTGACACCGTGTCAATTGACACAGTGTCAACCTTAGGGCAGAGTTGACACCATGTCAAGCGGAGATGTCGAAACCAGGACACGGATCCTCGACGCGACCGTGCGCATGCTCGAAGAGCACCGGGGCCAGGGCGTCCGGATGGGGGATATCGCCAAGGAGGCGGGCATCTCCCGCCAGGCCGTCTACCTGCATTTCGCCTCGCGCGCGGAGCTGTTGGTGGCCGCAACGAAGTACCTGGACGAGGTTTTGGACGTGGATCGCCGGCTCGCCCCATCACGCGCGGCGAAATCCGGCGTTGAGCGCTTGGCCTTATATATCGAAGCCTGGGGTAACTATATTCCGGAGATCTACGGCGTCGCCAAGGCGCTCCTTCTGGCACAGGAGACCGATGAAGCTGCGGCGGCAGCGTGGAAGGACCGCATGCTGGCCATGCGCGACGGTTGTCGTGCAGCCATCGAGGCGCTGCATTCCGATGGAGACCTCGCGCCAGAATGGACGCCCCAAAGAGCCACGGATGTGTTGTGGACGATGCTGTCCGTACGAAACTGGGAGAACCTCACCGGCGAATGCGGCTGGTCGACACAACAGTATGTCCGTTGGATGAAACTCCTGGCGAAGCGAACCTTCGTAGAAGAATCAGAGTGACGCCGTTCCTTGATGGGAGGGTTTCCCCGTAGTTTATACTAGCCGTTCCGCCTAACAGATCTTCTGGAAATTTGGATGCTTGACTCGCACCTGCCTCGTCATTGGTGCTAGCCGAACTCGAACTCGATGCCAAAAACACTCAGCCTTTCGCAACTCACGTTCTTTTCCCCACTGAATGGGCTGAAGACGGAAAACCTCCATGCGTTGGCCAAGAAGATCGAAGTACAGGAAGCGAAGCCGGGTGGAACGCTGTTCAAGGAGGGCGACAAAGAGAAGCGCACGGTGTACGTGGTGACTGGAACGGTACAACTGAAAGAAGGGGGCGAAGTCCTTCAGACCGTCACGGGCGGGACAGACGGAGCACGTAACGCGATTTCGCCCCAACTGCCTCGCCAACTCACAGCGGTCGCGACGAGCGACGTTGAATTCATCGAGATAGACAATCAACTTCTCGACGTGACGTTGACCTGGGATCAGACCGGTGTCTATGAAGTCAGTGACTTCACGACAGAACAGGATGACGGGACCGGCGACTGGATGACCACCCTCCTCCAGATAAAAGCCTTCCAGAAGATACCGCCGGCAAATATTCAGACGATTTTCGAGCGCTTGCAGCAGGTTAACTACAAGGCGAGAGACACGGTCATCAAGCAGGGCGATAAAAGCGATTATTTCTATGTCATCTCTCGCGGCAGTTGCATGGTCACGCGCGAGACGGCTATGAACACGGAAAACATCGATCTGGCTGAGATGACCGTCGGCGCCACATTCGGCGAGGAATCGTTGATCTCAGGGGAAAAACGCAACGCGACGATAAGCATGC
>JAZFYK010000153.1:0-2257 GCA_036443505.1 Gammaproteobacteria bacterium | reverse complement strand
TATGGATGTGGCGCGCACGGGTCAACCCACCGTACTGCTCCAGTCCGGGGACGTCGGGCGGAATCGGATACGCGCCCGGCACAATAGTCTGGATCTCGTATCGTCCTTTGGCATCGGTCTTAAGCATTCCACGCAAGTGAAACGGCGGTGCTGCTTCGAGAAAGTCACCCGGCCGCTTCTTGTCGTATCGGCCCTTATCATCGGCATGCCAAATTTCGATCAGCGTACCGGGCAAGGGCGTGTGGCAGCCCTCGCTGTATACGGCACCTCGAAGGATCAATTTCTGCCCCGGCTCATCGTCGTTGGCCAACTTCCGCTGAAATAATGGCGCCCCGTAGTTATACATCGGACCCAATATTTCCTGCTTGGTGAGAATACACTCCTTGGCGCCTGCCAAAATGGGCAAGCCCATCGCCGCTGCGCCAAGAGTTACCGTGCTGCGTTTCAAGAACTGCCTGCGTGACCTGGCCACACTTTTAGATTCCACACGGCGGCTCATTTTTCACCTCTCAGTTGTACGGTATGTGGCTGTTTAACACTCGTAGCTGGTACTGCGCAGTTCTCGGGCGAACAACCTCGCCCGAATCACAGTACTCCGTTGGGAGGCTGCATGCTACCTACAGTGTCTGGAAAAGCAGGTGCACAGCGGGTCAATGTAGCCGGCAGTATCAGCGTAGAGGATTGCGGTAAGTTTGCGTGGCAAAGTATCGGCCATAGCTTCGCCCGTGCATCGTTCAACCAAGAGAATGATATCTTCTAATCTCTCGATTGGAGGGCCGGATTCCCGCAACCCATGCCCGTCGGGCTCCGCCGCTACGCGCGTCGAAATGTTGTGGCGCAGCGAATGGCCGGAAGTGATTCCGAATCTCTTTCGAGCGAATTTACCGGTCCCGGAGTGAGGGCATCACCTCGGTCGCGACGCGCTCGAACACATCTCGCTGAGCATCGATCGGATAGTAGACGCCGATCTCGTCGAAGCCGAGGGCTAGGATCTGTCCAGCCACGTCGGCGAATCGCTCGACCGACTCCCAATAGAACAGATGCCCACCGCTCTCCCGGGCATTCGCATCGAACATCAGAAATGAGTGACGTAGCGTCGACGGATCACGGCCGACTTCGTCGCAGGCCTGGTCCATTTTCGTCTTGAGCGCGGCAGCGTCGGCTGTCAGCGCCTCTAGACCTGAGCCGAAGCTCATGGCGTTCCAGGTATCCCCGTATGTCGCGGCGTATCGCATCATCTTAGGTCCCATCGCCGCTATCGTGATGGGTGGCCGGGGCGACTGGACCGATTCGTGCACCGTTGCGGACACAACAGTGTAATACGTGCCAGCGTATTCGGTCGGAGAGCCGGAAAGCATTGAGTCAACGATCTCGACGTACTCCTTGAAGCGCCGGGCCCGCTCGGGATTGTCCCAGTTCGGGACGCCTATCATGCCGTAGCCGGGATCAGCGGTGAGGCCCAACCCGAGACCGGCTTCGACGCGGCCGCCCGAGACGTGATCGACGGTGACCACCTGCCGAGCGAACGTGGCCGGATCTCTCATCGGGATCTGGGCAACACAGGGCGCGAGTCTGATGTGATTGGTCGCCTGCGCGACCGCGGCGAGGGCGGTCCAGACGTCAAACCAGGGCACCGAGGGGTTTTTCCAGTCGACGAATTGATCCGCCGTCGTCGCGACGTCGAAACCGAGTTCCTCGGCGTGGCGGAAGCGACGCAGGAATTCTTTCCACGCGAGGTCGGGGAGCACTTCGATCTGGAACCGCCGTTCGAGAGTCACGATCTGAGGATTGCCTCGCTCTCGAACATGAGCCAAGTATACGCCAAATAGGCGGACCGTCAGATGTCAACCTCCAGGTGAGCCGCATGTTCGGGCCTGGCCGACTCCGACCTATCGCAGTGCATCATAGTTGTACAGTGCGGCGAACCAGCTCAAAAGGCAGCGTACGACAAAAATCGACTCGGTCCGGTCGTTCATGGTCGTGGTGCGAGTGCCGGCCTTCAAAACGCAAACCGGTCGTCCGACTGCCGCGATCAGTTAGGCTGATGACTGTCATAACCGGTCAGTGCGCTCCGACGGGGGCCCGGTACGGGCGATCAGATTATTTCCAGGTCGTTTCGTTGTCCCATACGTTCTTCGGCATGGGCAGGCCGGCAAAGTCCTCTTCCGTCAGGGGATCCAATGGCGGTATGCCGAGCTTTTCCAGGGTCAGCGCTAACTGTCGCGTATGCTGGCCTGAGTGCCAGGCGGTTCGTTCG
>JAZFYK010000152.1:0-11011 GCA_036443505.1 Gammaproteobacteria bacterium | reverse complement strand
GAAATACGAGCTGGTCGTACCCGTGATATGACCCGAATAGTGATCGAAGCCGACCCGGTTCGGATGCTCGAGCCAGCCGTTCAGAGGATCGGCGAGGTGCCACTTGCCGATGGCGGCCGTGGTGTAGCCGAGTGTTTCATTAGCTCTGAACGCCATGGGCAGCGTGTACTCCTCGGCGCTCAGGCCATGGCGGGGCAGTCCCTGCAGGTCGCCACCGCCCATGCCGCCCATACCGCCCATGCCGCCGCCCATACCACCGTCCGTCGCTGAGGGCGCCGGGGAGGCCCACTCAGGAAGCTCGGGGATGTCCGGCAAGGGCCCTCCGCGATTGACGGGCCTCCCGATACCGGTCCGAAAACCGTAGCGGCCGGTCATGATCGTCGCCCGGGTCGGCGAGCAGACCGGCTGTGACCAGAAGTTCGTAAAGCGCAGGCCCTCACGGGCCATCTCGTCGAGCGTGGCCGTGATGGGCGGATTGGCCCCAAGGCCGTAGGAGCCGAGCGTCTCGACGCCCATGTCATCGCCGAGGATCAGCAGGATATTCGGCGCGGCTTGCGCCGCCGCGGTGGAACTCGCCGCGATGCCCAGCATCGCGGCGAGCAAGCGAACGTTACTCGTCATCCGATACGATTCCGTTCAATCAGCCGCGAAGCAATAGAACAAGCCGTCGCCGCCCGTGCCGATCAGATCCTCCTGGCTGCAGCCCCTGCTGCTATGCACGGAGTTCCACGACGCACTGGGCCCGCCCAGGCGGTCGTGATGGCCGACCATGGCCCGCCCGTCGCTGTTGCTCGTCCAGTTGCTGCAGGTCGTAACGGCTCCATTACCCGGTACCAAGCGGCCCGAAGAATCGGAACCCGTGAGGATATCGTGCCGGTTGGGTTGATCGCCGGCGCCGTTGACCACCTCGCCACGCTCGTCCACTGAAGTCGGCTTGCGCATATTGTTGCGGTCCTCGTGCAGGCCGTCGATGTCCCAAGCGACATAGGTGCCGTCCGCGTTGTACCACGGCCCGTTGCCAATACGATCGCGGGCATTGACCTGAGGCATGCCGCCACCGGGAGCCTGGCTCAGATAAGCGCGCCAGGTCGCGTTGCCGCGGCCGACAGCCGATGCGAGTGCCTGGCAATGCGCATCCGCGCCGGCCAGACCACCCAGATTGCCGCCGTCGCCCGACCCGACACTAGTCACGAAAAAGCTCATCGGCTGCTGATCCTGTGACAGCCCCGGGAGCGTAATCGCCGCGAGCGCAATCGGGACAAAGAGATACTTACATTTCTTCATGTTGATTATCCTTGCTTATCCTTGATGGTTGTTGAGAGCCAGGTGCCGCTACTCCGGCTGAGGCACGATTCGAATATACGGCTTGGGAGACTTCCAACCGCCGGGGAACTTTTCCTTCGCGGCCTCGTCGGACACGGCGGGCACGATGATGACGTCCTCGCCCTGCAGCCAGTTCACCGGCGTAGCGACTTTGTGCTTGGCCGTCAGCTGACATGAGTCCAAGAGCCGCAGCACCTCGTCGAAGTTGCGCCCCGTGCTCATCGGATACGTCAGGCTAGCCTTGATCGCCTTATCGGGGCCGATGATGAAGACCGAACGCACGGTCTGGTTGTCTGCGGCGGTGCGGTCCTTCGCGTCGCCACTGGCGTTCGGATGCAGCATGTCGTATAGCTTCGGAATCTCGAGATCACTGCCGTCTATGATGGGAAAGTTCACGGCATGCCCCTGTGTCTCCTCGATGTCTTTGGCCCATCTCTTGTGGTCGTCGACCGAGTCTACCGAGAGGCCGATCACCTTCGTGTTGCGTCGAGAGAACTCGGGTTTCAGGCCCGCCATGTAACCGAGTTCCGTCGTGCACACGGGGGTGAAGTCCTTGGGGTGGGAGAACAGAACGGCCCATCCGTCGCCGATCCACTCGTGGAAGTTTATGGGTCCTTCCGTCGTTTGCGCTGAAAAATCAGGCGCTTGGTCGCCAATGTGTAGTGCCATGGTACATCTCCAGATTCTTATTCTTCAGGAGGAAGTCGTAGTTTACCAATTTGGCGGGGATCTGTGTGTGTCGGCTGCGCGAAGGCGCCGCTTACCCCCTGGTAGCCTCGACAGGCGAGTCCTGGTGCCGTCGGGCCTGAGCTCATAGCGAATCCGGTTGCCTTCCTCGTCGAGGGTGGTGCGCCCAAACGGGCGACGACAAGCTGGCCGCGGCCGCAAGTAAGAAAAATTTGAATGGCACCTCTCCCTCCCGGGGCTAGTTGAAACTGTATGAGTCTGTTTAGCTCGACTGGGAATCAACCTTAGCGCTTCCGGTCATCGAATGTTCCCGCGCGCCCTCGTGGGCGATGATGTTGAGCATCTTCTCCGTCGCGATGACGGCCGCCGCCGTCTGATCCGAGTCCACGCCGAGGGTCGAGAAGCGACGGCCTTCCGCTTCGTCGCCCCAGCTGATCAGCGTCTCCACGAGCGCCTCCGTACGCCCGCCTGGTGGAATGCGCACGCGATAGTCGGCCAGCCGCGGTATTTCGATACCGTACTGTGTCACAGCCTCCTTCAGCGCGCGCATGAAGGCATCGTAACCACCATTGCCCGTACCGGACGCTTGTGCCGTTTTACCCTGAAACGACACCGCGACAGTCGCCTCGGGCGGGCCATCCGAGGTGACGTTAATCGTATAGCTCTCGATCCGCAGGACATGCTCGGCAGGCGTCTTGAGTACGTCGGCAATAATCATCAGTAGATCCTCGGGCACGACGGTGTGTTTCTTGTCACCGAGCTCGATGATCCGATCCAGTACCTTCTGGCGGTTCGTGTCCGACAGCGTAATCCCCAGCGCGGCCAGGTTATGGTCCAACGACGCCTTTCCCGATAACTTGCCGAGGGCGTAGCGGCGTTCCCGTCCGAACCGCTGGGGGGCGAGCCGGGTTGCGTACAAATTGCCTTTCGCATCGCCGTCCGCATGAATACCCGCGGTCTGCGTGAAAACGTCGTTGCCGAGGATCGGTGTGTTAGCCGCGACGTTCTTGCCGCTGAAGGTCTCGACCAGACTCGAGATCGTCGCCAGACGGGATTCATCCACGCCCGTGGTGCAGTTCGTATGATCGGAAATGGCCGCGACAATCTCCGCTAAGGAAGTGTTGCCCGCGCGCTCACCCAGGCCGTTTACGCTGACGTGAATACCGTTGGCACCGGCCTGTATCGCCGCGATCGCGTTGGCCGTCGCGAGCCCGTAATCGTTGTGGCCGTGGAATTCGAACTGAGTCTCGGGCCACGTCACAACCATTAAGCTGACGAAGTGGCGCACATCGTCGGGCGCGAGTATCCCTAATGTGTCTGCGAGATGGACGCGTTCGACATCGAGATCCTGTATCGCGTTCATGATGCTTGAAACGTACTCGAAGCCGTCGCGCACGCCGTTCGACCAATCCTCGAGATAGACGCTGACTCGCACGTCGTTCTTCCGGGCATAATTTACGGTCTCGACGATGCGCTCGGTGTGCTCCTCGGGCGTCATCTGCAGGTGAGTGCGGCAGTGGTGCTCGGAACCCTTCGCGAGAAGATTCATCACGCAGCCGCCGGCTTCTAGAATCCAGTCCACGGACCGCTGACCGTCGCAGAATCCCAGCATCTCGACGCGGTCGATCAGGTCCGCCTCACGCGCCCAGTCGGTGACCCGCAACGCCGCCTCAAGCTCGCCGCGCGACACCCGTGCGGAAGCGATCTCGATGCGGTCGACCCCAACGTCTGCGAGCAACATACGAGCGACGTGCAGTTTTTCCGACGCGGTGTAGGCGATATCCGGCGTCTGCTCGCCGTCTCGGAGCGTCGTGTCCATTATCGCGATACGCGTTTTCCGGTCCTCGGTCATCGGCTTGCTAATGCGCCCTAGAATTCCCTGGTCAGGAGGTTGTACATGTCGGCTATATTCGAGGCACGAAACTCGTCGTAGCTGATCCAGTCCGCGTAGGCTTCCATATAGATGCTCTCCTGGAGTTGTTCCACCGTCTGCCCGGCAGCAATGCCCGCAGCGACCTGGTCGCGGAGTTCCTCCAGATACTCGCGAAATAGCGTCACGTACTCGCTGTCGGCGTAGCTCCCGTGCCCCCCGGCCGCGATGTCGAAGCCCTGAGCCTCGACGACACGAACCGCTGCGATCCAAGTCTCGACCGGCCGATCGCCCCGAAGCCAGCGTGGCGGCCGAACGATACTGATGAAATCGGCCATGAAGCCAACGCTCTCGTCGGGAAACACGATGACGCTCATGTCGTCGGTATGAGTGTGAACACCGGTGTAGACCGACTCCGCGCGCTTCCCGCCGAGTGTCACCGACAGACGATCGGCGAAGGTCACATCGGGCGGGCGTAGGTCATTCAACGGACCGCGCACGACCTCGGCACCACTAAGCGCGCCGTCGCCATCAAAATCGTAAAGCGTGAAGTTCGTCTGGAAATCCCCGCTGGCCTCCGCTTGTTCGATCCTGCCGTTGCCGTTGCGGTCCAGGCCGGCAGCGTCGGCAGGCAGGGGCGTGCTGGCCGGCGGCAACGCCAGGCGCGTCAGCATGTTCTCGTGGCCGACGAATGTCGCGGTGTCCTCGAACACGGCGCCACCCGAAGAGTGGTCCCAATGATGATGCGTGTAGAGCACGTAGCGCACCGGCACACCGAAGCGCTGATCGATCTCGGACTTCAGCCAGGTCGAGAACTCCCGGTTGATCGGGTCGCTCATGATGACGCCGTCGTCCGTGACGAGCAGGACGGTGCGATGCGTGTTGTTTCCGGCCCAATACACGTCTTCGGCAATCTGCTCGAAGAACCGTGCGGGCGCTTCCTGCGCCCAGCTAGACGAGGAGAAGCCGGCGAATGTTGCCAGTCCGATTAACAGACAGCTCAGATGTTGGCGTAGCACGACTACTCAGCCTCCTTCCTGACGAGGTTTTGCATTAACAGGCGAGCAAATATACAACGAAAAGACCCGGACTCGCGCTCCGGTCCTCCGGTATCGACTCGAGCCGCATCGAGAGTGTGCGGTTCATCCCGGGATTTAGTCGACGGCGTACTGTCGAATCGCCGCTTCATCCCAGGTCACGCCGGCGCCGGGTTCGGTGGGGACGGTTGCCTGCCCGGCCGTGACGGAAATTCCGGCCGTGAGAAAGGGTTCCGCCCAGTCGACGTACTCCAGCCAGTGCGCATTCGGCGTTGCCGCGAGCAATTGGGCACTGACTTCGGGATATAAGTGCGATGACATCGGCAGACCCGCCTTCCCGGCCAACGCCCCGGCCCGCAGCCAGCCGCTGACGCCGCCGATCCGCATGAGGTCGATCATGAGGTAGTCCAGAGCGTCCAGATCGATTGCCGCCGCGAGCGTACCCTGCCCGCAGAAGTTCTCGCCGGCCTGAATGGGAGTCTCGAGAGCGGCTGCGACCCTCGCGGAACCGATCAGATCGTCATGCGCGACGGGTTCCTCCAGCCACTCTAAGCCTTCGTTGTCGAGCGAGCGGCCGCGCTCGATGGCCTCGCCGACGGATAGCGCCTGGTTATAGTCCGCCATGAGCACCGACTCCGATGGAATCGCATCCCGAACGGCCCGGATCGCGCGAAGATCCTCATGAGCGTCCTCCCTACCCAGGCGAATTTTGACGGCCTCGAATCCCGGCGCGAGTAACGCCTGCGCCTCCTCCGCGAGGCCGTCCGGCTCGGCCAGGCTCAGGCCGTTGCTGTTGTACGCGGGCACGGTCTGCGTGGAGCTTCCGAGATAGCGGCCGAGCGGCAGATCGGCCGCGCGCGCCAGCGCATCCCAGCACGCGACGTCCAGGGCCGAGAGCGCCATGCCGACGATGCCGGGCGTTCCCAGGAGCGCGAACCGGTTGCGGCCGATCCGGCCGAGTTCTGCCGGGTCGACAGCGGCGCCGGCCAGCTCGTCGCCCAGCGTGGCGATGACCCGCCGCATCAGAGGCGCAGCAAACCCCAGGTAGCAGAACGCGTGCGCGCGGCCGGAGACGCCCTCCTCGGTCTCGAGATCGACGAGCACAAACGGCGCCACATCCAGCCGCGCTGCGCTCGTGCTGAGCGGCCGTTGCATCGGGACGCTGACAGAACGCGTCCGAACGGAGCGTATCGTCAACGAGGGATGTTTCATGGTCGCGAGGCGGCGTAGCGCTCGAGTTGCTCGAATACGGATTGATTGACGGGTGTCGCCACGCCGAGCTCCTGGCCGAATCGCGCGACCGCTCCGCTCAGCCAGGCAACTTCGAGCCGGTTGCCGGCTTCGAGGTCGTGATGCATGGAAGAGGTCATATCGACGGGCAAGCCATCGGCGAATGCGAGCCGATCATCCGCGTAGTCGGCCGGCAGATCGATCCCCTTCGCGCGACCGACCGCGACCGTCTCCCGCATGACGTTCAGCAGCAACTCGCGACTCTCAGGATCTTCCCGAACGGGGCCGAGCGTCGTACGCAACGTCGTGGTCGTCGCGCTCAGACCTACGAGGAAGACAAACTTCTCCCAGATCGTTCGCTCGATATCCTCGCTGACCTCCGCGTTGATACCACCCTGTAGCAATGCCTCATGTAACGCATCAACGCGCGGCGAGGAACCGCCTGCTCGTTCGCCGACGACCACACGTTGCATCGTGCCGATGTGTTTGATGACGCCCGGCTCACCAATCGAACTCGCGATGAACGCGACGCCGCCGATCAGATGTTCGGCGCCGACGACGCGTGCCAGCGTCTCGTCGCATTCGACACCGTTCTGCAATGACAGCACCGTCGTGTCTGGGCCGACCATCGGCAGGATGGCACCGCCAACCTCTTCGGTGTCCCAGAGCTTGACGCCGACGATGACGTAGTCCACGACACCGACGTCCGCCGGAGTGTCGGTCGCCTCGACAGGATCGATGGTTGCATCACCGATGTCGCGGCTGTCGATCTTAAGCCCGTCGTTGCGGAGCGCCTCGAGATGCCGTCCGCGGGCGATGAATGTGACGTCGCAGCCGCTCGCAGCCAGTCGCCCGCCGAAATAGCCGCCGACGCCGCCGGCCCCCATCATCGCGATTCGCATAGCGCCCGCCGTAGCCGATCAGGCTCTAGGCACGACCGCCGTCACGTCATACATGATCTTGGCGCCCGGATCGGGCAGCCGGTCGACGCCAAGCGTCGTACTGCACGGCTGCCAGTCACCAAGATACTCGGCCCGAAGCGCATTGCCACCGGGCTCGGTATAGAACCTAACGATCTTGATGACTTCACGCCAGGTGATACCCGCCTCTTCGAGAATCCCCTGGATGTTCTCGAGCACGCTGCGCGTCTGATCCTCGATACTGTCTGAGTAGTCGTAGGGTTCGGAAGCGTCGAGTCCTGGCGGCCTTGCGGTAACGCCCGATAGGAACAGCAGATCCATGTCCGAACTGATACGCAGGCCCGGCGCGAATGCCGTCTTATCGACGTTGCGGGTATTTACGACTTGAATAGGCATCTCTTTTTTCCTTAGCGTTGTTATTCAGTGCTGTTCGCGCGTTACACGTCTCTCGGGATCACCGCGATGATTTCGATCTCCAGGCGCGCAGGCGCAGAACTCAAGTTTTTGATCTCCATGGCGGTCATCGCCGGCCACCAGTCCCAAAAATCGAAGTACTGAGCCATGACTTCCTCGATCGCGGCTGACTCCGTGATATCTTTCTGGAACCGATTGACCTTGACGACGTCTCTCCACGTCGCCCCCTGATCGTCCAGCACTTCCTTGAGATTACGCATGCACATATGAGTCTGACCGGCGATGTCGTCCGGCATCGTGATCTCATACGGCACGTGCGGGTGCAGGTGGTATAGATCCAGAGCCGTCGTGCCGGACAGGAACAACAGATCCATGTCCGCGTCGGCCCGCACGTAGGTGCCGCGTGCTACCGATGCCGAACGCGCGCCCTGCGCGTTGGCGGCCAGCGGGAACGAGAAAAGCTGCGCCGCGCCCGCCAGGCCGGCCGTGCCGGTGACGAGAAAGTCTCGGCGGTTAAATAGTTCTTGCATGGCCTACTCCCGTCCTCGGTGATGAGTGTTTACCGACGCTAGTCCCCGGTGTAGCGCAACACCCAGATGCCCTGGTTCTTGTGGCTGATATAGATATACCCACGGGTATCGACGAGCACGTCCTCGGTTTGCACGACGAGCGCGCCGCGTGGCAATGGGCCGCGGCGCACAGTTGGGTCAGGCGGCAGGAACCAGCCGACTTCCTGGGGATTCACCGCCGTTGAGATATCGAATATTCGAAGCCCGCCGTTGAAGTAGGTCAGATACACGCGATCGGTCTGATTCTCGACGAGCGGATTGTGCTGGAGTTGATTCTGGTTGTGCGGACCGAAACGTCCACCATGCGTACAGAAGTAGTCGAGCGGCTCGCCGTCGGGCGGTTGCGGCATCGGAAATGACGAGATCAGCCGCGGTGCCTCCAGGTCGGAGATGTCTACGAGTCCCGCGAAGTTCAGCGCTTCCTGGCAGTTCTCGGCGATCGCTTCGCCGTTGACGATGGCGAGATCTCTCTCGAGGTAGGGTGTCGTCGTGTGTACGGATAGATGTGTCGGACCGAACAACGGGCCGAAATCGAGACGGCTGATCTCCTCTATGTTCGCCGGATCACTGATGTCTGCGATGATGAAACCCGAACCGCCGAACGGCAGAAACGCCAGGTCGCCACGCACATCGGCCGGGCCGTGCAGGCGCCCTAGATCGTAGGGCTCGGCATCGGTCTCTTTCATACCCGCCGTGGCGAAGCGCCCTGCCTCGACGGGATTCGCCGGATCGCTGATGTCGACGATCATATAGGCCTCGCCCCGGTAGCCGGGCAAATTGGCTGCGAGATGCAGGTAGTCGCCACCGAAATAGGCGTTGCGATGCGTGCCGCCGCCCGTCGTGAAACTGCCGATCTGTTTCGGGTTCACGGGATCTTCGAGGCTCCAGATCAACACGGCCTCCGGTGCGCGGGGTTGGTCCGGGTCGCCGCCCCAGCCGGTTGAAAGGGCATCATACGAGGTGATCATGAGCCCATCGGCGATATCGAGTTGCCAGGTTGAGGTGATCTCCGGGCCGTGAATGAACTTCACCATCGACGGATCGGTTGGGTCCGTGACATCGAAGATCGCCCAGCCACGGTGGAACAAGTTGGACGTGTACATGTACCAACGGCCGTCCGACTCCAATAACGACATTTTGAACGGCGAGGCGTTGGGCGCGTCCACGTAACCGACGGCTTCCACATTCTGACTCCGTGCGCCCGGAGGGATCGAGTCCGCGGCGGCAAGCGCGGTCAACGTCGCAGATGTCAGTACGAGGCAGGCGACATTAAGAGGCTTACTGAAGATCACGAACCTTCTCTCGACGCCTAGTGTCTCTCGACCGCTAGGCCACGCACGCCGTTTATTGTGGCTCGATCCGAAATTCACTGGGATGCGGCGGCACGACCGGCCGTTGTTCCGGCGGCGTCAGCTGCGGTATCCAGTCGTAGGGCACCCGGTACGCCCGGTAGAAGTTATTCCGTTTGTCATCCGACGCGTAGAAATACGGGCTGATGAACTCCCAGACGATCTCACCGTCGGCCGTGACCTCGAACGCGCGCCCGGTCGCACCCTCTGTAATCAGCGTATTACCGTTCGGCAGCCGTTGTGCCGAGCTCACGTTGAAGCTGAAGAAGTGGAAATCGTCATGCCCCGAGATCGAATACTCCCAGACTTTCTCCATCGTCACGGGGTTGATTTCGAGTACCCGCGAGCTATACCGCTCGACGATGCTTCTGCCATTGGGCGCGACCGGATTCGGCTCGCCGTATCCCGCACCGCCACCATTGTCGAAAACCATGAGGTTACCTGCGCCGGGCAGGCCTACGGGAATGATATGCGGATGGTGCTGGCCGATGACTTGACCGATCTCCTGTAGCGCCTCGGTTTCGCGGTAGTCGGGGCCCATGCGCCAGACGATTTCGCCCGAACGCGCGACGATCGCGACGATGTTTGCGTTACGGCTACTCCAGATGACGTTGTCGGGGTGGAACCGCTCATCACCGTCGTCATACCACCGGTTGGGCCCGAGGTAGGACAGCGAGTTCAGATGCAACCAGTCGAAGTCTTGATCACCCTGGTTTCCGGGCGCGCTGCCTCGAATGGCGTCGCGTGCGGCCGCGGAGAATCCGAGTTCATCGACATGGTCGCTCGGCAGCCATTCCCACAAGACCTCGCCATCCCACGACACCTCTAAGACGTAGTCGTCCTGGAGACGGCGCTCGGAAATCTCGGGTCTCGTCACGTTCTTGTGCGCAAGAATCAGCGTGCGGCCGCTCGACACAGAAGGCTCGCTGCCCGGCGCATAGTAACCGGCCGGGCTTCCTTCACGCTGCCAGTCATGGTGATGGCTCGAGGTCCACACGAGATTCCCCTCAGCATCTTCTACTTGCTCCGTCTTGCCGAAGCGCCAGACCTCGTTGCCTTCCCAGTCCAGCTGCACGATAGCGCGCCCAGCAGCAGCGCCCATTCCGCCGCCCATTCCGCCGCCCATTCCGCCGCCCATCCCGGCGCCCATTCCACCGCCCATGATGTGACCCCCGGGAAGAATTCTGACGGGAGAGCCGGGAACGTCTTCGAAGCGCCTGATCAAATTACCATTCATATCGATCAGGACGGCCCCTTGCCCCTCCGGCGTGGGAAAGATCGTGTAGCCATTCCAGGCCTTGTCCGGCTGATAGATCGTCGTTCCGGTCGGGTAGACCGAGGGGAACGCATAAAATATCGAGGGAGCCAGCGCGATAATCAAAACCGCCGACAAGCGAGTTGGCCAATTTTGGGTGCGAAACATACGAATATCTCCCCTGTAGCGATTGCTGCTCGTTGGATAGGACGAGTGTTATTCTTAGTTGTTGATTCTACGCTGACTTCGATCGGAAGGTGGCTTTCATTATCGCGCTGGCTCCCACGATATTCTACGCGTTCCCATCGGTCTACCCGACCGGAACGACGATCTATCAGCCGGACAAGGCCTGGAACG
>JAZFYK010000151.1:0-2411 GCA_036443505.1 Gammaproteobacteria bacterium | reverse complement strand
GCACTACCCGGGTATGACTCAATCAGATTACGTTTTTCGAGCCGGTGCAGAATCGGATACAACATGCCATCCACCCATTTGAGTTCGCCATCAGAAATGTCGCGTACCTCGCGGATAATCGCATAGCCATAACTATCCCCCCGACTGAGGATCGATAAGATCAACGGCGTCGCGGACGCGGCCATCAAGTCCTTTGGAATCACCTGAGACATACACTTACCTTCACTAAAAGAAGAAGTTATCAAGGTCATACATAGAAGACTTATGTATGTTACATAGAAATTCTATGTATGTCAAGTTGAATCTAAACCTTCTGGCGACGGCGCGCGCTCGGCGATAGAAGGACCGTAATCATGAGGTTAGTTGCCGCATCCCATCTCGTCATGATTCTCGCCGTCACCGCTTCCGTCGCGCCCGGCCAGGAGCTGCCGCCCGCACTACGTGCGCTGCCGCCCGAGCACACCTTGGTCGGCCGGCTGTTGCTGCCGAGTGGATCCGGCAGCCGCGGTGTCGAGGTGATCGTCGAGACCGCCGCACGCGGAAGCGAACCTCGCAAGGTCTGGCTGCTGTTCGATGAGCAAGGCAACTTCTCCCACACCTTCGAGGGGAACCTGACCCGGCTCGTAGTCACAGCGGGCATCGGGCGCGAGGTCTATCGGATCGACGCCGACGAGGTACCCGAGGCCGACGAAGCGGACCGGATCGACGTGGGTCTGATCGACCTGCGCGAGCAACTCGTCAAGCACCGCCTACTGCTGCGCGCGGCCGAAGGCAAACCGGAGGGCGTGGTGAGGATCGGCATGTTCTTCGGCCCGCCGCCGCGCGGACCGTACGGCGAGTCCGTCTCGCTCGGATCCAGGCAGTTTCCACCGGTTACCCTCGCCAGCGAGCTGGAGTGGCTGCTGCCGCATGACGCGGAGTCGATCTACTTCCTGGTCGAGCGGCCCGAGGGCTCGGGTCGCGGCATCCACTGGCGCAGCGGGTCCCAGCGCCTCTTCGGTCCCTTCACCTCGGCGGATTTTCCGTCCAAGCTGGCGATGGACTGACCCGTTGGAAGGACGAATCACGAGCCGGTTCGTGGGTACCTATAGAATGTGAGCTGGAAACGCATCATCCTGTTCGGGCTCGGCGCTTTTCTCGTTTCGGAAGGCGTCACGTGGGCCGTTGGAATTCCGCGCGTCCTCGGCTTGCAGACGCTACCACAATGTTTTGTCAGGACACCGGAAGTCATCCCTCATCGGGGGGAAGTCGCGGCGCACGGCGGGAACAACCTGGTTGAGCAACAGTCGCTCGGACACCCGTACAACATCATGAAAAACGTCATCATTGCGAACCTCGCCGGTGCCGAGCCCGTCGGGATCTTCCAGATGCGCCCGCAGGTAGCGTTCCAACGCATTAGTAGACGAGGGCCGCGGCTCGCATGGGTCCTCCGTCGCCGTCCTCGAACTTGAGGGGAAACCCCACGAAAACGATTTCTTCCTCGCCGACGAGGCTCTCCAGATTCACGAGACCCTCGATGCCGGGAATGTCGCGCGACGCGAACGCATAGTGCTCGGAGAAAATGATCTCTGAGCCGGCCTTCCCTTCCTCGATGAGGGCGCGAGAGCGGCTGATGCTCCCGAGACTGGGCATGTCGCACGCGAACGCCATGACGGGAATCCCGGCCAGGTATTCGGCTGCGTCCCCCGAGAGATACGGGTACGCGGGTAAGGCCTCCGGGTCGGCCGGCGCTTCGTATCCAACGAACACGATGACAATCTCGCCCGGTTCGATCCCGGTGCCATCGAAATCCGACCTCAGGAGGGGCTCGCCCGGTGGTTTCGAGCGAAAATCGAACAGGCGGGCCCTGCCGAAGAACCTGTCGAGAGGCGTCGCATCCACGGCCATCCGACCTTCGATCATGTGGTTGGGCGGATCGTAGTGAGGACCCACGTGGTTGAAGATCCTGTACACAGACATGGATCGGTAGAACGGCTCCTCCTCGACGTGCACCTCGAACGACGTCGCCGGGGAGATGCCGAATCCGGCCGAGATCTTCTCCCCGAGCGCACGGCCGAGCGCACGGGTCGGCATATCCCTCGTGATTGTGGGAGAGAGATCGACGATGGCGCGCGGCATGCGAAGCTCCGGCTCCGGTGGGGCTGGCTGCGCACAGCCTGAAATCGCACCGAGAGCGATCAAGAGCAACGAGTACTTGACGAGTACAACGAGCTTCCTTCGATCGTGCATTGAATCCTCCGTGTGGGACGCCAGTCTAAACTGGAATTCCCAGTCACAGAGCATCGTGTCTGCGGAAGAATCCGCGAGCGCTGGGTCAATTCGTTGGTGCCGGAGGCAGGAATCGAACCGAAAGCGGCGAAACAAGTAGCGTCTCGTTTCGTGAACGTACGCGGGCCAAGCCTCCGGAGAGC
>JAZFYK010000150.1:0-3634 GCA_036443505.1 Gammaproteobacteria bacterium | reverse complement strand
CCGCCGGCATCGACACGGTGCTGGCCGGCCCGACGCCGATTACGCTGAACGCGGGCGGATTCTACGGAATTCTCATAACCGACTCGATCGGCGGCGCTACCGTCGATCTGACTCTGCTGGATGACTTTCCCTGAATACGGGGCGCCGGCTTGATATAGGCGGTTATTCCTAGCTTGAGCGGCGTCCGGCGCAAGCCGGTTGGCGATTCTGCCCGATCGGGGGCACAATCGGAGTGGACGAGCCCGGCGACAAAAACAACGGGGAGCCCCCTATGTACAAATCAGCCCTTGCCCTACTCTTTCTATTCAGCATCCAGGCGGCCGCACAGGACGTGCCGCGCTTCGAGGTCGATCCGACCTGGCCGAAGCCATTGCCCAAAGGCTGGATTACCGGTCAGCTCGGCGGCTCCTGCGTCGACTCTCATGATCATATAGCCGTCGTCGACCGCCGGAATATTACCGAGGAAGAGCACGAGACCTCGATGCAGGCACCGCCGATCCTGTTCTTCGATATGGAAGGCTACCTCGTGAACTCGTTCGGCGAAGGCGATGTCGTGCCCGACTCCATTCATGGCTGTGTATTCGACACCGACGACAACATTTATGTCGGCGGGAACGACGACGGCATCGTTCAAAAATACAGCCATGATGGAGAACTGTTGCTACAGATCGGTTCGCGTGGCGCGTTCGATACTTCTGACGGCACGATCAACGGCGAGGCACAGAACTCGAGCCACAATCAGCTCTTTTATCCATCCGCGATCGCGGTCGACCCGGATAACGGCGATATCTATGTGGCGGACGGCTACGGCAATCGGCGCATCGCCGTGTTCGACAGCGAAGGCGTGTTCCTGCGTCAGTGGGGCCGGCAGGCCACGATAGCGGAAACGCGGGCCGGCGTAGGCGGTGTCTTCGCGAAAGTCGTCCACTGCATCGCGATGAGCAACGAGGGCCTCGTCTACGTCTGCGACCGACAGGGCGACCGCATTCAGGTCTTCGACAAGCAGGGTAACTTCGTCCGCAACATCTGGATCCGCACCGGCACTTCGGAGATACCCGACTTCCGTGGCACGGCCTGGTGGGTAGATTTTTCGCCTGATCGAGGACAACGATACCTGTATGTCATGAACGGCCGCAACGAAATGGTCCACGTGCTGGATCATGAGAGCGGCAAAATCTTGTCCTCGTTCGGCCGCCCCGGCCATCAGATCGGCAACTTTACTCACGGCCATACGGTCTCCGTGGACTCGCAGGGCAATCTTTACGTCGCCGAAACCAACTACGGCAGGCGGGTTCAGCGATTCAGGCCCGTGACGGGAAACTAGCTCGGAGCGAGCACAGTCGGTCAAATCTCAGGAGGTACGAGTGTTCGGCAAGCCCTCTTTGATGACGCGTATTGTGGTCGGCAAAGGTATCGGTTTTCTGGTTGGGCTCATGGGCTTTATCTTTCTGCCGTACTTCTTGCCGGAAGCCGGCTGGCTGATTCGCTGGGGTATCCTGTTGTGGTACACGACGTTCGGCGCGATTATCGGCGTATTCGGCGTATTCACGTACCACCCGATACTGAAGCTGCCGATGCCCTGGTGGTTTCGCGCTCCGCTGATCGGCGCCTGGATGAATTTCGTCCTGACCTTTTTCGCCTACGACACGATGCAGGCAATAATGTCGAACATTTTCGGCGAGGCCGGCGTGCTGACCTCGCCGTTCTGGTTCGCGGCCGAAGGGGCGATCATCGGCCTGATTATCGGCTATTTCGCGACGCGGTTCGGCGGTGAAGGAAAAGAGGCCGTGGACACGTAGCAGACGTCACCGTCGGCGGAGACCTCACAGCCCAGCCTTCAGTTCGCTGGCTTTAGACCTAAGGATACAGACTCGGCAAGCGCTCGGCGCGGTAGACGAGCACGCCATTTCCTTCGGCATCCTTCACCTGCACTTCGAAGACTATTTCGGCCGGCTGCGTATGAGTGATTTCGAAGACGCGCCCCCAGAAAACGAAGTTCTCGAGCATGTCAATGATCTCGATCGACTCCTCTGCTTCCTCTGTCCCCTCTGCTGCCTCTGCGTCATCCGCTTCCTCAGCTTCATTTGCTTCCTCTGCTCCGGCCGGCATCTCTTCGGGCGGCACGATTCGGGCTCCGTCGGTGATCAGGATATTGCTCGTCTCAGGGAGCCAATCCGCATCGCCGAGGAAAGCGGAAAAGAATTGATCGTCTCCGGGGCCACCGTAGCTCCAGAGTTGCTCGACCTCCATACTTTCCGCATCGATGTCGTACTCCACGATACGACTATATCGCTGCTCCATCGGGAGTTGCTCCTGGAACGCGCCGGCGCGTGCACCGCCGTTGTCGAACAAGATCATCGTTCCCTGTGGCGTTAGGGCCGGCGAGTGCTCGCGGTACTGCCACTCGAGGTCGCCGACCGGTTGCAGACGACGCGAACTCCAGGGTTCCTGCCAATTGTCGGGCGCACCCAGAATCCAGAGCAACTCGCCCGTGTCTCGATCGATTTTAACGACGGCGTCCTGATGGTAGAGGGACACGATATAGGAGTCGTCGCTGGGGTCGTACATCACGGCGTTGGCGTGGGCCCAGTCGCGGATGGGTTCCGCCTCCAGGTCCTCGATCAATGGCCCGTAGCGAACAGCCCAGAAGCTGCCGTCGAGTGACTCGAAGCCGATGCGATACGGATCCATGATGTCCAGGAGCTTCCACTCCCTGACTACCGTCCCGTCCCGGGTGAACTCGACGATGACATCGCCGATGACTGAACCAGGCCCGGGCGGCGCATCGGGGTCGGAGTCACTGGTCGGAAAATCCTCAACGACTCGCAGTTCCGAACTCAAGGCGAGCAGGTTCCCCGAGGGCATCTCGGCGACTTCGTGGTGCAGCGAGCCCATCTCCACGGGTGTACTGCCTTCGGGGACATCCGTTGCGGTGCCGACAGCGTGCCACTGCTGGACGACATTGCCGAGCATGTCGATCTCCACCCCGCGACTGGAGTCACCGGTGCTGAAGAGCAGGTTTCCATTGCTCATCCGGCGCGCATCGCCCACTTCGAGCTCGGACCGGTAATACCAGATGATCTCCCCCTGATCGTCGACGATGTATAGCACAGAAGTCGGAGCAGCCGGTCCACCGAGTCCGGGGGGCAGCTGGAACACATTGAACATCGTCACGCCGGGCTCCATGAGCTCGGGGTTTGAAGAGATAAGCTCCGGCAGCGTGAGATCCGCAGGAAGGGGGGGCATCTCCAGCGGCAGCGGCCGCGTCGTACTCACATTTCCCGACCGATCGTTCACCACGGCGGTGATGTGGTGGAGGCGTCCCAAGCGCATCCCGAGCACCATGAGCGAGTGCTCCGTCGCGAAGCCGTCACTCGAAGTAGCGTCCCAGGTTTGCTCACCATCGTCGATTCTGACCGTCAACTCGCTCGGTTCATCCGTCGAAACACTCAAGAGGGCGGCCAGCGGCACGGTCGGATTCGGATTCCGGTTTAAGATGACCTCGCTGATGACCGGCGGCGTGGTGTCACCCGCCGATTGTTGGTCCGTCGCCGCGGGTGACCGACCGTCACAGCCATGGAGTAGAACAACTCCGCTGACGAGCGGAAGAAGTAACGCTTTCATAAGTATCCCT
>JAZFYK010000149.1:0-5051 GCA_036443505.1 Gammaproteobacteria bacterium | reverse complement strand
TTCGTCGCGCGTTGGTGCCCGTGGGTGGCGCAATAATTACGGTCAGTTTGTTGTTCGCAATGGAGCAGATGATCGTGACGGGTAAGGAGACGCTGACTGCATACACGAGGGGTTATCGTGTGGACTTCGTTCGCGTCGAGCGAACGCAGACCGTGCAACAAAGGCGACGCAAGGCGGAACGACTGCCGCCACCCGAGGAGATGCCGACGTGGATGCCCGAGGCAGGCGCCGCCGAGGACATGACCGGGAACGTGGACACTGTTGCCGCGCCGGAAGTATCCCTAGAAACGACCCATCGCGTGAGCGGATTCATTGGCTTCGCCTCCGATGGAGATTACCTGCCGATTCTGACGGTGGCGCCAGTCTATCCCGTCCGGGCCGTGGAGCGAGATCTCGAGGGTTGGGTCCTGCTTCGATTCTCCCTCACCGCCAGCGGCGCGGTAAAGGATATAGAGGTATTGGAATCGTCCAATGTGATCTTCGCGCGCGCCGCGGTGGCCGCTGCTGCCAAGTTTAAGTACAAGCCCCGTGTGGTCAACGGACAACCCGTGGAAGTAAGTGGTGTGACCAATCGAATCATCTTTCAACTGACCGGGGGCTAGTGGCATTCTGATTCGAAAAGACGGAATGTGCACGAGAATGGGTCTTAAGAACCACGCTTGGGGGTATTCATGAGACTTACGACAATCTTCGCCGCGGCGACTTTTGTGCTCGCCTCAGCGGCGTCTGGCCATCATAGCGATGCTGCGCTGGACATGAACTCGGTCGTGACGTTCGAGGGGAGCGTCACCGAGTACAGTATGCGAAATCCGCACACCTATTTCACAGTCGAGAGCATAGATGAGCGCGGTGAGCCGATCGAGTGGACGGTGCAATTAGGCTCGGCGATCTCCGTTGCGCGAAGAGGATGGACTCGCGACACTCTGGCGCTCGGAGACCGGGTTACGGTTGGCGTGCGTCCTGCGCGAGACGGACGACCGTATGGATTAATCGTGTCGATTGAAAAGGCGGGCGTTCCGATATCGTATTCTCGTTTGCCGGCTCCGCCGGTGACCGCCAGCACGACGTCGCTGGAAGGTCGGTGGATCGTGGACCGGTCGAGCCTGGGCGCCGACTATCCCGGGGGTCTGGACCAACTCATGATTCGTGAGCTCACATTGACCGAGAAGGGCCGGGTTCTCGAAGCTGCGTACAACCAGAACTCCGAGGAGAACCCGGAACTCGCCTGCATGACGAAGCCGACGCCCGGGGGGCTCATTTACACCGACATCTACCCAATGGAGATCGAATTCATCGAAGGTGAAGAGATCATCAAGATCCGCGTTCAGTACTTCGACCAGGAGCGGACCGTGTACATGGACGGGCGCGAGCATCCCGACGCGGACGACCGTTCTCACGAGGGTCATTCGATCGGCCGGTGGGAAGGGGACGTTCTAGTCGTGGACACGGCGAATTTCGCCGACAATCGATCGCCCTACCAGAACGGCATTCCTTCCGGCGCCCGAAAGCATGTCGTCGAGCGTTATAGGCTGGGCGAGGACGGCACCCGGATGACACTCGAGTTTGTGCTCGAGGACCCCGAGTACATCGTCGGGTCAATGACTCATTCCAGGCAATTGATCTATTCCCCGCAACTGGAGATCGTTCCGTTCAACTGCGATCTGGAAGCAACGAGGCGATTCGTGCCTCGATAGGCGGTTGCCGCACTCGGCGAATCTAGAGTACGATTTCGGAAGACCGTTCAGGATAATAGCTCAATGATGCGTACTAGAAGAATCGCTCTAATCGTTACAATCAGTGCTGTAGCCATTCACCTCACCAGTGTCGCCCATGCCCAGGCCGATTTCGAGGGAATCTGGAATCCGCAGCACCCGCCCCGGATGGGACAACCACCGCCGAACGAGGTCAGGCTGACACCCGAGGGACGGGCGGAATTCGAGAGTTACAGCGCGGAGAAAGACCCGACCTTGCGGTGCCTCATGCCGGGTATACCGCTGGGACTAGTCGATCCCTATCCGATAGAGATCGTCCAGCAGGATCACCAGGTCCTGCTTCTGTCTGAGCATTTTCACCAGGTACGCCGGATCTTCACGGACGGCCGGGAGGCGCCCGATCACTGGCTGCCGTCAATAGGCGGCTACTCCACCGGTCACTGGGAAGGCGAGACGCTAGTGGTTCGAACCACTCTGCTGTCGCCGGATAACTACACGTGGACGAACGGTTTCCCGTTCTCGGGGGATGAGGACGCCTACGTTCTCGAGCGTTACAGCCGGGATGGGGACACGTTGACATTCACGGGCGAGGTGCACGATCCACGGTACTACGAAGAGCCCTACGTCGTGAACGGCCGGTGGAATTTCGCAGTCGACGGTGAGATCTGGGAGTATGAGTGTATTCCCGAATTTGGCGGTATACAGTGAGTGCTGGGTAAATAGGTGATAACAAAGCTTAAATATCTATTGCCGTTCACCTCCCTGATACTGTTCATCGGGTCCGGTGCGACAGCTCATCACAATGGGGCCACGTACTTCGATACGTCTGCCCAGCTTGAGCACAATGACGCCACAGTAGTCTCGTATGATCTTGTCAATCCGCATGGCAGGCTCGTCTATGTCTTTCTGGACGACGACGGCAACGTGGTGGAGTGGAGTGCGGAACTGCCGAGCGCCAATAATGCACGCCGCAGGGGGCTGGGTGGCGATCTATTCAAGTCGGGAGACAGGTTAGCTGCGGTTACGGGTTCGCCGAGCCGAAGCGGGGCTAACTTCATGCGGCTGACGCGCGTCGTGTTCAGCAACGGCGACGTCGCGCAGATTACTGGTCGCAACGCCGGGGTCATACGGGCCGGAGCAGAGTAATCCTCCCAGGTCTCGATAGCCCGTCTCATCATCACCGTGGTGTCTTAGAGATCGGTTTTCCGATTCGCCCCGGCGTCGTCACGCCTGATTCTCGAAAGCCCAATTCCTCGGTCAATGCGCGCAGGTCGTCGATCCGGTCCTGGGGTTCGGGATGACTGGAAAAATAATGCGTCAGTGACCATTCGAGATCGTCACCAGGCTCGACCATCAGTTCGAAGAATTCAGTGGCACCGCCGACATGGCCGTAGTAGCAATTTAAGGCCTGCAACGCGGTAGCGTCCGCGGCGCGCTCGCGCTCCTGCGAAAATCTGGCCGTCTCGACGCTGTACACCGGCGTCATGATGTTCGACACGTCCGAATTCGCGCCCGTCAGCGCGACCGACGCGGCGAGCAGCACCAGCGCCCGGCCGATCGAACGCAGGTGATCGCGACTTTTGAAGTGTCCCAGCTCGTGTGCGAGCACGAACGCGATACCATTCTCGGTCTTGACTCTGTCGAGCAACCCGGACAGCACGGTGACCCGGCCGCCCAGTCGCGCGAATGCGTTCATATCGCTCGATTCGGAGATCCGCACGGTAACCGGGTAGGCAACGTCGACGCAATTGCCAAGCTGGTCGAGCAGGCTCTGCAGTTCCTGCTCGGGTTCGGTTAACTCGTCCCCGTCTCCTCCATCCACGCCGAACAACTGCCGTTCGACTTCCGGATCAATGTACTGCACCGCGGTGTCGACGAAGAGGCCGACGATTACGAAAACCGCAACAACGACACCGATCGTGCCGGCCAGCAACACGAAGAATTCCTTCAGCGGGTGCTCGTGCGAGATATTGACGTTACGTTTCGGGAGCCCGGGCCTGTAGTCCATCGCCGGTTAGTAGAACAGCGCCGTCGCGTACGTGAGCACCTCGATCGAGCCTACCTGGTTCTTGCGGCCCTTCGTGATCGACGACGTCTCGACGCGCAGGTTGATGATCTGACTCGCGTCGGTGCAGGACGCCTTCAGTCGCAGCACGGCCTCGCGGCGAGCACGGTCGATCAGAGTCTCGTAGCTGCGCACGTTGCCGCCAAACAGCATGCGCAGCCCGGCGACGAATCGCTTGAAGTAATCGGGCGAGATTACGCAGGCACCCTGCACCAGCTCGGCGCGCACTTTCGATGGGATATCACCTACCGGGTGCTTACTCGACGTCGTGATGAGATCAATGAACTCGCGCTCGCGCCGCTCAATCGAGCGATAGTGTTTTCGCTCCAGGTACCGGCCGACGACGTAACCGGTCACGATCAATGCGATCAGGACGGAAAGCTCGAACATGACTGCTTACTTGACCGTCACGGCCGTTCCGTAAATGTAGATCTCCGACGCGCCGGCCGTGACCGACGACGTAGAGAAGCGGACGTTGACGATCGCGTTCGCGCCGAGCTGCGCTGCCTGTTCTTGCATCCGGTCGTACGCCTGCTCGCGGGCTTCGGTCAAAAGCTCCGTATAACCAGTCAGCTCGCCACCGACGATGTTTTTCAAACCGGCCATGATATCGCGCCCGGCGTGCTTCGCACGCACCGTGCTGCCCGACACGACGCCGTGGGACGTCACAATCGTCTTACCCGGAATTTCCTCAATATTGGTGATAAACATCGTAATCCCCTCGGTGCAGTCGTGTTCTACATTGTACGATTGGTCGACAGCGGGGACTACGCTATTTCGCGGCGGCACATAGAGCGTTAGACTACGATCCTGTCACTGGGTGCTCGCTTTCATCAATTCCTACTCCCCCAGGAATAAGGTGGCGATGAGCGAGTGCTCAGTGACTCCATGCCGTCTCCCCTTCAGACGCGCCGCATCCAGCATAGTTCCCGTCGCATGAGATCAGCGCCGTAGGTAGGCCAGAGATCGGCATCACGCGCGTTGCAACGCGGCCACGATTTCGGTGCGGCGCGAGAACTCCCCCGTCCCGTAGGCGGCTGATAGGCAGCGGAGGAGTCGAAACTCCTCCGCATCAGCGTCTCTGCCGGTTACTGCATGCCGGCTAGTTGCTGGAGCAATTCTCCCCTCGGGCTATCGGCGGGCACGAACCGCTGCACGCGCTCGCCGGCGAAGACCTCACCGGTGTAGATGTTGCCCTCTGGGTCGACAGCGATCATGTGCAGGCCGTAGAACGAACCGCCGTTGTCGCCCATGTTGCCCAGCTGTCCCACGAG
>JAZFYK010000148.1:0-2586 GCA_036443505.1 Gammaproteobacteria bacterium | reverse complement strand
ACAGGGTGGTGGCTAAGCACACGATGCAGCCGGCTAGGGCCGGTAGCGTGCGGGCGGTGGGCTGGCGCGGCTGCATGGGGATCACTCTAGCATGCCGGTTGCCGCGGGAGGCCGTCGCATCGGCAGCGAGTGTGCGGTAGGCGTGATGGTTCATGCCAACCGAAGCCACTGGCACTAACGTTTAACAAGAGCGCTGTGGGTAAGGCGCAGGGCGCGCATGAACTATCACGACTGCCGTACACTCGCGTAATATTCGGGAAAACACTCGGCGGGCAACACGATGACATCGATACGACACACTGGGCGACACAATGGCCTGGCGGCGACGCTACTCTGCGTCGTCCTGTCAGCGGTTCCTCTCGCAGGCAACGCGCAGGACCGTTATCCCGTAGATTGGCCGGCCGTCGCTGAGGAGTCGATGGAGTACTTCTCGGCATTGCTGCGCACGGATACCAGCAATCCGCCCGGCAACGAAACCGAAGCTGCGACGTATCTACAGCGAGTGCTCCAACAGGCGGGCATCGAGGCCGAGCTCTACGCGCTCGACCCGACGCGCGCGAATCTGGTGGCACGGCTTCGTGGCAACGGCAGCAAGCGCCCGATCCTCGTCATGGGCCACACCGATGTCGTCGGCGTGCAGCGCGACAACTGGTCCGTCGACCCGTTCGCCGCGGTCGCTAAGGATGGGTACATCTACGGCCGCGGGTCGCTCGACGATAAAGACAATGTCACCGCTGCGCTCATGCTGATGTTGTTGTTGGAGCGCGCCGACGTCGAGCTCGACCGGGATGTGATCTTCCTGGCCGAGGCGGGCGAGGAGGGCACGACGAGATTCGGCGTCGACTACATGGTCGAGAACCATTGGGACGAGATCGCGGCCGAGTACTGTCTGGCCGAAGGTGGCGGGGCCGTGGCGCGCGATGGCGAAGTTCGCTACGTCGCGATCGGCACGACCGAGAAATTTCCAATGCGGGTCCGGCTCGTTGCCCACGGGACGGCGGGGCACGGTTCGGTCCCGAGAGTCGACAACGCCGTAGCGGCATTGTCCACGGCCGTCGGTCGACTCGCCGCATGGCAAACGCCGCTGCGCCTGAATGAGACGACGCGCGCCTACTTCGACCGCCTCGGCGATATCAGCCCGCCCGAGCAGGCCGCCCGCTACAAGGGCGTACTCGACCCCGCGCAGCAGCCTCAAATCGAACGCTACTTCGCCGAGCACGAGCCGCAACATTATTCTTTACTGCGTACTTCGGTTGTGCCGACGATGCTGAGTGCCGGTTTTCGCCGGAACGTGATTCCCGCTGAAGCGGAAGCCACGCTCGACATCCGCGGGTTGCCCGACGAGAACCCGGAGGAGTTCTATCGTGACCTGGCCGGCGTGATCAACGACCCGAATGTCGAGATCATCCCGGAAGGGATCTACCGGCCGGCGAGCCCGCCCTCCAGTCTGGAGAACGAGATGTTCCAGGCCCTGGAAGGCGTCACCCGGCGTCTGTTCCCGCATGCTGTGACGCTGCCGACCATGCGCACCGGGGCCACGGACATGGCGCAGATTCGCGCGCAGGGAACGCAGTGCTACGGCTTCGGCCCGGTGCGGTCCGAAGAAGACGTCGCCGGGGCCGGCGGAGCGCATGGCGATGACGAACGTATCCTCGAGAGCTCGCTGCTGACCCTGATTCAGTTCCTGTGGTACGCCGTCATCGCAGTCGCCGCGACCGGCGCTTAGGAATCGGGTCGCCGACGCCGAACGCGATAGTTCATCCTGCCCTGCGCCTTTCCCACAGCGCTCTTGTAGGCGTGAGTGCCAGTGGCTAACGGGCGGCATGAACCATCACGCTCGCCATCGGCTCGCGCATGACGATTCGCGTCCACCAGCGACCCGCACTACTGTGCTCAGACGTTGGAGCGGAAGTGGATGACGTCGCCGTCCGCGAGTACGTAGTCCTTGCCTTCCAGGCGCATCTCGCCGGCCTCCTTCGCGCCGTGTTCGCCGCCGAGGGCGATGAATCGATCGCTGGGGATCACTTCGGCACGGATAAAGCCTCTCTGGAAGTCGGTGTGGATCTCGCCGGCGGCCTCATACGCGCTCGCGCCTCGCGGCACCGTCCACGCGCGGGTCTCCTGAGGCAACGCCGTGTAGAAAGTCTGCAGTCCGAGTAGCTCGTACGCCGCCGCAATCACCCGGTTGAGGCCAGGCTCCGTAAAGCCGAGCTCCCGCAGGAATTCCTCTTGCTCGGCCGGCTCCAGTTGGGCGAGCTCGGCCTCCAGCGCGGCGCAGATGGCGACCATTGGAGCGCCTTCGTTCTCGGCATACGCCGTGACGCTCTCCCGGTACGGGTTATCCTCGAGCCCGCCCTCGGCCAGGTTCGCTATGTACATGACCGGTTTGGCCGTAATGAGGTGAATGTCCTCCAGCAGCGCGCGCTCATGAAGCTCAAACTCCATCGCCCTGGCGGGCGTCCCGGCCTCGAGCGCCGACTGGACCCGCTGCAGCAGGTCGCGCCAGGCGACTGCATCCTTCTCGTTCGTTTTGGCCTGTCGCACGGCCTTATCAAACGCTCGCTCGACACTCTCGAGATCGGCCAG
>JAZFYK010000147.1:0-8262 GCA_036443505.1 Gammaproteobacteria bacterium | reverse complement strand
CAGCAGCCAACGACATGGATCCCAGATGACCACGAAGCACGTACAAATCGGCGACATCGACTGCAGCTCGGATCAGCTTTTCTTGATTTCCGGACCCTGCGTGATCGAGGCAGAGTCGCTGATGATGGCGACGGCGGAGCGGCTTAAAGGCATTGCGGAAGAACTCAAACTCCCCCTGATCTTCAAGTCCTCTTTCTCCAAGGATAATCGTAGCTCGCTCGAGTACTACCAGGGCCCAGGCCTCGATGAGGGCCTGAAGATCCTGGAGAAGATCAAACGAGAATTCGAACTTCCTGTTCTCACGGATATCCATTACCCGAGCCAAGCTGCGCCGGCGGCTGAAGTGATCGACGTCCTTCAGATCCCCGCTTACCTTTGCATGCAAAGCGAGCTCGTCGTGGCCGCCGCCAAGACAGGGGGAGTTGTAAATCTCAAGCACGGCCAGTTTATTGCGCCGGACAACATGGTCAAACCCGTAAGGAAGATCGAAGCCTCCGGTAACGAGAGGATACTGCTCACGGAACGCGGCTACACATTCGGCTACAACGACCTGGTCGTCGATCCTCGGAGCTTCCTCATGCTGAACCAGATCGGGTATCCCGTCATCTTCGATATTACGCACACGATCCGAAAGTACGGTATCCCGAGCAAGGATCCCGAGGGCGGTACTCGAGAGTATCTATCCGTGCTATCGAGGGCGGGGGTCGCATCAGGTGTCGACGGGATATTTATCGAGGCCCACCCCAATCCGCCGGATGCATTATGCGACGCCGCAAGTCAGTACTATCTGGATCAACTGGCTGACTTCGTACGCCCGTTGTTGGACATTCACGCACTGGTTCGAGAGCACGCGGCGCGAGCATCGAGCGTAGGATAGGTAATGGAGCTCTATTTAGACTCTGTAGACTTCAAGGAAATCGAGCGAGCCGTCGAGTTCGGTTTTATCAAAGGCCTGACGACAACACCGACGTTCATGCACCGCCACGGCATTACGGACATCGATGGCGCCATCGTCAAGCTGTCGGGGATGGTGCCGGAGTTACAGGTAGAGGCGCTGGGCGAGACCGTAGACTCAATCCTCGCCGAGGCGGACCGTATCCTCAAGCTGCCTCTGAAACGAGAACCTGTCTTCAAGGTGCCCATCTCCAACGCCGGCGTGACAGCCTGTCAGCGACTGACCGAGAAGGGCCACCGCGTCAACGTCCACCTGATCTATACCCTGAACCAGGCGTATATGGCCATTGAGGCCGGAGCGGCATTCGTCTGCCCGCTGGCCGGCCGTCTCCAGGACCAGGGCCACGACGCAATAAAATTATTCGAGCAGTGCGTAGACGTGATCGAGAGGCACAACTATTCGAGCAAGGTGATGTTCTCTTCGGTCCGTCATCCCGAACATGTCCGCCAGGCGCTACTCGCGGGTGCGCACGTATGCACCGTGCCTTTCGGGGTCCTGAACCATCTCTGCGATAATTCGCTGACGGCCCTCGGCACGGCGCAGTTCCGGGAGCACACTCAGCTCATGACGATGAAGGTCGGCGAGCTCGTCCGGCCTCAGAACCCTGTCTGTGAGCCGTCCGAAACATTGACAGCTGCCATGGTGAAAATGACCGAGTCACGTCTCGGTACCGTCACTCTCGTAGATGAAGGCGGTAATGTCGCGGGTATATTCACCGACGGTGACTTGCGCCGCAGCCTGCAAGAAAACGGGCGCGCGATCCTGGATGAGACCTTGGCCCAAATCGGTTTCTCAGAGAGTCCGGTGACGATAGGCCGGGATGCATTGTTGAATGAGGCGGTGAAGCTCTTCAAGGAGTTTGAAGTCGACAGCATCGTCGTCGTCGACGACGCTAAGCCGTCGGGGGTGCTGGATATCCAGGACCTCGTAAAACTCGGAATTCTTGGTCAAGAACATCTCTAATCGCGAAACCAATCTAAAACTCTCCGGGCCGGCGGCGCGATTCGAGGAGCTGGGCGGGACATTCCTGATTGACGTTGCCGCGCTATCGAAGCGCCTCGAGGCCATTCGTGCTCTCGTATTCGATTGGGATGGCGTCTTCAACGAAGGGGCCAAACGGCAGGGTACTGACAGCGGCTTCAGCGAAGCAGACTCCATGGGAACGAATATGTTCCGCTACGGACTGTGGCGGCGCGACGGGGCCCTACCGATCACAGCAATCATTACCGGACAGCACAACGACACCGCCGAGAGTTTCGCCAAGCGGGAGCATTTTCACGCAGTCTATTCAGCCGTCGAGAACAAGGGTGCCACGATCGATCAGTTCCGTGCCACCTACGGATTAGAGCGAGACCAGATTGCGTGCGTCTTCGATGACATCAACGATCTTGGTATGGCCGCCGAGTGCGGCGCGCGATTCCTCGTGCGGCGTAGCTCAAGCCCCTTGTTGCAGGAGTTCGCGATCCGTAATGAGTATTGTGACTACGTAACGGCAGCCGAGGCCAACCGTTACGCGGTCCGCGAGGTCGCGGAGCTCGCGCTGGGTCTCATGGGGGTTTTCGATGACGTCGTCCGCTCCCGATCGGTGCACGACGATGACTACAAGCAGTATTTCTCTGCCCGCCAGGCAGTAGAAACACAGCTCGTGAGGCGGTCGGCGGCCTGAGCCGCGAATCTTAAGCCATGACAATCTGGTCGATCGCTGTCTATCTCCTTCTGCCTTTCGTGCTCTTTAATCTGGTTTGGCGCGGCGTTCGCTATCCTGCTTATTGGTTCCGCTGGCCGGAGCGTTTCGGCTATCTGGAGCCTATGCAGGGCCAGCGGGTCATCTGGGTGCATGCGGTGTCGGTCGGAGAAGTTCGCTCGGCGGCTGAGCTCGTCAACGAACTGGCCGACCGTTATCCTCGCCATCGCGTACTCGTTACGACTATGACGCCAACAGGCTCGAGGCAGGTCCAGGAGCTGTTCGGCGGCCGTGTCGGCCACGCCTATGTGCCCTATGATTTCCCCGGCTCGGTCCGGCGCTTTATGGCGAGAGTTGCTCCGGAAATTGCGGTCGTTGCCGAGACCGAGTTCTGGCCCAATCTGTTCAAGGCGTGCCGGGATCGAAACATTCCACTGTTTCTCGTGAACGTGCGGCTCTCTCAGGAATCCTTGCGGGGCTATTTACGCGTGCCGCGAACGGCGCGAGCCATGTTGGAGCGCGCTACTCTGATCTGCGCCCAAACCAACAGTGACGCGCAGCGACTGAAAAGCCTTGGAATCGCTCAAACCCGCGTCGAGGTGACCGGTAACCTGAAGTTTGACGCGCCGTTACCGGCGTCGCTCCTGGCGGAAGGGGCGACGCTTCGGCAGCAGTGGGGATCGGGTCGCCCAGTCTTGATTGCGGCCAGCACGCACCGCGGGGAAGAGAAAAAAATCCTTGCCGCCTTCAAGGCACTTCGAGCGGTATACACGGATCTCCTGCTTGTCATGGCACCGCGGCATCCCGAACGGTTCAAAGCGGTGGCCCGCCTGTGTCGGCGAAGCGGTGCACGGGTAGCGCTTCGCAGCACGCATCGTGGCGTTCTGCCGGCCGCAATAGACGTTCTGGTTGGGGACACGATGGGCGAGCTGCGGCGACTCTACGCCGCCGCGGATGTCGCTTTCGTTGGCGGGAGCCTGGTCGGGACCGGCGGGCACAACCTGCTTGAGCCCTGTGCCGTCGGCGTGCCGGTCATCTTTGGGCCCCATATATTTCATTTCGCCGAAATCAGCACGATGGTCCTGGAGCGGGGCGCCGGCCGCCAGGTGCACGACGAGGCCGGTCTCGCCGAAACGGTCGCGTTGTATCTGGAGCAACCGGCATTGCGCGAGGCCTCGGGAGAAGCCGGCCGCGCGCTCGTGGCGGAGAATCGTGGCGCCGTCGAGCGGACGCTGCAGCTCATGTCCGACTCTCTGCGCTGGGCGAGGCCTGAGCTCGATACGGCGAAGTCCGTCTCCGCTCTCCACGATTAGTTAGCGCGATGCCGTCCGTGTGAAGGTATCGGACCTAATCGCATTAGCTCTCCTGGGCATCGGCGGTATTGGTGCCGTTCAGCGGGCCCACGGCTTCGGACCGGATGGTCATCGCATCGCCGGACTGGTGGCTGATACCTATCTGTGTGAACAAGCTGCGGTGGAGATCCGCCGCTTAGGTGGGGGCGATGACCTGGGGGAACTCGGCTTGTGGGCCGACCGGGTCCGCACGCAACCGCCATGGGACGACTCTGGCCCCTGGCACTACGTCAATATTGCCGATGACGGCAGCTTTGACGAGTATCGATCCCCGCCGGAGGGGGACGCCCTGTGGGCGATTGCACACTTTCACTCGCGCCTGCGTGATGAGAACCTTACGCCGGAACGGCGAAGTGAGGCGCTGAAGTTCCTCGTACACTTCGTTGTCGACCTGCATCAGCCGCTGCACGTCGGGCGTCGAGCAGATCGCGGAGGCACGAGTACCGAGATTTTTTTCGGCGAGATACGAACCAGCCTGCATCGTTTCTGGGATACCGATGCGATTCGCAAAGATGAACTGCCGGCCGAACGATACGCGCGCAATATCATGCCGATGGCGACGCTACTCGCCGCCGAGCATCGGCCTAGCCCGCCCCGCCAATGGGCGGCGGAAGGACTGTCGCTCAGGACCGTTGTCTATGGTTTCGACCCGGAGACACGGCGGCTGGACGAGGACTATCTGATGATCGCGAGCGATCTCGTCCGGCTGCGTTTGATTCAGGCAGGATTGCGCCTGGCCGATCAACTCAACGACGTATTCTGTCCCGCGAACGCCTCACTCGGTCCGTAACGCTTCCAATGGCTCCAGCGTAGCCGCGCGGCGCGCCGGGAGGACGCCCGCGATCATGCCGATGATCACGGCGATGGTCTCGGCGAGCACCACGTAGACGGGGGCGATGTTTGCCGGCATCGCCGGTACGGTAAGGTGAACCAAGCCGACGATACTCAAGCCGACGACCAGGCCGGCGATACCGCCAATGCCCGCGAGCAGGACGGCTTCACCCAGGAACAGTTGCGAGATGCGCCGCCGTTCTGCGCCCACCGCGCGCAGCAGTCCGATTTCCGGAGTACGCTCCCGTACGGCGATCGTCATGATCGTGAAAATGCCGACGCCGCCGACGAGCAGGGAGATGCCGCCCAGTGCTGCAACCCCGAATGTCAGGACGCCGATGATGGAGCCGAGCACGTCCAGCATCTGCTGCTGGCTGACGATCGTGAAGTCTTCGCCACCGTGGCGTGCCAGCAGGATACGCCTGATTCCAGCGATGACCTCGTCCACGGGTGCGCCGTCGTCGTAGAGAACATCGATTTCGTGCAGGCCCTCTCGATTGAACAGCGCCAATCCGCTGGCGGCAGGTATATAGATGGTGTCGTCGAGATCGATCCCCAGCATGTCACCCTTGGATTCCATCACGCCGACGACGCGATAACGATCGCCGCCGACGCGAATCCTGTCATTGAGCGGATTGGCCGAGCCGTAAAGCTCCGAGTACACGCGCGAACCCAGGACGACGACGGAGCGAGGCCTCTCCAGGTCGTCGTCAGGCAGGAAGCTGCCGCGAGACACGTTGAACTTGAACGCCTGGTCGAACTCCGGGCCCACTGCGAAGACGTTGACCGTGCGTTCACGGCCGCGCGCTTTGACGGATGCGCTACCCGAGACGACGGGCACGGAGTGCAGCGCGTACGGGGCTCGTTTCAGTGCTTCAGCATCCTGCAGGCTCAGTGGACGGACCGAGTTGAACACGCCGGCGGAGATGCCAAGCGTGTTCGCTTTACCGGGCTGTATTCCGATCGTGTTGGTGCCGAACTGAGTAAATTGCTCGACGATGTATTCATTGATTCCTTCCCCGATCGATGTCAGCAATACGACTGCCGTGACGCCGATCCCGATTCCCAAGGCGGTCAGGCCGCTGCGCATGCGATGCGCCAGCACCGATTGGGCGGTAAAGCGAATGATGTCTCTAGTTCGCATTATTTAGCGCCCCGCGAGCGCGAGCACCGGGTCCAGGCGCGCAGCTCGACGCGCCGGCAGAATACTGAATAGCAACCCGCTGATTACGGCGACGCCCACGGCTGCCACCATCGCCCAGGTCGGGGCAGTGAAATCGAGGAACGGAAACACGGCGCTCATCAAACTCGACCCGGCAGCGCCGAGGATCAGGCCCAACAGGGCGCCGAAAAATGACAGGTAGACCGCTTCGGTAAGGAACAGCGCAATGATGTGCCGCTGTTTCGCGCCCAGCGCCCTGAGCAAGCCGATCTCCTTCGTCCGCTGACTGACGGCCACGAGCATCACATTCATGATCAACACGCCCGCGACCAAAAGGCTGATGGCGGCAATGCCGGCCAAGCCCATCGTGATCATGTCGAAGATCGACTCGAACGTGGAGAGCACCGCATCCTGGGTGACGACGGTAATATCTTCCTCGCCCTGGTGGCGGGCTTTGACGATCTCGATAATGTCCCGGCGCGCCGATTCCATGGCTTCCTGGCTTACGGCTTCCACAAAGATCCGGAAAACCCCGGGCGCGTTGAAAAGTTGCTGCGCGCTCGCGACCGGGAGGATGACGAGCTCGTCAGTGTTGAACGGGCCCGAAGTGCCGCCCTGCGTCAACACGCCGATAACCCTGCAACGCGTTTCGCCGATCCGTAACCACTGACCGATCGGATTGGTCGTGCCGAAGAACTCGTCACGGACTACGCTGCCCATCACACAGACGGGCGTCGCAATGTCCATATCGATCTCGGGAAGGAAACGGCCAAGCTGCAGGGTCCAATGCAGAACATCCAGCATCTCGGTCGTCGTGCCGAGGACCGTAATCTCCCGCTCCCGCGCGCGCCAGGAAGCGTTGCCGCTGCCGACGACGAGGGGCGCGACCTGCATAATGCGCGCGCTGCGTTCTATGGCCATCGCATCGTCGAGTGTCAGGTCGCGGGCCGTAGCGCCGATAAGCGTGCCGGTGCCGCCAGCGCCGGCCGTCTCGGCCTTGCCGGGCAATACCACGATCATATGAGTGCCCAGCGCGGCGAACTCGCCCGTCACGTAGCGGCGCGCCCCTTCACCGACCCCCGTCAGCAGCACGACGGCGGCGACACCGATCGAGACCGCCAGCAGCAGCATGGACGTCCGCAGCGGGTAACGCCGAATTGCCTGGAATGCCAATCGTGCGGTGTCGAAGGGTTTCATCGCGATGGTGTACCCTTATCCTTGACGATCTCGCCATCGTGAAGCGCCAAGTGCCGGTGTGCGCGTCGACCGATATCGATATCGTGCGTCACGACCATAAGGCTGATTCCATCGCGGTTCAACTGTTCGAGGATGTCGAGGACCTCATCACCGGATCGCGAGTCCAGATTCCCGGTCGGCTCATCGGCCAGCAGTAACCCGGGCTTCATGACAATCGCGCGACCGATCGCGACGCGTTGGCGCTCGCCGCCGGACAGTTGATCCGGCCGATGTTCCAATCGGGTCGCGAGGCCGACCGAGTCGAGCACCTCGCGTGCTCGTTTCCGGCGCGCGGCGACGGGTGCGCCCGCAAGCAGCAGCGGCAACTCCACATTCTCTAACGCGCTCAGGCGCGGAATCAGGTGGAAGGCCTGAAAGATAAAGCCGATATTCTGCTGTCGTTGTTCGGCCAATGCGTTGTCGTCCAGGCTGGAGACATCGGCGTCGTTGAGCCAGTAGGTCCCCGAGTTCAGTCTGTCGAGGAGGCCGAGGATATTCAACAACGTAGACTTGCCGGAGCCCGATGGGCCCATGACCGAAATATATTCGCCGGACGTGATCTCGAGGTCCACATGATCCAGGGCGTGTACGACCTGGTCGCCTACCTGGAAGTCGCGGCAGGCTTTTTCTAGCCGTATCATTCGAGGCTACTCGGGCCGAGCTGCAGCGTCGTCCTCTACGCCTTCGCGATCGATGGAACTGACTACCCGCTCGCCTGTGCGCAGGCCCCGGGTAATTTCTGTGTACTCCCAGTTCGAGATGCCGGGCTCGATCTCGCGAAGCTCGAGTCGGCCGAGAGCTTCGTCGTAGACGTAGACCCGGTTCCCTTCCATGATGACCGAGGTCGGTATGCGAATGGCATCCTCTTCGCTGGCGAGAAGGATCTCTACGTCAGCGCTGTAGCCCGGTAGCAAATCGCCCTTGTCCGGGTCATCGATCTCCGCCTCGATCTCGACCGTGCGTGCCTGCTTCTCAACATCCAGCACATAGGGCGCCACACGCCGCACGTGCCCGGAGAAGGTCCGATCGGAGAACGCGTCCA
>JAZFYK010000146.1:0-4474 GCA_036443505.1 Gammaproteobacteria bacterium | reverse complement strand
ACGGGGACGAGTCGCAGCGCGAGGAAGCGCGAGAGCGAGAGGACCTTCGCATTGCGGCGCTCGGCTCGGGCTCCGACTACACCCCGTTCCTGCAACACCTCGGCATTGCCTCTGCCCACCTGAGTTTTTCCGGCGAAGGACCTGGCGGCAGTTATCACACGCTATACGACACCTATGAGCACTACACGACCTGGCGGGATCCGGGTCTCGTATACAGCGAGGTCCTCGCTCAGGTCGCGGGGCGTGCGACATTGAGGCTGGCGAATGCACGCGTCCTGCCTTTCGAATTCGAAGGATTCGCCGACAATATCGAAATGTATATCACTGAGCTTGAGGAACTTGCGGCCGATCAGAGGACCGAGACGGAGCGTATCAATGCGCTGATCGAAGATGGCGATTTCGACGTTGCGTTGGATCCGACCAAACCGCTCGGCCCGCCCAAGGCTGAATCCCCAGTGCCGTTTTTCAATTTTGCGCCTTTGAGTAACTCGCTCGAGCGATTATGGAATGCGGCGGCATCTTACGAAGACGCATTGGACAGCGGTGAAGTGCGCGCAGACGATCTCGCCGAGCTCAATGCGCTTCTGTATTCAAGCGAGCGGCTGCTCACTAGGGAGGCGGGCCTCCTGGGTCGCCCGTGGTACAAGCATCATATCTACGCGCCCGGTTTCTACACGGGCTATGGTGTGAAAACCATTCCCGGTGTTCGCGAGCCGATCGAGCAGCGCAGCTATGAGACAGTGGATCCGCAGATCGAGTTGGCCGCAGCCGTGATCGACGACATGGCCGAGCGAATCGAGACGGCTGCCGGTTACTTTGTGCCTTGATCAATGAGCGTGATCTAGGAGTGTTTTAGTGAGTACCATGCGTTGGGGATTGGCGACGCGACTGCTCGTCCGAGACTGGCGAGCGGGCGAAACCGTCATCCTGGTAATCGCGCTCGTGGTTTCCGTGGCCGCCATGAGCGCTGTGGGTCTGTTTACGGATCGCGTCAGGCAGGCCGTCACCCAGGAGGCGGGCGAGGTGCTGGCCGCGGATCTACGCCTGGAGTCCGACTATCCGCTGACACCCGAGTACGAGCGACTGGCCGCCGAGCGAGGGTTGCAGACGGCCCAGGTCGTCCACTTTCGCAGCGTCATTCTGGCCGGGGAGGCGAGCAACCTGGCGGACGTGCGTGGTGTCACGGACGGTTATCCGCTGCGTGGCGAGGTCCGAATCGCGGATGAACTGGCCGGGACACCTCGGGTTGCGAGTGGCGTCCCGCCACCTGGCGAAGTCTGGGCGGAGCCAGGCCTGCTTGCGCGATTGGGTGCTCGGGTCGGAGATTATCTTGAGATCGGCACGCTGAGTCTGCGCGTCGCGCAGACACTCGAGTTCAGGCCGGACGAAGGCTGGCGATTCATGGAGATCGCGCCGACCGTCTTGCTGAACCTTGTCGACCTGGAGAATTCCGGCCTGATCCAGCCCGGAAGCATTGTCGAGTACGAAATCCTGTTTGCCGGTAACGAGGGTCGCGTGGCGGCATTCCGTGAGGAAATCGAGCCCATGATCGGGTTCGACCAGGAGCTGGACGATATCCGTGACGCCCGCCCCGAGGTGCGTCGCTCGGTTGTGCGTGCGGAGAGATTTCTCGTGCTCTCGGCGCTGGTCAGCGTCTTGCTCGGCGGTGTGGCCGTCGCGATGGCGGCCCGTCGTTTTCTCGTGCGCCACCTGGATAGCGTTGCGCTCATGAAATGTATCGGCGCCCGGCATCGGGACATTCTTCGCTTGACGCTGACGCAGCTTCTACTGCTCGCCCTGGCGGCAGGTTTGGTCGGCAGCCTGCTCGGCTATCTGACCCAGCATGGGTTAACGCTGTTACTCGCCGATCTCATTGAGGCACAGCTACCGCCACCCACGTTGCGCGGCATAGTGATCGGCCCGATCACGGCGTTGACGATAGCAATCGGTTTTGCGCTGCCGCCGCTCCTGCAACTGCGCAACGTGCCGCCTGCCCGCGTATTACGCCATGATCTCGAGCCGCCCCCACTCGGCTACTCGGTCGTGTACGGGATCGCCACACTCGCGGTAACGGCGATGCTGTACTGGCTATTCCGGGACTTCGAGCTGATCGCGTATCTACTGATTGGCTCGGTGCTGACGTTCGCGGCGCTCTACGGAGCCGGGCGGTTGCTCGTCATTGCCCTGCAGAGTTTTCGTGGCCGTGTGGGCGTCGCATGGCGCTACGGGATTGCCAATGTCGCGCGACGCGGCCGCGAGAGCAGCGTGCAAGTCGTCGCATTCGGCATCGGTTTGATGGTCCTGCTGCTGTTGACGGTAGTCCGGACGGAATTAATGAGTTCCTGGCAGGCGGCATTGCCGGCCGAGGCGCCCAATCATTTCATAATCAACATTCAGTCGGACGAACGGGCGGCGGTCACCGGGATATTGGGCGACCACGGAATTTCGTTACCAGACTATACGCCGCTCGTGCGTGCTCGAATCAGCCACGTCAACGGCACGCCCGTAACCGAGTATGTGGCGAAGGACGAAAGGGCGGCCCGCGAGCTGCGAGACGACCTGAATCTCACGTGGGCCGCGGCCATGAATCCGGCCAATGAGTTGATCGACGGTGTGTGGTGGCAGGAAGACGATACGTCGCCTCAAGTCTCGATCGAAGAACGGATCCTTGAGGAGATCGGGTTGGGGTTGGGCGATCGGTTGACCTACGCGGTAGCGGGCGAGAGCATCACGGCGACAATTGCCAGTGTCCGGCGCATCAACTGGGATACGTTCAGCCCGAACTTCTTCATGGTGCTCAACCCGAGTGCTCTGGAGAACTTCCCGCAGAGCTATGTGACGAGCTTCTACGTCGAACCGGACCAACGGGCTGCGACCGTGGATCTTTCTCAGGCTCTACCGAACATCTCGGTCATCGATATCGGTGCCGTGCTCGATCAGGTGAGACGCGCGATGGACCGTGCGGCTCTGGCCGTGCAGTACGTCTTTCTGTTTACGTTCGCGGCGGGAATTACCGTACTGCTCGCCGCCATTCAGTCGACCCGGGATGAGCGGTTGTACGAGAGCGCGGTGCTCCGCACGCTCGGTGCCAGGCGAAGCGTCATCCTGCAGGGTGTTGCAGCAGAATTTACGGCGCTTGGCATGCTGGCCGGCACGCTGGGGGCGTTCGGCGCGGGACTCATTGGCTACTTCGTGGCCTCGGAGCTGTTCGAGCTCGATTACCTCCCAGGGCCCACGCTGTGGCTGGCAGGATTGGTCGTGGGCGGGGTCGTCGTCGGAGTTAGCGGCACGCTGGCGGCGCGCTCTGTTGTCAACGAGCCACCGGTCTCCACTCTAAGAAGAATCTAAGCGGCTAGAGGTCTAATGCCAGTGGCCGTGCTCGGGTGACCATACCCGTCCGGCCGGTGCTCCGGGCTCGAAGTCATCGATCTGCGTCAAGATCAAAATCAGGCCACCGATCAAGCAGACGGCGACGGCTGTTATGGCAATCCGCATCGACACCGACATTCTCGCGGCCTTGTTTGCACAGCACCGTTTGTATTTCTTGCCGCTGCCGCAAGGGCAGGGCGCATTACGTCCTACGGCTGACATGGGCCCTATAGTATCGCGACGAGGCCGTCGCTCCTACGGGCGTCACTCGAAATCGTGGTAGGAGCGGCCGCCTGGCCGCGATAGGAAATCGACAAAAATGGGGACATTCCGAATTTCTTGAAACGAAATAATTCGGAATGTCCCCATCTTGCTGTGCGGAGAAATTCGGAACGTCCCAATTCTTTTCATATAAGACTGTACGTAAACATATAACCGTGTATGATTACCGCATGGGGCCGAAACGACCGAAAGAGGCGCCTCCCCAGCGCCGTAGCCCACGGATCGCACGCCGGCGTCGGCGGATGCGGCAGGCGTTACTGACGGCCGGCGCCCGGCAGTTCGCGAGCAGGGGCGTTGGCCAGGTCAGTGTCGAAGACCTGCTGGCCGAGGCCGACGTGTCGCGCGCGACTTTCTACGCGATGTTCTCCAGTAAATATAATCTGTTAGAGACCATACTTAATCCTATTTTTGATACGGCGACCGTGGCAATCAGTGCACTGGCCAAGGAGTCGGCGCGAGCCGGACTCACGGGAATCCTCGAGACTTATCTCGAGCTCTGGCGCACGCATCGGGAGGGGCTCCTGCTGATCACGGCGGTGGATGCCGCGACGTTCCGGCACTTCGAGGATCGCCATCGGGCGCTCAATGACGCGATTTTCGCGGTGCTGACGAGGGGGGAGAGAGCCAATCTGCTGCGCAATGGCAGCGCCGAGTACTCCCTGAAGGTCATAGCGCGGACGGCGATCCCGCTACTCAAGGTCTACGACGAGCACTCGTCGGGCGAGGCATTGTTTGCCGACGCCATGACGGCTCTGCTCATGCGCCCCGACTAGCCCGGGTTCATGGCGCCGACAGAGCTGAGCGGTAGCGAGTCCGGCAGGAT